>JBEKIX010000050.1:0-35015 GCA_050011535.1 Acidobacteriota bacterium
CGCCTTTCAATATGACCACGGATCGAGAGCCGGAATTTCTCCACGCTTAGGACAGCGCTGCTTTCTTTATGATTTTCTTCAAACCAGTTCTTGTTGTTATTCCTCGAATCTCTGCGGCGCGGGCCGGCGAAGGATCATGCGATTCGCAAGCCTACGCTGGACGGTCCAGTCTCCGTAGATCGCGCCCTGCTGCTTCAGCTGGCTCAGAACCCGGACGACCTCGGGCGCGATTCTGCCCGGGCGCTCCGCGGCGAACGGTGTCTGCGGCAGAGGAACGAACGCGTGCGGATGGATGCGGGCGCCGAGACGCGCCAGTTCGATCATCTGTGCGATTGTTTCGCGCACCTCCGCCTCGGTCTCGCCGGGCAACCCGAACATGTAGTCGACAAGAATCTTGTAGCCGCGTTTCCGTGCCAGGGACACAGCCTGCAGGACGCTCTCCGCTGTGTGGCCGCGGTGGCAGGTTTCCAGCACGTGCGCGCTGCCGGACTGGGCCCCAATCACAATTTCATCGTTGTCGGCATATTGCCGCAAAAGATCGAGCGTTTCGGAAGTGACATGTTCGGGCCGCACCTCGGACGGAAAGTAGCCGAAAATGATCCGGCCGCGTGGTGATACCGTCGCGCGCAGCGCCACGAGCAATTCGCTCATGGCGGTCAGGTTGAGCCGGCGCCCATCGGGGGATCCGTAGGAAAAGGCGTTGGGAGATAGCAGGCGGATTACCGCGCGCCCCCTCGAGCACAGCATCGCAGCCTGGCGTACGATCGCGGAAACGCTGCGATGGCGGGGTTGAGTGCCGAATATATGGGAGGTCTGGCAATAACTGCAGGCAAACGGGCATCCGCGCGTGATTTCGATGGGGCCGAGCATGCCCCGCCGGAGCGAAAAGGAAGCGAAAGAATCTAGATCAGCAGGACGCGCCCGTGGAGCCACGATGATCTGATTGTCCTTCCGGACTGCCGTGCCGGCGATGTTTTCGCACTCCAGTCCCTGGCTTAGCCGCCGGAGGACTATTGGGAAACTGACTTCCGCCTCTCCCCGAAAGACAATGTCGACGCCTGACATGAGAAGCTTAGTGGATTCGGCCGTAGCGTGCGGCCCGCCGGCGAGGATCGTGATGCCCGAGCCGTAAGCCGATCGGAGCCGCCGGACGAGTTCCAGCATCTCCTCCAACTGGGGAGTGAGGACAGATAGAGCAACTACGGAGTGTCCATGCTTGTTCAAAGCTGATGCGGCTGCCGCCTGAAGTTCTGCCACGGTTTTAGGCAAGCTGATCGGCCACTCCGCCAGTTCTGCATCGCTGTCCAGAGCCCCCGCCAGAGCATTGAAGCTGTATCGATTGAGGCGGTGATAGTAAAAGATGAGAGGATTCCCGCGGGTTAAAACCGGCTTCTTCACGATCGTCAGGATACCAGATTCGGCATCGGAAGTGGTATTCTGCCGCCGCCGGGAGAAGGGTCTTCCGCGCGACCGAGAGACTTATTACTGAGAAGAGGGAGCGTGGCCATGAAAAAACCATGGCAGACCGACATGTGGTTTACCAGCCCATGGAATTTCGACGATGACGCGCGCGCGCGGATCGCCTTCGATCCACATCCGGAGCTGCACGATGTGACGCTGCGCGACGGCGAGCAACAGGCCGGCGTCGTCTTCACCAAGGACGACAAGATCCGGATTGCCGAGGCCCTGGCCGAGACCGGTTTTCATCGACTCGAGGCCGGCATGCCCGTCGTTTCAAAATCGGACGAGCAGGCTATCCGCGAGATCGTGAAGCGTCTGGAGAAATCGAAGACGCAGGTTTTCAGCTTCGCGCGCTGCATGGTGGAGGACGTCAAGCGCTCCGTGGACACGGGAGTCAAGGGCATCGTCATGGAAGTGCCCAGCTCAACGCACATCATAGAACGTGCCTATAGATGGGATCTCGAAAAGGCAATCGAAACATCCGTGGAAGCGACTCGCTTCGCCAGGGAGAACGGCTTGTATGTGGTCTTTTTCCCGATCGATTTCTCGCGCGCCCCATTGGACTGGGTTCTTCCAATGCTGAAACGAGTGGCAACGGAAGGTCATATGGACGCGCTCACCATCGTGGACACGTTCGGCGGCCTAGCTCCGCACACGGTACCGTACTTGATCGGGCGCATGCGCGCGATCTTTCCCGAGACGCCCTTCGAGGTCCACTTTCATGACGATTTCGGCATGGGGGTTGCCAACACGCTGCTGGCGCTGGCCGCGGGTTGCCGCGTGGCGCACACCTCTGTCACGGGAATCGGCGAGCGCGCCGGCAACTGCGCATACGAAGAGCTGGCTCTGGCGCTGAAGACCATGTACGACATCGATCTGGGCCTCCGGACCGAGAAGTTTGTCCAGGTATCACGCTTGGTGCAAGAGCTTGCCGGAGTCCGCGTGCCCGCCAATCGCTGCATTGTCGGAGAGAACCTGTTTGACATCGAGAGCGGCATCATCGTGAGCTGGTTGAGGAATTGCGGCGCCGAATTTCCAACGGAGCTGGCGCCGTATCGTGCAGAGCTGGTCGGCAACACGCCGCCTCGCGCGGTGCTGGGGAAAGGCAGCGGCATCGACAGTGTTGCTTTCTTCCTGGACCAGTTGGGAATGAATGCAACTCAGGAGCAGATGATGGCCCTTCTCGGGGCAGTCAAGGAGAGATCACTTCTAGGGAAAAGGCTGGTGACGCTTGACGAGTTTCGGGAAATGGCCCAGGCAATACAAGATCGGTAAAAAAATCGATTCTGCGGCGCGCCCCGTCGGAGATACAAGATCGCCAAACTCCAGGCGCGTCCCGTCAGGGACGCAACGAGAATTGCCCGGCACTTCAGTGCCGGGACCTTTTGTCGGACACCCCAATGCAAATCCCGTAGGGACGGCTGAGTCATTCCCAGATGTATCTCTTAGACTTGGCGGCGCTCACCACGGCGGAGCTTCTTTCTCGTCCGCTGGCGAATCCGAATGGGCGTCGCATGAAAACCGAAGCGCTCCCGCAGCTGATTCATCAGGAAACGCTCGGTCGAAAAGTGAAGTGGTTCGCTGCCCGTGGTAAACACTACGAAAGTCGGCGGCTTTGACCTGGCTTGCGTGATATAGCGGATGTTCAGCTTGTTCCCGGGATCGCCGGCAACCCATTGGGCCGAAATATCAGGTGCAAAAATGTTATTCAAAAGCCCGGTCGGGACATGGATTTGTCTTGCCTCCCACGCGCTCCGAATTTCATCGAACAGCTTGGGCACGCGTTGCCCCGTCAGAGCCGACACGGTTACCACGGGCGCGTACGCGAGATATTTCATGCGCCGACGAATGGCGTCGGTATGTTCCTCGACGGTGTGTTCGGTCTTGGCGATTTTGTCCCACTTGTTGAGCACTATGATAACGGAAGAACCCGCCTCGTCGGCATAGCCTCCAATGGCGGCATCCAGTTTGGTCACCCCTTCTTCCGCGTCCAGCAGCAGGAGCGCCACGTCGGCACGCTCCAGGCACTTGCGAGCCATCACGACGCTGACTTTTTCGGTCCGGGCTTCTGTGCGGCCTTTCCGCCGGATTCCTGCTGTGTCAATGATCCGATAGCGAGTGCCGTCGCGAACGAGCAGCGTGTCGACTGCATCTCGCGTGGTTCCGGGAATCTCGCTTACAATCGCACGTTCTACACCGAGCAGGCTGTTTACAAGCGAGGATTTCCCTACGTTAGGCCGCCCGACGACCGCGACGGCTATCTCGTCCGGTACTTCCCCGTCCGATTCATCCTGATCCGCGCCGATGCGCGCGGTGATGGCGTCGAGAAGGTCGCCGATCCCTTTTCCATGTTCAGCCGAGACAGAGAATAGATCCTCCGTGCCAAAGGCATAAAACGCGGCCGCGTGAGGCTCCACTTCGGCGCTGTCAACTTTATTGACTACAACCCAGGTCGGCCTTCCGGAGCGACGCAGCAAAGGGAGCAACTGCTCGTCGGGCGCGGTCACGCCGGCGCGCCCATCGACAACCAGCAGCAAGAGATCGGATTCACTGATCGCCTTCTCAACCTGCTCGAGAATCTTCGCGGGAATGGCCTCATGCACACCCGGCATCATGCCTCCGGTGTCCAACAACTCAAAGTGCAAACCCCTCCAGCTGACTATCCCATAAATCCGGTCTCTTGTAATGCCCGGCTCGTCGCCAACGATCGCCTTGCGTGATCCGCACAAGCGGTTGAAGAGTGTGGATTTGCCGACATTCGGTCGGCCTACGATAGCAACTCGAAACATGATGACTGAACTCCGGCCCAAAGAATAGAAAGCAGGATCAACGCAATCAAGCCTAATGTGTTTGTCTACCGCGGAACAACGAGGGGATAAGCCGCGTGAGCAAGGGTCACATCCAGAGGCAGCGTTCCCTTCAATTCGCCATCGGCTTGCACCCAGATTCCTCGCGGACCCTCGATTCGCAAGGCGGAGAGCTGCCGGCGCTGAATCCGTCCATCCAGGCGGGGCTTGCCGCGCCACGCCGAAAAGAGCAGCTTGAAATTTTCGATCCTTGACTTCTCCCGGAGCAGAAACAGATCGAGAAGTCCGTCTTCCATGCTGGCATCGGGAGTGAACACCAGGCCGCCGCCGTAGTGGCGCGTGTTGGCAATCAGACAGGAAGTCGCCGGGATCGTTTCCCCTTGCGCCATGACGTTAAACTCAGGGAAGGTGTACGACAGCAGTGCGCGCAGTGAGGCAAGATAGAATGCCGCGAGCCCGAATCTCCGCTTCTTGGGTCGAACCTTGGAGACCACATAGGCATCCAATCCGATCCCCGCCATGAGCAGAAAGTGGTGGTGTCCGTTTCCGCGCAGGATGCCAAGGTCCACCTGCCGCACGGTCCCTTTCAGTGCAACCTCGAGAGCCCCGGCGGCATCGTAAGGCAAGCCAAGCTCATGAGCCAAGACGTTGGCTGTTCCGGACGGGATCAGCGCGACCGGGAACGGCGGCCCGGGCACGCTCGAAACAACGTCGTTGAACGTCCCGTCACCGCCGCAGACGGCCAGCCGGTCGGGAGGGTGGGAAAGCAATTCGCGTGCGAGGACGCCGGCATGCTCCGCGCATTTCGTAGGGAGGAACTCAACTTCCCATTCACGGTGGGGCCAGACCTTCAACAACTGTTCGATGCGCTTGAAGGCCCGGCCACCGCCGGAGATCGGGTTGGCAATAATCGCCAGTCTCAAGATTGGACCTCGGAAGCAGGCACAAGATTGCCGATTGCAGCAGATAGATGACCGGAACGGTCAAAAACTGAAAAGGACGCCGCCACTTATCTCAAAAAGATTCACGGACTGGGAAAACACGCCGGTCGCCGTGTATCCGCGCGCATCGAAGCGCAGGCCGGCGGGACCGAGCAGCTTGGGAAGTTTCAAGCCGCCACCGTAATTGAAAGTAAACTTGGTACCTATCGGGAGATTGGGTGAACCGGACTGGCGCATAAAACCCGCGCCGGCGGTAACATAAGGCACCATTTTCCCGATCGGTATATTAACAAGCAGGTTGGTATTGTACAAAAGACCGTTGGCCTTCGTGATCCCCGACAGGCTGTGAGGGAAAAGAAAATCATTGCTGAAGGCCAGGGTGTGCTCCAATTTTACGTTCAAGGCGAATGGAGTGCTGAAGCGCACGCCATAGACAGGACCCTTATCCAATGAGGTGACGACGTTTTGAACCGTCACCGAGCCGGGGAACTGACCGCCGACGAAAAGGGTGAGATCCTGCGCTGACGCGCTGGAGATGAATGATAAGAGCAAAGCCAAGACGATCGGCGACCAGAGTGAGCGATAGAATCTCATTTTCGAATCTGTCCTCCTATCGAAGTGCTCTGCGCCAGCCGGACGGTCGTCGCCTCTCCTGCGGTGAGCTGATCGAGCTGCGCACGCAATCTATCACGCCGCGCCGCGAATTGCGTGAAAAGGGCAGGAGGCACGGGTTCGGCTGCCGGCAGAATCGCCCTGGTCGGATTCTGGGGTTTGCCGTACAGCGACAGGCGAAAGTCGAGATGCGGCCCGGTGGCAAGCCCTGTAGCACCGACCTCGCCGATGAGTCCGCCTTGAGCTATCTGTTGTCCCGCGTGAACGGCGATTTTCGATAGGTGCGAGTAAGTTGACTCGAAACCGTTGGCATGATGCACCACTACACTGTTGCCGAAACCGCCATTCCACCCTGCCGAAATGACCTTGCCGGCCGCCACCGAGAAAACAGGGGTTCCGGTCGGCGCGGCATAGTCGACGCCAAGATGCGGCCGCACGACTTTGAGAATGGGATGCAATCGCGCGGTGGTAAATCTCGAACTGATGCGCGTGAACTTCAAAGGCGACTTCAAAAAGGCCTTTCTTAAGGCCTTCCCGTTGGGGTCGTAGTAGTCTTTTTGAAAACGGAATGCAGAGAAACGCTTGTTGTGCACCATCAGGTCAGCGGTCAGGATATCGCCATACCGGACGAAGTTTCCGTCCAGGTACTTTTTCTCAACCAACATCTGGAAAGAGTCGCCTTGCCGGATGTCGGTATTAAAGTCCACGTCCCACTTGAAGATGTCGTCCATGCCGTAGGCAAGCTGCGCCTGTTCTCCGATCCGCTCAATGGTCGAAAACAGGTTTTCCTCAATATCGGCGCTCACCGCGACAGTTCTGGTTTCGTAATTAAAATCCTTGACCAGAGGAACGAATTGGCCGCTCGATCGGTAAACCGTCAAATACCTGTTGCCGTCAATGGCATAAATAAAGTCGTTGAACGCGCCGTTGTGCGACCAGAAGTGAAGCTTGAATTCGCGCCCCGCGATCACTTTGGCAAGAGAGTAGACGGAGCGCGTCGACTGCACGAAATTCAGGGCATCCTGCTTCGTCAGGCCATGGCGAGTGAGTGCCTCGGTGATGGTCTCGTTCTGGCGGAAGACATCGGCGATCTCCTGCAACTTCGGCAAGGGGGAGAGTTTCAGGGCCGGACCAACCGATGCTTCGGAAACAGGGAGGGTGGACCGCTGCCGCTCCAGGAACCTGTATGCAGGAACTGCGAGCAAGGGCACAATGATGGCGAATGCGGCGCCAAACAGGAATCGGTGACCCGAGATCACGCGCGCCATCCGGAGTTTAAGATTGGATATCAAAGCTTTCTCCCTTGCGCGCTCTGACTGCGGCACGCACTGCTGCCCTTATGGCTGTCGTTTGTGCCTGCGTTTGAGGCGCCGTTCCACAATCGCGGGGACCAGGCCGTGGACCGATCCTCCGAGTTCCGAAATCTCCTTGACCAGGTGAGAGCTCAAATAGGAGTAGGTTAGCGCCGGCATCAAAAAAACGGTCTCTACGGAAGATGAAAGCTGCCGGTTCATGAGCGCCATCTGGAGTTCGTATTCGTAATCGGAAATTGCCCTGATGCCGCGAACAATCACGGACGCATGGATCCGCTCCGCATAATCGACCAGCAGTCCATCGAAAGTCGTCACGGAGACGTTGCGCATGTCGTGAACCACGCTTTCCAGCATTTCGACACGCTCCTCCAGACTAAAGAGAGGGGTCTTGTCGGCATTGCTCAGAATCGCGACAAACACATCGTCGAACAAGGCAGCGCACCTGCGGATCAAATCGAGATGGCCGTTGGTTAGGGGGTCGAAGGTACCTGGATAGACAGCTCGAATCTTCATGAGCGAATTGCCCTGGATTGATCACCACCGCAAGTGGCTCTGTGTTGAGCGACCATTATATGGGGTGGCGCATCTTCAATTCAAGCAATCAGAAATAGCCCACAAGTCACGTCAACACCATCCGCGCCGAAAATCCGCGCAGCGCACGGCAAAGGAAGCGGCGTAACCGGCGAATACCCTGGACGCTTCGATGCCGGAGAGTCGAGTAGGGAATGTCGTTTTCGATCCCGGCGTCACGCATGGACACTAAGTCGGGATCCAGGACAGTCAGGCGCACTGCCTGATACTGTTTGAGCGGGAGGCAAGACAGGCCCTCGCGGAGGAGACTCAACATGCGCGCGTTCGCATTCAGTTCTTCCCTCTCAAACAGGGATCGTTCCGGTCCTCCTCGATCCGATGCTGCATGAAGATGTTCATGCAAAGGCCGGTATTGGCGGCGATGACGCCGGCGCGCGTGGTAGATCTCGATGGCTGTATTGGAGATGATGCGTCCGAGGTACATGCGGGCCTGCTCCGCGGAACTGAATTGCCGGGCGCGTACCAGCATGCGCAATGCCGCTTCCTGCAAGACGTCCTCGGCATCCTGGGGGTTCTGCACCACCTTTTGGACGAACCGCAACCACTTCTCGCGATGGCTGAGCATCAGGCTTTCCACGACCAAAGGGAGATTCACGTCTTCGCAATTGCCACTGCCCATGATTTCTTCGCTCAAAAATTCCACGAACCGTTAGATAGGTGGGGATTGTCTTCGCGTCCATATTGTTTCGCGCCGTCCCGCGCTATTTCAGGGAATTTGCAGCGGAGGAGATTTGACCGCAAGAGAATCAATCAGAACCAGAGAGCCGCGCCTCTATCGCGAGTTGCTCCACGCCATGGAGAGTGCCCGCTCCCGCCTTGCAGTGGCGATCGCCGCGGAAAACAAAAGAACGACTCGAGAGCGTTGGCGGTACTATCTCGCAACCGCGGATCGCATGCGCAAGTGCGTGAAGGATATTCGGCAGCTGCACGGACCGGGGATGGCCAGGCACATAGTTTTTCATCACGCGCTGGACCTGCTGAAGCAACCGCTCTCCCCCACGGAAGACGAACGGTCAGGGGAAGCCCAGCGTATCTGCAAACGTCTGCATGACGTCCTTGAATTAGTCGAAAACCACACACGTGTGTCGAGTGACGGGTGAGGATTCGTTACCGCTGCCGTCAGGCTTCATTTATCGCTTGAAAGAAACTGAGGCATTTGTCGCTTTGCCGGACTGTGCGCACGCAACGGAAGCTCGGTCCGGCATCCGGCAACGCGGTTTTGCCGTGATGCTCGACCACAACCCGAGCGCCGATGCGCGCGATTCCGGTGCAAAACAGGATTTCGATCAGGTCGCGATACGGCCCCCACTTGTATGGGGGGTCCAAAAAGGTGATATCGGCAGCAAACTGTTCGCGAGCGAGGGAGCGGAGCATGGAGAATGCATCGCCCTGCAGAATGCGGTAATCGGAGGAGATTCCGCACAGGCTGAGGTTATCGCGAATCAAGCGCACGGCTTCCCGGTTTGACTCGACGAAAACGACTTCCCGCGCTCCACGGCTGATCGCTTCCAGGCCGATTCCACCGGCACCGGCAAAAACATCAAGGACGACGGCACCATCGACTCCAGGTCCCAAAATGTCGAAAAGCGTTTCCCTGAGGCGGTCACTCGTGGGGCGCAGGCCGAGACCTCCAGGACTCTTAAGCCTTCTGCCGCGAAACCTCCCTGAAATAATGCGCATGGCACACCCTATCCCGCCAGGGCTATGTCGTAACGGTCACGCCACCGGAGCCGGATGAGCGCGGCGATGCGCCGGCACTCCTCGTCGGCACCCGTGGCCAGCATGCTGAGAAAGTGTCGCGCCTCCGTGTGGGCCAGCTCCAGAGCTTTCCGGTCTCTGACAAGGTTGGCGTACTTGAGAACGGGGACACCCGACTGGCGCGTGCCGGCGATTTCCCCGGGGCCGCGCAGTTCCAGGTCGACTTCAGCAATGCGAAAACCGTCGTTGGTTTCGCACATGATCTCCAGGCGGCGCCGGGCTTCCGGGCTGCCGCGAGCGTCGCCGATCAGCAGGCATTGCGACTGGACCGCTCCGCGCCCGACGCGTCCGCGCAGCTGATGAAGCTGTGCCAGGCCGAAGCGTTCGGCATGCTCGACGATCATGAGTGTGGCATTGGCGACGTCCACTCCCACTTCAATCACCGTCGTGGCGACCAGAATCTGTATTTCGCCCGCGGAAAACTCGCCCATGATCCGATCTTTGTCCGCCGTTTTCATCTGCCCGTGCAACAAGCCGACGCGAAAGTCCGGGAAAACCTTTTCCTGCAGGTGAGCCGCCATCTGCGTGGCAGATCGCAGGTCGGACTTTTCCGTTTCCTCGACAAGCGGGCAGACAATGTAGACCTGATGTCCCTCCCCGACGGTCTTGAGCACCTCGCCATACGCGGCACTCCTTTCCTTTTCCTCAAGCCAGCGCGTGGTGATCGGGAGCCGCCCAGGCGGCAATTCGTCGATAACCGAAATCTCCAGGTCTCCGTAAAGGGTCAGCGCGAGCGAACGGGGAATGGGAGTGGCCGTCATCACCAGGGTGTCCGGGAGCTTCCCTTTGCTCTTGAGTATGTTTCGTTGGATGACGCCGAAGCGGTGCTGTTCGTCGATGATCGTCAATGCCAGGTTCTGAAACTCCACTCCTTCCTGGATCAGCGCATGAGTTCCGATTGCAATGCGCGTCTCACCACCACGGATGCGCTCGAGCGCTGCCCGCTTATCCTTCGGCGGCAGGCTGCCTTTGAGGATGTCGATCGAATATCCAAGAGGCTCGAGAAGACGGCGAAAATAAAAATGGTGTTGTTCGGCCAGGATCTCGGTGGGCGCCATGATCGCCGCCTGAAATCCATTTTCCACCGCAATGATCGCGGCCTGTGCCGCCACGATGGTCTTGCCCGAACCGACGTCTCCCTGCAGCAGCCGGCACATCGGACGCTGCGAAAGCATGTCGTCCGCGATATCTTTCAGGACGCGCTTTTGCGCAGCGGTCGGGTGAAACGGCAGGATTTTCTTGATAGCGATCCGCACCTCGTCGCCAAGGTGGAGTCTGCGTTCCTTCAGCACACGCGTGCGGCTTTCCCGCACCATCGCCACGCCGACCTGGACTTGAAAAAGCTCCTCGAAGATCATGCGTTTGTGCGCCGGCGACAGGCCGTGGTTGAGCACATCCATTTCCCGCTCCCGCCCTTCCGGCGAATTCGCGCGCAGTTCGGGGAAATGGATCAGCGACAGCGCCTTTGCTCTGGGAAGAAGCCGATATTGGCGGCGAAGATAAAGGGGCAGCGGGTCGCTCATATCCGGAGGCAGGTTCGATACGGCAGCGAACAGGATCTGACGCAACGCGCGTGCGCGCAGCGCCCCCAGACGGCGATAAATCGGGGTCACACGCCCCGAATGGACGGAGAGTCCCGCCGTTTCCGCCTCCACCACCTCGCACTCAGGATTCATGAAGCACAGCCGTCCATGCGCATAGGTGTCCCGCTTGGCTTGCCCGTAGATGATAAGTTCCATTCCCTGCCGGTAAACGTTGCGGAGATACGGCTGGTTGAAAAACTTGAGCTCGACACTGCCCGTTGCATCCTGGACGAGGATTTCGAACACCGACAGCTTGCGGCGACGCGCATCGAAGCTGCCCACGCTGCAAATCCGACCCCGCGTCAGTACCCACTCGCCTTCGCGCAGTGACTGAAGCGGCCGGAACACCGTGCGATCCTCGTAACGGAATGGCGGGCAATCCAATAGATCGCCGACCGTACGGATGCCCTGGGATGCAAGTTCCTCGGCGCGCCTTGGCCCGACGCCCTTCAGAAACTGGACCGGCGCATCCAAGCCTATCGCGGCACGCCCGGCTGCATCAGCTGGTTTGAGCATGATTCCATTATAGTCTGAGATCGAGCATGTTTATGGGTAGCTGTTCAGCCTTTTTTGAAACCGTATCGCATGGCCGAATGCCAAAGAGAACCTCTAAGACTCAAAGCACTCAAAGAATCTCAAAGAGGCGTCGGCTTCTGTGGCCCTAGAAGGGCCGACGTTTTCCGATCCAATAGGATTCCTTGGAGATTCTTCAAGTACCTTGAGCCTTGGAGGTTGGCTTTCTAATCATTCCGATAACACCGAATCCTTGTCGCTGCAGCTGAGCAGTCACCTGAAATGCAGATGACTTCTGAAAGTGGTTTGCGATACATTGTTCGCATGGAGACCACGCACCGTCTCAGCAGATACGTAGGTTTGCTTGGCCTTGCCGCCTTTTTGCTCAACGGGTGCGGCGGCCGGTCGATCAACAAGAAGTCGGCGCGCGAAGCGATTATCGGCTCTCAGGCGACAACGCTCACGCCACGTGATCTTGAAGTGCTGTCGGTCTCCCAGATGGGATCGCAGGCGATTGTCGAGACGGACCTTCACTCTGCTTTCCGCCTGGAAAAGGTGGGGAACGAATGGGTGGTTCGAGAGGTTCGCGTGGGTCAGGGGCAGTGGGAAAAGCTGGACGACATCCTGCGGGCGCTGCAGCAGGTAAAGGTGGAAGAGACGCGGCAAGCGCTGGAAAAGATCGCGTCCGCAATCGAAGCCTACCGGCAGAAAAACGGCCGTCTGCCACAATTCAGCGACTATGTCGGACTATCGGATTCTCTGTTCCCGCTCTATATGGCTCCCGTACTCCGCCTTGATGCCTGGGGCCATCCGCTGAGCGCTATCCGCGTGGACCTCGAAACTGTCCGGCTTGTCTCTGCCGGACCTGACGGCAAGCTCGGCACGGCGGATGACATCGAACTGACGCGGGTCTTCGGACGGAAGCCTTTGCACTAAGCTGTGATTTAGCTACTGATAATCGCGCGTGATCCGGAGTTTTTTCATTCGGGCCTGCAGGGTAGTTCTCTTCAATCCCAACAGCCTCGCTGCTCCATTCGGGCCTGCGACGACTCCTTTGGCGTCTTTTAAGGCCTGCACGATCCTTTCCCGTTCGGCGACGGATGCAAGCTCAGATTTCGGCCCAGCGGCAACCAGTCCGGCACTGATCTCAGGCATGGCAAGTTCCAAAACACTTCCCCGGGTCAGAACCACGGATCGCTCGATCACATTCTGCAGCTCGCGGATGTTCCCGGGCCAGTCGTAGCGCACGAGAACGTCCATAGCTGCAGATGGAATCGCATCGATTTTGCGGCCCATGCGTTTTGAATATTTCTGAGTGAAATAACGGGTGAGGATCGGGATGTCCTCGCGGCGCTCCCGCAATGGTGGAACATGAAATGGGAAGACATGGAGGCGATAATACAGGTCGCTTCGGAATTTACCCTCGTCCACCATGGCTTTCAGATTGCGGTTGCTGGCGGCGACAAATCGGATGTCTACATGGATGGTGCGGTTCCCACCCAGCCTTTCGAAATCCTGCTCCTGAATCGCTCGCAAGAGCTTCGGCTGCAGCTCGAGCGGGATCTCGCCGATTTCGTCGAGAAACAGCGTGCCCTGATGCGCCAGCTCGAAACGCCCGATTCTCTGCGCGAGAGCCCCCGTAAACGCGCCTTTTTCATGACCAAACAACTCGCTCTCCAGCAGGCTCGAAGGGATGGTGGCGCAATTGACCCTTACAAAGCTTCGCTTGTTGCGCCCGCTCCATTCATGAATCGCGCGGGCAACGAGCTCCTTACCCGTGCCCGTCTCGCCCAGTATCAAGGCTGTGGCATCTGTCGGCGCCACGATTTGCACACTCTTGAGCACTGCCTGGAAGGCCGGACTCTCGCCCAGCATTTCTCCGAGATTCTGGTCAAATCGAATTTCGCTTTCCAAGTACAACTTTTCTGTCGCCAGGCGCTCCTTCATTTCGGCCAGCTCGCGATAGGCCAAGGAATTCTCTAGTGCAACCGCTATCTGACGGCCCACCTGAACGAGAAGCTCGACATCGTCTGAGGTAAAGGCGTGGCCATTTCGCCGCGCTAGTTCGAGTGTTCCCAGGGTCGCATTGGTCGTCACCAGCGGAATCGTGCACATAGAGCAAAAACCCGCTTCCGCCCAGCGTCTATAGAAAGGTGAAGGGAAGCGCTCGAAATCCGGCCGGTCGGTCACGACCGCTTTGCCGGTGGCGAGTGCTTCGGCACTGGGTAGTCCATCAGGGTGCACCCGGGTCAGCTCGGGAGTTATCTCGCGATGGCCGGCAGCATAAAGGCCGCTGAGAAAGAGCTCTCCGGAGTTTTTGTCGAGCAGCGCAAGTACGGCGAAATCGCAGGCTACCACCTTGCCGATCTGCTCCGCTAGGGCCGAGAAAAGAGCATCGGGAGAGAGTTTCGAGACCAATGAGTTCGTGACATCGAACAGCAATTGCAGCCGATCACGTTCCCGCAGGTATTTTTGCTGCGTCAGGTAGGAATCGACCGCTACCGCGAACTCGGAAGCGACCCTCAGGGCGAAATCCATTTCGTGCCGCCAAAAGCCAGGATTCCCAGGCGTCGATCTCCGGTAGTCATCGGAACCAGGAGCAGCGAAGAAACGCGGTGCGTCCGCACTGTTTTGAGGAATTCAGGCCAACGGGTCTCCTGCTCGACTCGTGGAATGACCATAGGTTGCTGGTTTGTCCACACCCAGCCCGCAGGATTATCATCTGTCGGCGACATCAGTGTTAACTCGACTTTATCGTCGATCGGTTCCGCGGAGGCTACTGCATGCATGCGAAGAGCGTTGCACGCCGCGTCATACAGCAGCAGGCCAAGACCATCAAACTTGATAACCCGTTTGAGAGATCGAAAGAGCGCGTTGCATAGGCTGTCCAGATCGCTGTGACCGGAAATGGACTGTGCCAGTTCAAACAGCGCCTCGTAGATGACCGAACTGTCCACGCTCATATCGCGTAACATAACACATCCGCAGGATTTTGGGCATTTCATCGCTGAATGCCCCACTTGTCGCCGGCGAGGTTTCCCGTCCTGCCTGCTCTGGAAGGCGTAAACAGGCTGAACCAGAGTTTGCGCACGCTTTGGATTTTGGTTGATGAAATGATTGGATATGGAAATTACACGCTTCGGTCTCGCAGATCTCTCCTGGACCGCAGCTTTCTGACGATGTATCTGGAATAAACGCCGACTGCACGCAGCCGGGCTTTTCTCATTGACATCCTCATAAGAAAATCACGTCCATCCATGTCTATTTCCACGATATCCTTGAGAAAAACTGTGACCGGCACATTGGTTTGCAACGCTGCATTGCATGCTGTTTCAGCTGTCTCAACGGATTCAGCTGTGAGCCACCCTTCAATTGTGACCAGGATGTGACGCGGGTGATCCTCTCGGATTATTCGAAACATTGCGGGCAATTCCTCCCGTCATACATTGAAGCAATTGTCATGCCAGCCTTGTTTCATGCTCACTAACGGAAATGCGCGAGAGCGAATGACGAGTCTGTCAGGCCCCTCCGCCCAATACCTTGTAAAGGACCACGAGATTGCTCAGACGTGCCAGGCGAACACCGACCAGTTGCTGTTGAGCGGCATAAAGTGAACGTTGGGCGACAAGAACGCTCAGGTAGCTGTCAATCCCTGCCTGGTATCGGGCTTCGGAAAGCCGATAGATTTCCTGCAGCGTATCAACTAGTGATTGCAGCGCTTGCTGCTGGTTGGCCAGCGAGGTGCGCAGGCTCAAGGCGTCACTCACTTCCCTGAAGGCCGCTTGTATCGATTTCTCGTACTCGGCAATTGCAATGTCCCGATCCATCTGGGCCGCTTTGTAGTTGGCCTGCCGGGCCCCGGAGTCAAAAATCGGGAGCGTCACCTGCGGTGCAAAGTTCCAGGTTCCGGCCGCAGGCTTGAAGAGGTTTGTCAGGTCGCTGCTGGTGATCCCGGCGGCGGCAGTCAGCGTGATGCGGGGGAAGAACGCCGCGCGCGCCGCACCGATATTCGCGTTGGCTGCCTTCAACTGGTGTTCGGCCGCAAGAATATCGGGGCGGCGAAGTAGTACGTCGGACGGCAAGCCGGGCGCAATTTCCTTTAAATCCGCGACCTTGCTCAGATCATCAGCCAGCAAGCCTGAAATCACGGGCGTGCCGGCCAGCAGATTGAGCGCATCTTCGTCCAGGGCCACCTGACCCGAATATCTGGCGATATCCACGCGGGCCACCTCCACCTCGCTTTGCGCCTGTCGCAAATCCAAGTCAGACGCCATGCCGAGTTCCGTGGTGTGCAGAATCAAATCGTAGGAAGCCTGCTGGGCATCGAGGGTCACCTGGGCCAGCCTCAGGTTCTCCCGGTCGGCTGCAAGTGCCAGGTAGCTGTCGGCGACGGCGGCTACCAGGGAGATCTGAGCGGCGGACCGTGCCTGTTCGGTCGCCAGGTACTCCTCCAATGCCCGGCTCTTCAAGCTTCGGATACGCCCGAAAAGATCCAGTTCCCACGAAGCCGTGCCCAACGCCACGGTGTATTGCGATACCGTTTCCGGATTACTTTTGCTGGACAGGTTTGCCGGCACTCGATAGCCATCGGCGCTGGCTGACGCCGCAACGGTGGGGTACAGTTCGGCACGCTGAATCCGATACAAAGCCTGGACCTTTTGGATGTTGAGTGTGGCCATCTGGAGATCGCGGTTGTTCGCCAGTGCCAGCTCGATCACAGATTGAAGTCGCTGATCGGTGAAGAATTCCTGCCACTTCATGTCAGCAGCCGCGGGCGCATTCGGCGCACCGGCTTGATTGGCGGAGCTTTCTGGCCAGGTGGAAGGCACCGGCAATCCGGGGCGCACATACTGTGACGGGCGCGGACACCCGTACAGGAAGAACGAGATCGCCAATAGTGGTATGAGCTTACGCATGTTCGGGCCCCTCCGTCTTGATTGCGGAATCTGAGGTGACCATCATGGTTCGACCTCCCGGTTTTTTCTTGCCGAAAATCTGGGTTATCAGCACGAAGAACAGAGGAATAAAAAAGATCGCCAGGAATGTCGCCGTTATCATGCCGCCGAGGACACTGGTGCCGATGGCCTTTTGCGCCCCTGCTCCAGCCCCGGTGGCGAGCGTCAGCGGCAATACCCCGAAGCCGAACGCCAGCGATGTCATCACGATGGGTCGAAGCCTTAGCCTCGCCCCCTCGAGAGTGGCCTCGATCAGGCCCGCGCCTGCTTCGACGCGGATCTTGGCAAACTGCACAATCAAAATCGCGTTCTTGGTGGTAAGTCCCAGAACCGTGAGCAGCCCGATCTGGAAGTAGACGTCGTTCGGCAGCCCGCGCCAGGAGGTGGCAAGAACCCCTCCGATCACACCAAGCGGCAAGGCGAGCAGAATGGAAATGGGAATCGACCAGCTCTCGTACAGGGCTGCCAGCACCAGGAAAATAGCGAGGACGGAAAAGGCATACAGGAGCCCCGTCTGGGATTGGCTCAGCCGCTCTTGGTACGAGATGCCGGTCCATTCATAACCGATGCCGCGCGGCAGCTTATTGGCGATTTCCTCCATGGCCGCCATGGCGTCACCGGTGCTTTTTCCGGGCGCAGCCTCACCCAAAAAGTCTAGGGCTGGGAAACCGTTGTAGCGCTCGAGCCGGGGGGAGGCGTAGGTCCAGCGCCCCGACGCAAGGGCTGAGACAGGAACCATGCGGCCCGCATTGTTCCGGACGTAGAGATGGTTCAGGTCCTCCGGCAGCATCCGGAAGGGGGCATCGGCCTGTACATAAACCCGATGGACGCGCCCACCTTGTATGAAGTCGTTGACATAGGCGCTACCGAAGGCAGTCGAGATCAAACTTTGAATCGAAGGCACCGACACCCCCAGAGTGCCGGCCTTGGCCCAGTCGATATCCACCTTGTGCTCAGCCTGGTCCGGCATTCCGTTGGGACGTACGGCGGTCAGCCGCGGATCGCGCATCGCCTGGCCAAGAACCTGGAGACGGGCGTTCATGAGGATTTCGTGGCCGAGACCGCCGCGGTCCTGAAGCATGAACTCAAATCCCTTTGACGTGCCGAGTTCGGTGACGGCCGGGGGCGGAAACGCAAAGATCGTCGCTCCCCGGATACTGCCCAGCACCGGCGCGGCTTTCCTCAGAATGCCCTCCACCTTCAGATCCGGCCGGTTGCGCAAGTCCCAATCCCGAAGCTTGATGTAGGCCATCCCCTGGTTCTGCGCCTGGCCCGCCATGCCAAAACCGCTGATACCCATGCAGGCTTCCACCGCCTCCTTCTGGTCTATGAGAAAGTGGTCTTGCACCTTTTTCATAATCGCCCGCGTCTGTTCCAGCGTCGAACCTGGGGGAAGTTGCGCCATGGCCAGAAGAACGCCTTGGTCTTCGTCCGGCAGGTAGCCCGTGGGCATCTTCGCGAAGAGATAACCCATCGCCACCACGATCAGGACAAAAACGGTAAGGTAGCGGAGCCGTTTCCCGAGGATGTGTCCCACTGCCGACTGGTAGCGTCCCCGAAGGCGGAGAAATATGTGGTCGAACCACAGGAAAAACGGCCTGAGGAGACGGAAACCAGTCTCCGCGGCTTCGTGTCCTTTACCCATCGGCCTGAGAAGTGAGGCGCAGAGCACCGGCGTCAGGATCAAAGCCACCAGGACCGATAGGAGCATCGAGGATATGATCGTGACAGAAAACTGCTGGTAGATGACGCCGGTCGAGCCGCCGAAAAACATCATGGGGCCGAATACCGCCGAAAGAACGAGCCCGATGCCGACCAAGGCGCTGGTAATCTGGTCCATCGATTTGCGGGTGGCTTCCAGCGGCGAAAGGCCCTCTTCGGACATTAAACGCTCCACATTTTCAACCACCACGATGGCATCATCCACCAGAAGCCCGATCGCTAAGATCATAGCAAACATGGTAAGCATGTTGATGGAATAGCCGAACAGTCCGAGAACGCCAAACGTGCCAAGTATAACCACGGGCACGGCAATCGTCGGGATGAGCGTGGCCCGCATGTTTCCCAGAAAAAGGAACATGACAAGGAACACAAGAAAGATCGCCTCAAGGAGGGTCTTGACGACCTCGTTGATGGCTACCCGCACGAAAGGCGTCGTGTCAAAGGGGTAAACGGCTGTCATGCCGGGAGGAAAGTAGCGGGACAGCTCCACCATCTTCGCTTTCACGGCAGCGGCAGTGTCCAGCGCGTTGGCCCCGGCCTCCTGCCGTATGGCAAGGCCGGATGCAGGATGTCCGTTAAAAGTAACCCTGAAATTGTCAAATTCGGTCCCCAGTTCCGTCCGCGCCACGTCCCGCACCCGCACGATGGATCCATCCGGATTGTTGCGCAGAGGAATGGCGCCGAACTCCTCCGGAGTCTTCAGCAGCGTCTGGACAACGATCGAAGCATTGAGCCGCTGGCCCGGCACGGCGGGCATCCCGCCCAACTGGCCGGCAGACACCTGCACGTTGTAACTCCGGACCGCTGCGATGACATCGTCCGAGGTCATGCTGTAATTTGTGAGTTTGTTCGGGTCCAGCCAGATCCGCATCGCATACCCAGCGCCAAACATCTGCACTTCGCCCACGCCGGGCACACGGGCCAACGAATATTGGATCTGCGAGAAGGTGTAGTCGGAAAGGTCATTCTGGTCGAGGCTGTCGTCCAGGGAAGTGAGCCCAACGATCATCAGATAGTTGCGGGTGGACTTGCTGACCCTGAGTCCCTGTCGCTGCACCACTTCCGGCAGTGAAGGCATGGCGAGCTGAAGCTTGTTCTGAACTTTTGCCCAGGCGAGATCGGGATCGGTGCCCGGGGCGAAGGTCAGATCGATCTGTGCCGTGCCCGAGGAATCGGATGTGGAATGGATGTACAGCATCTTGTCCAGTCCGGTCATCTGTTGTTCGATGATCTGAACCACGCTGTCTTCCACTGTTTTCGCCGACCCGCCGGGGTAAACACCTGTGATCGAAATCGACGGCGGAGCGATCGGAGGATATTGGGAGATGGGCAGATTGTAGATAGCCAGCCCGCCAGCAAGCATCATGCCGATTGCGACAACCCAGGCAAAGACAGGACGATCAATAAAAAATCTGGCCATTGAATTCCTCCTACTTTGCCTGGACTTGGGACTGGCCTGCGCCGGTTTTCGCGGGTGCCACAAAATCGACAGCCCTGACGGAATCACCGGGTCGAACCCTCTCGATGCCTTCGACGATCAGCTGGTCTCCTGGAGAAAGCCCTTTCGTGACCAGCCATTTGTCGCGGATCGCGCGGTCCAGCACAATCGCACGTTGCTCCACCTTGCCTTCGGCGTTCACCACCAAGGCAATGGGATTCCCTTTAGGGTCGCGGCTTACACCCTGCTGAGGAATGAGAAGAGCCTGTTCATCCACCCCCTCCTCTATGACCGCCTGCACGAACATGCCCGGAAGAAGCACCTGTTTGGGATTGGCGAACACCATGCGCAGCGTGACCGAACCGGTGGTTGGATCCACGGTGACGTCCTGGAACTGCAGCGTGCCTGACACGGAGTAAGGTGTATCATCCTCTAGAAGCAGCTGGACCTTCCGCCGGCTCGAGCCGTTCTTGAGGTTGCCGCTTTCCAGTTCCCTCCTGAGGCGCAGCAGGTCCGCGCTGGCCTGGGTCACATCCACGTAAATCGGATCCAGTTGCTGAATGACCGCCAGCGGAATGGGCTGATAGGCAGTCACCATTGCGCCGACCGTGATGTTGGATCTTCCGATCCGTCCGGATATGGGCGCCCTGATGGGTGTGTACGACAGGTTGATACGGGCGCTCTCCACAGCCGTCCGGCTTACCTCCACGGCCGACCGGCTTGCCTGCACGGCCGACCTTGTCACGTTGAGGTTTGCCTCGGCTTGCCGTAAAGCGGCAGTGGCATCGTCGTAGTCTTGCTGGCCGACCGCGTGGATGGCCACCAGCCCCTTCAGGCGCTCGGCACGTGATCGGATCGCCGGCAGGTTGGCCTCAGCCATGACGACGTTCGCCTCGGCCGTGCCAACATTCGCCTGAGCCGTGACCAACGCGGCTTTGGCCTGGTCATATGTGGCTTGGTATGGGACGGGATCAATCTGGTAAAGAAGGTCGCCCTCATGGATATTCGCCCCTTCTTCAAACAGCCGCTTCTGCAGCAGGCCACTTACCTGCGGCCGGATTTCAGCAACGAGGTAAGCGGATGTCCGGCCGGGCAACTCGGTTGTCAGCACGATCCGTTCGGGACGGATCGTAACGGTGGCAACCTCGGTAGGACCTGCAGGGGGAGGAGCCGAATTCGACTTGCAGCTTGACAAAAATAATCCCGCGAAAACAAGCCCCGTGACGCCAAGATGTTTATACCAAACGCTGAAAGGCATTTTTATGCTCCTCAACATGACCGGCAGATACCTCAAAAACCTCTTCTATCGCACTACCAACTGCGGTTGTTTCCATTGAATCAGTTTCATGCAGAAACTCACGCCCTCCGACTCATTCAACCTGGTCCCGGCCGCTTGTCGAATGGTTTTCGAGTCGTACCTCAGAGCCGGATCTAGATTCCTTCATATTGTGCAAGTTCCATGCCATTGTAACGTTGCAGAATCATGTTTCATACCCCAATTCTCTTTTTGTGATACCGATCGGTATAGACCTTACCGAACCACACAGCCCTGAAGCAGCAGGTCAATGCATTTTTCGGATTGGTGACGCCAGCCTCGCTGCAGATCTCACGCACCGAGGCGCCGGCGTATCCTTTTTTGGGCAAAGACCCGAATCGCAGCCTTCACAATCGCTCCACGTCCGCGGCGCATGGCCGCCTCCTCTTAAAAGTGCCATTCTCTTTGGCGCCTGCCAATGGCAAATGCCATTGCTTGGCAGTCAGAGGAGGCTCATAGCCCCGGAATGTAGCGTGCCCGATCCGGGTGTCTCGCTCTGACGTCCCTCGTCCTCGCCGCCAATGGTGAGTTCCGGGAATATTGCCGATTTGGAGATACAAATCATCAGATATCTTGGGTGCGCTAAGACGAGTTTTCCCTGATAGCGGTCTAACTCAAAATGTGACGACACTCGCCGGAAATGGTCACCTCGTCCGGCGGTTTAAAGACTTCCAAATGATATTTCTTGGCAATCTTCCGGACCATTTGCTCTTTTGCCGCAGCGGGCCATCCTCTTTTTTGTCCGTACCAGTTTTCGATGTTCTGTTCAGGAACCTCAGATACGGCAAAACCGTCAGAAACGCACAGAAACTTAAAACCATACTCATAGGGAACTATCTTGACCACCGGGCGCTTGCGCTTGGTCACAATCACCGGTGTCTTAGTGCGGGCCACGGTGTCCATAATGCGGAGGCACTGATCTTTGAATTTGCCGGCATTGACGGTTTTCATGAATGGAGTATAGCCATAGCCACAATGCCATGTAAAGGTCACGCATGGAGGGATGCGAAGACTGACGCCGGCACCCGCATTTGACAAAACAGGAAATCGCTGGTCAAGCTCCTCTGTAAGGGCCATTCGGATCAGGCCTGGAAAACTTGCTTTTGGGTTTGCGAATGGGGTGGGCTTCCAGACTGAGAAACATATCTTCCAGGCCTGACCCGCACTCTCAGATGTTATCGAGCAGGTGGCCGGGGTTTTCCTTCGGAAAAGGCACTGTCGAGGACCGTAACTTGCTTTGAATAAACAGGTAATATCTGAATCCCAGCTAATTTGGACAGCAGTGTAAATTGATAGAGCGCTTGTAAGATCTTTTTACAACCTTGTTTTTTCAATGTTTCGAGGTAAATCATTCATTCAGTGAGTTTACGCGCCATAAGAGATTTTAGTGCCGAATCAATCTGTCAGGATTTTTTACAACTACTCCCAATCAGATCTTGACATTCATAATCATGTGTGCATAGTCACTGGCCTATGAATAGGGCAACGTATTCATTTAATTAATTTTATAGAAGAGATGCCTAGGAGTCACCAGACAACATATGCAGGTGGCACGCTTATTGCTGGATTTAGGGACGTATAGTTAGAGTATGCGATGATGAGGGATCTGAATCGTGCGGAGGGCAATGAAATGAGAACTTGGCTGTTTTTGGTGCTGGCGGCCTTAGCTTTGCTTTTCGTTGCAACAGCAGCGGCCAATGCTAGCAGTATCTATTTTGCACAGGACAATTTTAACCTGACATTTGCCTCGCCCAATGACCCTGCTATGCCTGGCTCAACTTTCCTTGCAACAGGTGAATTAATCGGTTGGAATACAAATATCACAGGTGGTTATTTCTCAATTACTGGTACGGGTTTGGCGGGTAGTGTGGTTGGCAGCGAATATGTCACTCCCTATAGTGCATCGATGAACATTTACAGCGATGCAGCTAGAACCACTTTGGTTTGGACTGGTACCGGCGGATCACTGGAAACGCGTGTTATGCTTGGTGCTGCTGATCCATTTAATCCTACTGACGCAGAATCGTATGTCGGCGCCAACTACTCTCGGCCTATCTTACCCACTCCTATAACTATTCCATCCTATTTCCAAAGCGTGGGAGATGGAGTTTTTATGGGCTCGGGAACCTGGGACCCCGCAACAACTCTATATATGCCCTGGTTTGGGACGTATAACTGGCACTACACAGCCAACGGTCAGGGACAATATATTATACAAACTGGCAATGTCCAGGGGGAGCTTACTACTGCTGTTCCAGAGCCAGGTACGATTCTTCTGCTCGGTTTTGGACTCAGCGCCCTAGGCTTGGCAGCCCGCTTTAGGAATAGATAGTTCTCTTAAAACACAGTTTAGCAATAAGGAAAAACCACCCATCGGGTGGTTTTTTTCTTTTCATGGGGTACTTTCGCAAGCTGAATCAAATGGGCTAGTTCAGATGTTGCTGAGCAGGTGGCCGAGTTTTTCTTTTTTGATCTTCAGGTAATCGTGAGTCGATGAGTTGGGGGCTATTTCGAGCGCGACGCGCTCTTCAACCCGGATCCCTTCACGTTCCAGCCCGAGCACCTTGTCCGGATTGTTCGAGAGCAGACGGATTCGCATGGCGCCCAGATATTTCAGAATTTCGGCGGGAAACAGATAGTCGCGCTGGTCGGCTTCAAAGCCCAGCTCAAGATTGGCGTCCACGGTATCCATCCCTTGATCCTGCAATTCATAGGCGAGAATCTTGTTGAGAAGGCCGATCCCGCGTCCCTCCTGCTGCTGATAGACGAGCACGCCACTTCCGTTGGCGGTAATGAGGCGCATGGCCTCAT
The DNA here is from genome assembly GCA_050011535.1 of Acidobacteriota bacterium. Lineage (GTDB taxonomy): Bacteria > Acidobacteriota > UBA6911 > UBA6911 > UBA6911 > JAFNAG01. The sequence goes on from JBEKIX010000050.1 coordinate 23,821, forward strand.
GCAGCTGATCGCCGCAATCGCACCGATCCGAGGCAAAGACGTCGCCGGTCAGACACTGGGAATGTATGCGGACCAGGACGGCTGCATCCGCACTGATGTCGCCGGCAACGAGTGCGACGGCTTCTTCACCTGTCTCCGGATGGCGGAAAGCATAAACTGTAAATTCTCCCAGCCGCGTGGGGAGTTTTGCTCGAGGGACTTTTTCAAATTTCATGGGATGAAAGGAGTGATGACGGATGAGTGAGGATTGAGGACACTATCACTCGGAGCTTTTGACTCGACAATCAAGACTCATCACGCTCGCCCTACTCTTTGGATTCGGCTTCGGGAGTTTCTTTCTCCGCCTTCTTTGCCTTCTTGCCCTTCTTTTCTTCGGGCTTGCGCGCCTTGTAGCCGCTTCCGATCAGCTCGAGAATAGCCATCTGCGCACCGTCACCCTGGCGAAACCCCAGGCGGATGATCCTGGTATAACCTCCGGGGCGCTCGGCGAAGCGCGGCGCCAGAGTCTTGAAAAGCTTGGACACCACTTCGGGGTCCTTCACGAAGGCCAGAGCCTGCCGTCGGGCGTGAAGCGATTCGCGCTTGCCCAGCGTGATCATTCGCTCCGCAATGGGGCGCGCTTCCTTGGCGCGGGGCAAGGTGGTGCGGACGCGTTCCTTATCCAGGAGGGAAGTTACCAGGTTGCGGAACATCATGATCCTATGGGGAGTCTTACGTCCCAGCTTCCTGCCGGCATTTCTATGTCTCATGCGCGTGGTCTCCGAAATACTACAAGGGTCTCCCCGGTCATTCCGCCTTGGGAGCAGGCAGAGGCTTTCCGTCGTCGCCCAGCTTCATGCCGAACGACAAGCCCATTTCCGCAAGAATCTCTTTGATCTCATTGAGCGACTTGCGGCCAAAGTTTTTGGTCTTGAGCATCTCGGGTTCCGTCTTCTGCACCAGTTCCCCGATGGTTTTGATGTCAGCGTTCTTCAGGCAGTTGTACGAGCGCACGGAGAGTTCCAGCTCCTCGACGGACCGTTTCAGATTATCGGACATGCGCTCGGCATCGCGGTCAACCTCTTCCTCTTCCTCCTGGGGCTGTTCCTCAAAGTTGATGAAGATGAACATGTGGTCTTTGAGGATCTTCGCTGCCTGAGCGATGGCATCCTGCGGGCGAATGCATCCGTTCGTCCATACGTCGAGAATCAGCTTGTCGTAATCGGTCGTCTGTCCCAGCCGGGCAGCTTCGACGCTGTAGTTGACCCGTTTGATGGGAGAGTGGACGCTGTCCAGCGGAATATATCCGATGGGCAGTTCCTCTTCGAAATTTTCGTCGGCAGGAACATAACCGCGGCCGTTCTTGATGCGCATCTCGATTTTGAGCGTGCCGCCCTCCCCGATGGTCGCGACGTGGACATTCGGGTCGAGGATCTCGACGTCGGGGTCGGTGGCGATGCTGCCCGATGTGACCTCTCCGCTCTGATCCACTTCCAGAAGGATCGTCTTCTCGTGGGCAACATTCAAACGAATCGGGATCTGCTTCAAATTCATGATGATGTTGGTGGCGTCTTCGGTCACGTTCGGTATGGGTGTGAATTCATGCAGCACACCCTCAATCTTTACCGCGGTAATCGCTGCGCCTTCGATGGATGAGAGCAGAACCCGCCGCAGCGCATTCCCGATCGTTGTGCCGAAACCGCGCTCAAACGGCTGGGCTTGAAACTGACCGTATGTGGTGCTCAATGTCTCAAGATCGCAAATCAATCTCTTGGGCTTCTGGAAACCTTTTGTCATATTCTTCTCCAGTGATGGAACCCGAATCCACGAGTGCCAAGCAGTACATGTGAGTGAAAAGTGGGTTACTCGTCACCATTGGTTCTGTTCCGTCTCTACTTAGAGTAGAGTTCGACGATCAACTGTTCGTCGATTGGCATCTGCAAGTCTTCCCGTTTGGGCAGGGAGACGACGGTTCCCTTCAGGTTCGCGGCCTCGAGGGCAAGCCAGGCAGGCACCCCGCCTCGTCCGCCCACTGTGGCGGCCGCGTCTTGGATCTGCTGCACTTTCCTGGTCCTTTCCCGCAAGGAGATCACGTCGCCGACATTGACTGCCGCCGATGGGATATCCACCTTCTTCCCGTTCACCAGCACGTTCCCATGAGCTACCAACTGGCGCGCCTGATCACGAGAGGTTGCGAAGCCCAGGCGGCAGACCACACTGTCGAGCCGGCATTCCAGGCTCAGCAGCAGCGTTTCGCCGGTGATCCCCTTTTTCTTGTCGGCCTTCTTAAAGTAGTTGGCGAACTGGCGCTCCAGGATGCCGTAGATGCGCCGCACTTTCTGTTTCTCGCGCAGCTGCAAGCCGTACCCGACGGTCTTTTGATGCCGGTCATGACCATGCTGGCCCGGAGGAAAGTTGCGCTTCTCGATCGCGCAGGTGTCCTTGAAGCACCGGTCTCCCTTGAGAAAGAGCTTCATCCCTTCCCTGCGGCAGAGACGACATTTTGCTTCACGATATCTGGCCAAATTGATTCTCCTCTTCCAACTTACTTGCCGCGCCGTCCCGGCTTGCCTGGAAACACGGCGAACGGCGTCTCCGTATTAAACCCTGCGCCGCTTGGGAGGGCGGCAGCCGTTGTGCGGAATCGGGGTTATATCGCGGATGTTTTTCACCTCGATCCCTGCGGCCTGGAGCGCCCTGACCGCTGATTCCCGGCCGGCGCCAGGCCCCTTAAGATAGACCTGTAGAGAGCGCATGCCATGGTCTTTGGCCCCGGCGGCGGCGGTCGTGGCCGCCTGCTGCGCGGCAAAAGGGGTGCCCTTGCGCGATCCCTTGAAGCCGACCGCTCCTGCGCTCGAAGCTGTCAGGAGATTGCCTTCCAGGTCGGTGATGGTGATCACCGTGTTGTTGAAAGACGCCAGGATATGCGCAATCCCATTTGGAACGTTCAGTTTTTCGCGCTTCTTGCCGGCTTTTTTCTTTACTGTCTTCTTAACCTTTTCCGCCATTGATTCACTCCTGATTAAGTTCGGTCCGGCGAAGGTTCGGACACACCCGCCGCGCGGCGCCGGCCTGTTACTTCTTCCCTACGATGCGACGAGGCCCTTTACGGGTCCGGGCGTTGGTATGCGTTCGCTGGCCTCGGACCGGGAGTCCACGCCGGTGGCGCAAGCCGCGATAACAGCCAATCTCCATGAGGCGCTTGATGTCCATGGAAATAGCCTTGCGCAGATCGCCTTCCACCATGCCATCTCTTTGGATTATGTTTCGGATCCGGACGATCTGGTCTTCCGTGAGATCCTTCACTTTGGTGGCGATTTCTACGTTTGCCTCCAGGCAAATCTTCGTCGCCCTGCTCCTGCCGATGCCGTATATATATGTGAGTCCGATCTGCACCCTCTTGTTGATGGGCAGATCCACTCCCGCGATTCTAGCCAAGTTTAACCTCCCTGAACCCGAGTGAGCGGTTCAGCCTCAGCCCTGCCGCTGCTTGTGTTTGGGGTTAGGGCACTGAATGTACACCACCCCTCTGCGGCGGACTACCTTGCACTTTACGCAGATCTTTTTTACCGATGCACGCACTTTCATAACAATCACTCCCGGGCAATTCGCCCGCTCCTACCCTGCAAAACCGGCAGCCTACTTGTACCGGTAGACGATGCGCCCGCGGGACAGATCATAAGGAGACAACTCCACGAGAATCTTGTCCCCGGGCAGAATGCGAATGAAGTTCTTCCGCATTTTCCCGGACACATGCGCCAGGACCATGTGCTTGTTTTCGAGCTCCACGCGGAACATGGCGTTCGGGAGCGTTTCGACCACTGTCCCAACAACCTCGATAGCATCCTCTTTGGGCATAAGCCATCACGCGCCGCCGTTCACTGGGATGCGGTGCGATCCTGTTCCTCTCCGTTCAAAATTCCGACAATGGAATCGAAAATAAGATCAACACCCTCCTCCCCATTAACTGCCACGTATTGCCCGCGCTGCCGATAAAAATCCACCAGCGGCCGTGTCGTCTGATGATAGACTTGAAGCCGCTCGCGCACTACTTCGGGCCGGTCATCGCGGCGTTGCGTCAGATCCGCGCCGCACTCGTCGCAACGCCCCCGTTCCCGCGGAGGGTTGGAACCGGCATTATAGATCTTGCCGCAACCCGGACAGTTCCAGCGACCCGACAATCTCTGCACCAGGATTTCATCGCCGACGATGATTCCCACGGCGAAAGGCGCTATGCTTTCCTTGCCGGAGAGCTTTTCCAAGAACTCAGCCTGGCTGATCGTGCGCGGATAACCGTCCAGAATAAACCCGCGGCGCGTATCCGCGTCTTTCAGCCGTGACGCCACCACCGCATCCACGAGGCTGTCCGGAACCAGCTCGCCTGATTCCATCAGTTTCTGGGCCTGCTTCCCCAGGTCCGTCTGTTTCTTTACTGCGTCTCTCAGCACGTCGCCGGTGGAGATGCTGGGATACCCGTAATGAGCCGCCAACTTGCGCGCCTGGGTTCCTTTGCCCGCTCCCGGCGGGCCCAGCAATATCAGTGATCTTCTGGCCATAATTGCCACCGAGCGGCTGCTGAAAGCGCTCATCCTCTCCGGCCGCGGATGCGTCCCTTTTTCATAAAACCATCATAATGACGCATGATCAACTGAGATTCGATCTGTTGGACCGTATCCATCGCCACGCCCACGACGATCAGAAGCGAGGTGCCGCCGAAATAAAAAGTGACGCCAAGCCCGGTCGTGACGACGCTCAGTCCGGCACCGGTCAGCCAATCGTCGAGCTTGGGACCGATCCAGGGCAATGGCTGTACCTTGAATCCGGTGATAAGGAACTCAGGCAGCAGGCAGACAATGACGAGATAAATCGCGCCTGCCGCGGTAAGCCGGCTCAGAATACGGTCAATGTACTCGGCGGTTCTCTTTCCCGGACGTATTCCCGGAATGTATCCGCCGTACTTGCGAATATTGTCCGCCACTTCCATGGGGTTGAAAATGATGCTGACGTAGAAGAACGCGAAGAAAATAATCCCCACGATATAGAGGAGGTTGTACAGTGGCATTCCCTGTCCGAGCTGCACAGACAGACTACGCAAAAAAGACTGGGGGAAGACGACGCCGAGCGTCTGTGGAATGCTCACGATCGACGCCGCGAAAATGACCGGGATGACGCCGCCGGAGTTGACGCGCAGCGGCAAGTGCGTCGCCTGCCCGCCGTAGACGCGCCTGCCCACGACTCTCTTGGCGTACTGTACCGGAATTTTCCTCTGCCCGCGCTCCACGAACACCACAGCAGCCACCGTGATGACCATGATAACCACCAGGACGAGCTCATCAAACAACGTCCAGGTATGCTCCACCAGGTTGGTGTACATGACGTGGATGGCGTGGAACAAGCCCACGACGATGCCGGCAAAAATGATCAGGCTGATGCCGTTGCCGATGCCCCGCTCGGTGATCTGCTCGCCGACCCACATGACGAACGCGGTGCCGGTTGTCAGAGTGATCATGACCATGAAGCGGAAGCCCCATCCCGGGTTCAGTACGAGCTGTCCGCCGCCCTGCTTCTCGAGCGCGATGGCAGTCATGAAGGCCTGAAACAGGGTCAAAACCACGGTCAGGTAGCGCGTGTACTGGGTGATCTTCTTGCGCCCCAGTTCGCCTTCTTTCGAGAGTTTTTCCAGGTAAGGGACGACGACCGTCGCCAGCTGCAGAATGATGGAGGCGGTGATATAGGGCATGATGCCAAGCGCGAAAATGCTGAAGCGCCGGAGATTGCCGCCTGAAAAAATGTCAAGGAAGCCGAAAAGGGTTCCGGATTGCTGTTCGAACAGATTCTGCAGGGCCTGGTGATTGATGCCCGGCGTGGGTATGAAGGCGCCGAGGCGGTAGACAGCGAGCAGTCCCAGCATGTACAGCATCCGTTTGCGCAGGTCCGGAATGCTGGCTATGTTGACGATCGAACTGAAAAACGGACTTCTTTCTTCTGGCATTGTTTTTCAACCGTTCGGCTTACGCCGAAGATCTGATTTCATTGGCAATCAACTCGACGGTGCCACCAGCTTTCTCTATCTTCTCTGCCGCGCTCTTGGTGATCTTGTGCGTGCGCACGTGGATCGGATGTTGCAGCTCGCCCGAACCCAGGATCTTGATGCCGTCCTTGAGCTTTTTGATAATCCCTTTTTCCTGGAGGATCTCCGGATCTATCTTCGCTCCCTCTTCGAACATTGCCAGGGACTTGACATTCACGATTGCGTATTCCTTGCGGAAGATATTGTGGAAGCCGCGCTTGGGCAGGCGCCGGTGCAAGGGCATTTGGCCGCCTTCGAAGCTGGGTCGAACCGAGGTTCCAGAGCGGGATTTCTGTCCTTTGTAGCCTCGGGTGGAAGTCTTGCTGTGGCCGCTGCCGATGCCGCGTCCGACCCGCTTCGACTTGCGGTTGGCGCCCCGTGCCGGTCTTAGACTATTCAGTGTCAATACCATTTCGATTCATCCTATTCCGAATCCACGATCGCAACCAGATGGGGAACCTTAGCCACCATCCCCCGAACCGCGGGAGTATCCACACGGGTCACAACTTGATTGAGACGCTTGAAACCGAGGCTCTTTATGATCAGTCTGTGTTTCCCGGGTGTTCCTATAGCGCTCCGGATATATTTGATGCGCAACGTCGCGTCTTGTTTTGTGGCTTCCATGTTCATAATTCCTCGACCTGCTTGCCGCGCAGCTTGGCGACCGCGGATGCCTCCTTCAGGCTTTTCAACCCGGCGATGGTCGCCTTCACTACGTTATGGGGATTCGTGCTCCCCAGGGACTTGGTCAATATGTTGGAGATTCCGGCCGACTGCACCACGGCACGCACCGGTCCTCCGGCAATTACTCCCGTTCCTTCCGATGCAGGCTTGAGCATCACCATGCCGGCGCCATAGCGCCCGACCACGGCGTGAGGAATCGTGCGCCCGCTCAGCGGGACCCGGATCAGGTTCTTGCGAGCCTGCTCCACGCCCTTCTTGATAGCCTGGGGAACTTCTTTTGCTTTCCCCATGCCGTATCCCACCAAGCCGTTCTGGTCGCCGACCACAACGAGGGCGCTGAAACTCAGATTCTTGCCGCCCTTCACCACCTTGGTAACACGGTTGATGGACACGACCTGGTCCTTCAACTCTTGCCCAGTTACATCGATCTTTTCCAATCTTCCTCCTAGAACTTCAGACCGCCCTCGCGTGCGGCTTCGGCCAGCGCCTTGACGCGGCCATGGTACAGGTACCCGCCGCGGTCAAAAACGACCGCTTCGATCCCTTGCGCCTTTGCCCTTTCGGCAATGGCTTTGCCGACAAGCTTGGCGGCAGCAATGTTACCCGCCTTGCCTTTGTTGGCACCCACTGCGGACTCGACGGTCGAGGCCGAGACCAGGGTTTTCCCTGCCAGATCGTCAACGACCTGCGCATAGATATGCGCGAGACTGCGAAAGACGCACAGGCGGGGCCGGCGCCCGCTGCCGGAGAGTTTCCGGCGAATTCTCATATGAATCCTGCCGCGCTCCCAGGCGCGGTCAATAGCACTGATCATTATGCACCCTTCTTTCCAACCTTGAGCCGGACGATCTCGTTTGAGTACCGGATCCCCTTGCCTTTGTAGGCGTCCGGCTTGCGCAGCGCCCGGATATCGGCAGCTACCTGGCCAACCAACTGCCTGTCGGCTCCCGAAACGGTGACGGTCCCGATGTAGTTCTGGATGCCTTTCTGCTGGCGTTCCACCTTTATGGAGATGCCATCCGGAATTGGGAATTCGATCGGATGCGAATATCCCAAGTTGAAAGTAACGGCCTTGGGCTTGGCTTCCGCCTTGAACCCGATTCCGACGATATCCAGCGTCTTGCTGAAACCCTCGGTCACTCCGTGCACGTTGTTGGCCGCCAGAGCGCGTGCCAGTCCATGGTAAGCGGGAAGAGGCTTCTCATCAGAATCCCGGGTGACTTGAAGCTGATCCCCTTCCAGCTTGAAGTGAATGCCGGGCGGAATTGGGCTGGCCAGCGTGGCTTTTTTGCCCTGGACTTCCAGAATCCCATCCTTGATCGAGATCTTGACGCCGCCGGGTACCTTTATGGGTTTCTTGCCAACTCGCGACATAACGCACCTTTAACCTATTAATCCGAAATTGTTTCTCAGCTGACCGTGCAAAGCACTTCGCCGCCGAGGCCCTTCTCCTGTGCATGTTTGCCGGTCAGCACGCCTTGCGAAGTCGAAACCACGCACACTCCCATGCCGCCCAGGACCTTGGGAATGCGGGCCTTTCCTGCATACACGCGGCAGCCGGGCCGGCTTACGCGGGCCAGATTGCTGATCACCGAGACCCTTCCCGGCGCGTAACGCAGCTGAATGCGGATGGTTCCCTGATATTTCCCTTCCGCCACGGTAAAGCTGGAGATGTACCCCTCCTCTTTCAATATCCGGACAATCTCCAGTTTCATCTTCGACGTAGGGATATCTACCGTATCGTGTCTCGCAGCGATGGCGTTGCGGATCCGGGTCAAAAGGTCGGCAATCGGATCGGTCATAGTCATAAGCTCAAGTCTCCAGGGTGGGCCGGTACGGGCGCATCGGGCGTTGCACCGCCCGATACCGCGACCGGCCGCTCTCTCTACCAGCTCGATTTGGTGACGCCCGGAATCTCGCCCGACAGCGCCAGATTACGGAAGCAGATGCGACAGAGCTGGAATTTTCTGTAGACCCCACGCGAGCGGCCGCACCGCAGACAACGGTTGTGGGTACGCACCCGAAACTTGGGTGCTTGCCTGGCTTTTGCCCTCAAGCAGGTTTTTGCCACATTCACTCCTTGGCAGGCAGCACGCCGCCTGGAATCACAAATCTATTGTTCCTTCTTTGCAAACGGCATGCCGAGCAGGCTAAGCAGCGCAAAGGCCTCATCATCGGTTTTTGCCGTCGTCACCACCGTAACGTTCATGCCGCGCGCCTTATCGACCTTGCCATAGTCAATTTCCGGAAAGATCAGCTGGTCGCGCAGCCCCAGCGTGTAGTTTCCACGCCCATCGAAGGAGCGGGTGGAGACACCGCGAAAGTCACGCACCCGCGGCAGGGCGACGTTTACCAGCCGGTCCAGGAATTCGTACATCCGGTCGCCGCGCAGAGTGACTGTAACGCCGATCGGCATGCCCTGGCGCAACTTGAACGCTGCGATCGATTTTTTTGCCTTGGTGACCACGGGCCGCTGCCCTGTGACGGCAGCCAGTTCCTCAGCGGCAATGTCGAGAAGTTTGGCATTGGCGATCGCCTCTCCCAAACCCATGTTGACGTTGATTTTCACGAGCCGCGGCACCGCCATCACGTTCTTGTAATTGAACTGCCGCGTCAGGGCAGGCACCGCCTCCTTCTTGAACATCTCACGCAATCTACTCATGACTGGATATGCCTTTACTCATCCAATGACTCGTTGCACTTCTTGCAGACCCTGACCTTGCGCCCGTCCTGCCTGGTGCTGATTGTGATGCGCGCGCGCTTATTGCAGCGTTTGCAAACCACCATCAGGTTGGAAAGGTGGATCGGGGATTCTTTGGGCAGGATGCCCCCCTTGATGTTCTTTTGCGGATTCGGCCGGGTGTGCTTCTGAATGAAATTCAGCCCTTCGACGATCGCCCGGTTGTCTCCCGGGAAAACCTTCAGCACCTTCCCTGTCTTTCCACGCTCCTTGCCCGACATTATGTAAACCTGATCGTTTTTCTTGATATGAACCTTGATCATGGATTCCGATCCTCGTTCGAGCGCCTCTAAATCACTTCCGGAGCCAACGAAACGATTTTTAAAAACTCCTTGTCCCTGAGCTCGCGGCTCACCGGACCGAACACGCGGGTGCCTATCGGCTCCTTCTGGTCATTGATCAGCACGGCCGCGTTGTCATCGAAACGGATGTAAGTGCCATCCTTGCGGCGGTGTTCCTTGCGCGTGCGCACCACCACCGCCTTTACGACGTCGCCTTTTTTCACGCTGCCGTTGGGTGAAGCTTCCTTCACGTTGGCGGTAATGATGTCCCCCAGCGTGGCGACGCGGCCCACCTGGTTTCCCAGCGGATGAATACAGGAGATCCTTCGAGCCCCTGAATTGTCTGCCACTTCCAAAATCGTTCGCATCTGAATCATGGCTGCAATACCTCAACTGTCACGGCCGTACCTTCCGCACTCGGAACTCGTATGCGGACGGCCGCGAATGAGCCTGCCTAAGTGGCTTTGGACAGAATCTCCGTCACGCGCCACCTTTTGCGCGCACTCAAGGGACGTGTTTCCACAATACGCACCCGGTCTCCGACATGGCAGGAGCCGTTCTCATCGTGTGCCAGAAAAGTCGATGTCTTCCGCAGGGTCTTTCTATAAAGCGCGTGTTGGACCAGTCTGTCCACCGCAACCTTTACGGTTTTCTGCATGGCCGTGCTGGTTACCACGCCAACCTGTGTATGCCGGATGCCCCTCTTCTTATCTTCCGCACTCGTCATTTTCCCGCCCCTTGACTCTTGGCCTTTTCCGCCAATTCCATCTCACGCAGAATGGTTCTGACCCGCGCGATGTCCTTGCGGACGCCATTCACACGGGAAGCGCTTTCGAGTTGCCCGGTCGCAGTCTGGAAACGCAGTTTGAAGAGCTGCGCGCGCAGCGCGCGTTCCTCCAGAACCAGATCGTCCTTGGACATGTCTCTCATCTGGGAAGGTTTCATGCCTCCTCCATGCCGAAGCGTTTGACGAACTTTGCCTTAACGGACATCTTGTGCGCTGCCAGCCGCAACGCTTCCTGAGCAACACTCTCGGGCACGCCTTCCATCTCATAGATGATCTTGCCGGGGCGCACAACCGCCACCCACCCTTCCGGCGCCCCTTTGCCCTTGCCCATGCGGGTTTCCGCAGGCTTCTTGGTAATCGGTTTGTCGGGAAACACACGAATCCAGATCTTGCCGCCGCGCTTGATAAAACGGGTGATCGCCACGCGACCCGCCTCGATCTGCCGGTCCGTGACCCATCCCGATTCCATGGCCTTCAGGCCGTAGTCTCCGAATGTGACCTCGGAGCCACGCCAAGCCTTGCCCCGGCGCTTGCCCTTCTGCTGTTTTCGATATTTGACCTTCTTCGGCATCAACATGAACTTCTGCCCCTTTTAACGAATCACCGCCCGAGCTCGGGCTTCTGCATCTCGAACACTTCGCCTTTGTAAATCCA
>JBEKIX010000051.1:0-20945 GCA_050011535.1 Acidobacteriota bacterium
CGTTTCCTATCATCTAATCCGCGTCCGCCTGGATCGTGAACAGTGCGACCCGCAGTTCTTTGCTCAGTTGCTGTCAGTGACGGAGGCAGGCGGCGTCGGTATTTCGCAAAGCGCCAAAGGGGCAATAATGAGCGGCATTAATGCAGCGATAGTTGCGTCGTATCGCGTTCCCGTTCCTCCGCTGCCGCTGCAACAGGAGTTCGCCCAGCGGGTGATCGAAATCCGCGCCCTAGAAGCCGGCCAAGCCACCAGCCGCCATCGTCTCGAAGCCCTCTTCCAGTCCCTCCTCCACCGCGCCTTTCAGGGCGAGCTATAAGCCGCGGCCTCCTCTACGCCTCACCACGTCTTCATGACCGCGGATTCCAACAACTCCTGGCGGGATTTGACCCAGGCGTTGTAGTGGTCTTGGGTTACCCGGATGTTTCTGCGGCCAAGTAGAACAGAAACATTTTCAATCGAGACGCCTTTTTCGAGCAGGGAAATCGCAAACGTGTTTCTGAACATGTGCGGATGTCCCTTCAGGCCGGCGATCGCGAAGAGCTTCCGGAACGTCCTCTGCCAGTCCCCGACGACCGCTTTCGGGGTTGACTGGCCACTCCAGAAGTAATGCTCCTGGTCCGGCGGCAGCTTCGAGAGGGCCTCAAGCACGACCGGCGGCAAGGGAAGGTAGACGGGCGTGCCGGATTTCTGCGTGTACAAGAATAGTCTGCCGTTCTCAATTAGGTAGACGAGCATCTTCGCGCGGGCGCGGGCCTCACTTGGCAACGGGCTTTACCAAAGATGCTTATTGGCAAACGCGCGGCCGGATCCGCTCTTCAGGTATTGCTCGAATGCGGACGCACGTTGATCGTCATCAAAGCGAATCGCCGTTACAATGCGCCATGGCGCGTACTTGGAAGTGTGGGACGAACCGCCCTGATTGTGAATCGCTATTCGCTGCTGGAGGTTATTTGTCAGCCCGACGTAGCGTTGTTTGGGGTGAGAGAGGCTTTGTAGGAGGTAAACGTATTTCATCTATTAGGAAAGCGCCTGCTGAGGATGAAAGGATTAGATTACTGCCCTCCTTCGTCCGCCCTCGCTCCGCTTCGGCGGACTTCAGCGGGCGGCCTTCGCTAAAGCCCCGGCTTGCCAGCCGGAGCTTTAGCGAAGGCTGGTGGAGGTGGCGGGAATCGAACCCGCGTCCGGAAGACTTCAGCGAGTAGAGCCTACATGCGTATCCGATTCGTTCAGTTTCGCGGACGCAGCGATCAAACCGGCAAGGTCGATACGCCGCTAGCCCTGTAGAGTTTCGGCAAGGACCTCAGAGCCTGGGCCCCCGCCTAGCCTACTAATCGACGCCTCGACCCGACTCCGCAGGCTGAATCGGCGAGACGTGACCGCTTTAAGCGGCCAGTGCTAACTGAGTGTCAGCAGTTATGTTTAGTTCCACGGTTTTACGAGTCGCGGAGCGCTCGGCATGCCTCTACAGCCTCTTGACCCCCGTCGAATCCAGTTCACCCCCACATAATGGTTCAATGAAGTTCTTCAATTATAGATTCCCAGAACCCTCTGAGTCAAAGAATACTGACTCCATCCAAGATTTTGCACGAATAAATAGTTGACATGCCGAAAGTCGGCCCATAGAATGCCGCCATTGCCTGCAGCCTGGTTGCACGATCCTTGGCTATGCTTTTGAAAGCCAGGCTTTGATATTTTGGAGAGAAGGGATCCAAATGTTCAAGAAGAGGCTCTATACCTTTATCGTATCGAACTACGCTGGTGGCAAGGTCCGGCGACTTTCGCTGCCATACTCGATTCTCGCCTTGGGCGGCATATTTGCTCTGGTGGGGGTGATGGCGGTGGGTGCAGGGGCGCTACAGTATGGGAAACTGCTCCTCAAGGTGGTCGACTACCAGCATCGCATCTCGGAAAACGATGCCCTCCGATCTGAAAACCATGAGTACAAGGTGCAGACTGCCCAGTTGGGAGAGAAGGTCGATTTCCTGGAAACCCTCTCGCACAAGCTGATGGTTTTCTCGGGCATGAACTCCGACAAAAGTGTCGGGGGCGTTGGCGGCGTTTCCAAGGAAACTCTGAGCCAACCGCGGCCTGTTTCTGCGGGTGCTTTGCAGGCGATCGCCTCTTATAACAAGAAAGCTTCCTCCCTGGAAGAAAAATTTCGGAATCTCGATACTCAGATCACCGATCAGGTTCTTTATGAGGCGGCCGCGCCGAATATCTTGCCGGTCAATGGCTACATCACGGAGGGATACGGTGGCCGACCAGACCCTTTCGATCCGACTGAGCGCGAGATACATCTCGGTGTCGATATATCGGCCCCGATGGGGAGCCGTGTTATGGCTCCGGCTGACGGAATCGTAATTTTCTCCGGCCAGCGTGCCGGATATGGAAACATGATCGTCATCGACCATAAGTTCGGAATGACGACTCGTTATGCCCATCTTCAACGCATTAATGTACAGGTGGGCCAGCACGTTTCGCGCAATGAGATTATAGGTTCCGTAGGTGTCTCCGGCAGGTCGACAGGCCCCCATCTGCATTATGAAGTGTGGCATTTCAATCAGCCTGTCAATCCGCTGAAGTATGTCCAGAGTTCGAAGAGCGGCCCTCGTGACGCGTCTTCGAGCACGCGCGGCATGAAGCCCTTGCTTCCCTGAAGGGAAGCGACTGCCTGCGCTTGAGTTTTCTCGAATCTCGATAAACTGCTCGCTCAGGGCAGTCTTCCTTATCGCTACCGGCCTCCGCATCCCGGCGCGCCTCCGTAACTCGTTGACCTCCATGGATCTGTCTGGTAAATTGATGAATTCGTACCCAGCCGGAGATCTTCCCTAATGTTCAACGCGATTATCACCAAGATCGTGGGAAGCAAGAACGAGCGCGATCTGAAAAGGATGGTGCCTCTAGTCCAGCGCATCAACGAATTGGAACCGGACATGAAGCGCCTGTCGGATATACAGCTGGCAGAACTTACGCCGAAATTTCGCCAGCGGCTGGCCGATGGCTCCGCGCTCGACGATCTCCTTCCCGAGGCGTTCGCAGCGGTCCGGGAGGCTGCGCGCCGCACGCTGTCCATGCGCCATTTTGACGTCCAGCTCATCGGCGGGATGTTCCTCCACCAGGGAAAGATCGCGGAGATGAAGACCGGTGAAGGAAAAACGCTGGTAGCCACGCTTCCCGCCTATCTCAACGCGTTGGAAGGAAAGGGCGTCCACATCGTCACGGTCAACGATTACCTGGCGGGCCGCGACGGCGAATGGATGGGCAACATTTACCGCTTCATGGGATTGACCTTTGGCTGCATCCAGCATCCGTTGACTGATGCGGAACGCAAGGCGGCCTATGCGGCGGACATCACATACGGGACCAACAATGAGCTCGGCTTCGACTATCTTCGCGACAACATGAAATACGAGCTGAGCGACTGCGTCCAGAGGGGTTTCAATTTTGGCATCGTCGATGAAGTGGACTCCATTCTGATCGATGAGGCCCGGACTCCGCTGATCATTTCCGGGCCGGCTGAAGAGTCGACGGACAAGTACTACAAGATCGACCGCATCGTTCCGAGGTTGCGCCGCGACGTCGACTATCAGGTGGACGAGAAGGCTCGTACCGTGAACCTGACCGAAGAGGGCGTCGAAAAAGCGGAAACACTTCTGGCCGTGGGCAACCTCTTTGAACCTCAAAACATGGACTGGGTGCATCACATCTACCAGGCTTTGAAAGCCCACCTGCTCTTCAAGAGAGATGTGGATTACATGGTGAAGGATGGTGAGGTCGTCATCGTCGATGAGTTCACCGGCCGCCTTATGCCCGGAAGACGATATAGCGACGGCCTCCATCAGGCCCTGGAAGCAAAAGAGAACGTAAAAATCGAACGCGAAAACCAGACCCTGGCGACCATCACCTTCCAGAATTATTTTCGCATGTACAAAAAACTGGCCGGCATGACAGGCACGGCCGAGACCGAAGCGGAAGAGTTCTTCAAGATATACAAGCTTGAAGTGGCAGTCATTCCCCCGAATCGCACCTTGATCCGGACCGAGTATCCCGATGTCATTTACCGCACCGAGCGCGAAAAATACAACGCGGTCGTGCAGGAGATCAAAGAACTGTACGGGGCAAGCCGTCCGGTTCTCGTCGGCACGATTTCCATCGAGAAGTCGGAAAAACTCAGCACACTGCTGAAGCGGAGCGGCGTCCCCCATGTGGTTCTGAACGCCAAATATCACGCGAAGGAGGCGGAGATCGTCGCCCAGGCCGGCAGAAAGAAGGCCGTGACGATTGCCACCAATATGGCTGGGCGCGGCACCGACATCCTGCTCGGCGGTAACCCCGACTTCCTCACGCTGCAGTCCCTGCGCGAGAAAGATCTGACTCCTGAAAGCATAAGCAAACAGGAGTACACCCGCATCCGCGAGCACTGGGTATCGGTCTGCCAAAAGGAACATGACGAGGTGGTTGCCTTGGGCGGACTCCACATACTCGGTACGGAACGACATGAAGCCCGCCGCATCGACAACCAGCTGCGGGGGCGCGCCGGGCGCCAGGGGGATCCGGGATCATCACGCTTCTACCTTTCGCTGGAAGACGATCTCATGCGCATCTTCGCCAGCGACCGCATTTCCGGCATTATGCAATCGTTGGGAATGGAGGAGGGAATTCCCATCGAGAGCAAACTCATCACGCGTCAGATCGAACGCGCGCAGAAACAGGTCGAAGGACGCAACTTCGAGATCCGGAAACATCTGCTCGAATACGACGACGTGATGAATAAGCAGCGCGAAGCCATCTACGCGATCCGCCGTGATTTGCTCGAGGGCGAGGACCAGCAGGAATATATCCAGGCGCTGGCGGAAGATATCCTGATGGAGATGGTCGATAAGTATGCGCCGCGTGAGAAGACCTCGAAAGACTGGGATCTTGACGCCTTGCGGATCAGTGTCGGCAACCAGTTCGGCATCGACATCGCAAATCTCGGCTTCGATCTCAAGCAGGCAAGTTATGAGCGGCTGAGCGAGACCCTAACCGCGACACTCAAACAGATCTATCTGGGCAAAGAGACAAAGGCGGGCCCGGAATTTATGCGCTTCCAGGAGCGCATGGTCATGCTCCAGGTGCTCGACATGCAGTGGAAGGACCATTTGCTTGCCCTGGACCACCTGAAAGAGGGAATCGGTCTGCGCGGCTACGGGCAGCGCGATCCGCTGATCGAATACAAGAAGGAGAGCTTCGAAATGTTCGAAGCTCTCAACGCCAGAAGAGAAGAGGATACAATTCGCTACCTTTTCCACTTTCAGCCCCTCACGGCCGAGGAGCAACAGGATCGGGCGCGCCAGCAGGAAGAGATGCGCCGCCGTCAATCTCGAGAACAAAACCTCGTCTATGGCGCAGGAGGCGACGGCAGCGTCGCACAGCGCAAGCGTGAGGTCGCAAAGGTCGGCAGGAACGACCCCTGTCCCTGTGGCAGCGGAAAAAAGTTTAAGAAGTGTCACGGCAAGTAGATTCAGGCAGGCCGGCTCAACACAGGGCGTGCGTGCAGCGGAGCCATCGTAAACGTTATTCATTGACAGGCCCCTAACGGCGGCGTTCACGATTCATGTGGCCTGGCATCTCAGGCGCCAACCTATCGGAAAGACAGCTCATGGTCCGAGATTTGAATTTTAAAGAAGCAATCACATTTGACGACGTTCTTCTGGAGCCCGCCAAGAGCGACATCATACCTTCCGAGGCGGATATCACGACCCGGCTCACTCGGAAGATCGCGTTAAACATCCCGCTGCTGAGTGCCGCCATGGATACTGTGACGGATTCCCGCATGGCTGTTGCCATGGCACAGCAGGGTGGCATGGGCATTATCCATAAGAACCTGCCGCCCGATGTCCAGGCCGAGGAAGTAGATCGGGTCAAGCGATCGGAGAGCGGGATGATCGTCAACCCCATCACCATGTCCCCGGAGCAGCGAATCCATGAAGCCATGGCGGTGATGAAAAAGTACGGGATCTCCGGGCTTCCGATCACCTCGAAGGGAAAACTTGTCGGCATCCTTACCAATCGCGACCTGCGCTTTGAGACCCGCCTCGATCTGAAAATTGCCGACCTGATGACCAAAGAAAACCTGATCACCGTTCCGGTCGGCACCACCCTCGAGAACGCGAAGGCAATTCTGCACCGCCATCGCGTGGAGAAGCTTCTTGTGGTGGACGACAAGTACCGCCTCCGGGGGCTGATCACGGTAAAGGACATTCAAAAGAAAATCGCCTATCCCAATGCTTGCAAGGATAATCTCGGCCGGTTGCGCGTCGGAGCCGCGGTGGGGGCGACCGGAGATTTTCTGGACCGGGCTGCCGTCCTGGTGAGAGCAGGGGTGGACGCGCTCGTCGTCGATACGGCGCACGGTCATTCTTCGCGGGTGATCTCGGCGGTCAAACGCATCAAACACAAGTTTCCGGATCTGGACGTCATCGCCGGAAACGTGGCTTCCGAAGCCGGAGCCCGAGATTTGATACGCGCGGGCGCCAACGCCGTCAAGGTAGGCATGGGGCCGGGATCGATTTGCACGACGCGCGTCGTCAGCGGATCCGGCGTGCCGCAGATTACCGCAATCCTGAATTGCGCCAAGGCAGCCCGGGGCGCACGGATTCCGCTGATTGCCGACGGCGGCATCAAGTACTCGGGCGACATTACCAAGGCGCTGGCTGCCGGAGCGGATTGCGTGATGATCGGCTCGCTCCTCGCCGGCACGGATGAAAGTCCCGGGGAGACCATCCTCTATCAGAATCGAAGCTATAAGGTCTACCGCGGCATGGGTTCGCTGGAAGCGATGAAGGCGGGGAGCCGGGATCGGTACGGGCAGGAAGATGTTTCCCTGGAAAAGAAGCTGGTTCCTGAAGGCATAGAAGGGATGGTCCCCTATAAGGGAAGCATTGAGGTGATGATCCCACAACTCACCGGCGGGCTTCGGGCCGGCATGGGCTACTGCGGCTGCCGCACGATTGATGAATTGAGAAGGCGAGGCCGCTTTATCCGCATCACGAGTTTCGGGCTCAAGGAAAGTCACGTCCACGATGTCTTGGTGACCAAGGAGGCCCCGAACTACCGCACCGAGCTTTAGGAGCCGGTCCGAGAACTAGGAGGGGCCCCTCCTAATACTCGGACCGGCTCCTCATGTGGACCATGCCGTTTTTCGAGATCCATCGGGTGAATACATAAGGCGGTTGTCGGAAAAGTGGAATGTTCCACTCTTCATTTAGACTTTTCGGCGGTCGTCTGCGTCCCTATCCTGTCGGACTGAAGCGGAGATCCCCATAGGCATGAGGCACACCAGGTGATCCGACGATTTATCCAGGGTGATGAACAGGCGTTTACCGAACTGGTCAGACAATGGGAAACCAGAGTTTTCAATTTCGCCTGGCGCTATCTTGGAAACCGTGAGGATGCGCAGGATGTGGTGCAGGAGACGTTTCTGTCGGTTTTCAAATCAGCGGGGAGCTTGCGGGATCCTGCGAGCTTTCCCACCTGGCTTTACCGGATTGCCCTCAACCATTGCCGGACGCAATGGCGCAGGCGATCGACCGACGTATCTCTTGATGATCCGCTACAGTACAGCGACGATGGGAGCGGTGATCTGACTGTACCCGTGACGGCTGGAAGCAATGCGCTCGAAAGCGTGGAGACCTGGGAATTGATCCAGAAGGCGCTCTTGCGACTCAGCGAGGAGCACCGCACCGCCATAATCCTGAAGGAATACCTGGGGTTAAATCTGGAGGAAGTAGCTCAAGTGATGGAATGTCCGCTGTCGACAGCCAAATCCAGGTTGTACCACGGCCTCAGAGGGGTCCAACGCAATCTGACCAAGATCGGCATTCGTTCGTAACGATTGAAACCGGGAAAGACGCTTATGCAATGCCATGAAATCCAGGAACAATTCGTGGATCTGCTCTACGATGAACAGGGAACACCTTCTGCCGGCTCTGAATTGCTGGCGCACGTAAGCTCATGCGCTTCGTGTCAAAAGGAGTTGGCCGCGCTCAAGGCCCTGCGCACAACATTCAAGGTCTGGCGGGACGAGCCGCCGCTCCGGCCCGTGACGATACCGCAACGGGCGCCAGTCCGCCGCGTATTCCGGCTCCCGATTTGGAATGTGGCCCGCTATGCCGCGGTCGCAGCATTGGTGACGTTGGCCCTTCTCGGGCTATCCAATGCGCAAATCCGATGGGACAAGAGCGGCTTCTCGTTCCATACGAGTCTGTTTCAGCAATCGCAGCCGGCCGCCGATTTCTACACGAAAGATGAAATGAAGGCCATCCTGAATCGCGTGCTGAACATTTCCGAGGAATCCAATCGCCAGATGATCGAACGTATGATGGATACACAGGATGCCGTGCGTGCCGTGGAACTCCGCGCCATTACTCACCAGATCAAGGAAGATCGCATCCGGAACTAGCGTGTTCGCTTGGAACTCGCAGAACCGATCGAAGGGGGATCAAAAGTGAATTGGGAGGCCAGGAAGCGTAGCGTTTTGCTTGTGGCTCTTGTCTTATGTTTCGGGGGCCTGCCCCTGTGTGCTCAGAACAGCGGCGAGACGAAGATCGACTATCCCGGAGCGAGCCGTGAGATCCAGAGTTTCGAAATTGCCATCAACGGAGCCATCCAGAAGACATTCAGCAACCCAGACGGCCTGGTTTCTCCGCCGAGAGGGGGTTGCCTGCCCGGCTACGGATACGTATTCAATTTTGTGGTGAATATAAAGCGGGGGATGACATGGACGCCGTTCGGAATGATGAAGACCGGGGAGGAGCTCAGTCCCGAGGAGAAGACGAGGCGCATCGACGGATTGAAGGATGAGCTTGTGCGGATTCTTCTGAATTCGGGCAACGGATTTGTGAAGTTGCAGAAAAATGAGTCGATAGCGATTATGGCGTACTTTGAAGAGTTCAACCCCATGATTCCGGAAGGCAAAGAGACCAAAACGCTCATTCTGAGCGTTTCCAAGAGCGACCTCAGTGATTTGGCCAACCGGCAGGACCGGTACAACGAGTTCAAGCAGAAGGTGAAAATCGTCGAGTATTCAAGGTGAAAATCGTTGAGTATTAAAGTTCAGGATATCAAATCGCGCAAACTGATCGGCCAGGTGTTTCTGGAACGAGGCCTGATTGACGAGGAGGAGCTGCGTACAGCTCTCAATCTCCAGGTGGAATCCAGGGAGAAGCTCAGCAAGCTGCTTGTCGATCTCGGCTATGTCTCCGAAAAGGATTGCCTTGCCGTTGTTTCTGAGCACATCCATGTGCCTCCCATAAGCGGGCCGGAGTACCCGGCAGTCCCCGTGCTTGAAAACGTCCTCACACTTCGGTTCATGAAACAGTGCAAATTCGTTCCGGTGGCGCTGGAAAACGGCGTTCTCACACTGGCAACTACGGATCCTCAGGACGATGCCACATTGGATCTCGTGCGGCAGGCGACCGGATTCGCAGTCAAGGCTTTGCTGGGCGCCGAGAGCGAAATCATGGACGTCCTCGAGCGGCTCTATGGATCCGCCGCGTCCACGTTTGGCCGCATCATAGAAGGAATCGATGACGGCATTGAAGGCCTTTCGGATGAAATCGAGGACATCGAGCAGTTGAAGGATCTTGCCTCGGAAGCTCCTGTGATCCGGTTGGTCAACCTGATCATGTCCAAGGCGATCGAGGGCAGGGCCAGCGATATCCATATAGAGCCCTTTGAGAAGGATCTCAAGGTTCGCTACCGCATTGATGGCATCCTGTACGACGTCGAATCCCCTCCCAAGAAATTGAAGGCCGCGATCATCAGCCGCGTCAAAATCATGGCAAAGCTGAACATAGCTGAAAGGCGGCTGCCGCAGGACGGGCGCATCAAACTGAAGGTCCTCGGGAAAGACATCGATTTGCGCGTCTCCACGCTCCCCACGATGTACGGCGAGAGCGTGGTCATGCGCATCCTTGATAAGAGCAACAGCAGCCTTTATGATCTCCGTCGCCT
Source organism: Acidobacteriota bacterium (assembly GCA_050011535.1). GTDB lineage: Bacteria > Acidobacteriota > UBA6911 > UBA6911 > UBA6911 > JAFNAG01. The sequence continues at coordinate 9,997 of JBEKIX010000051.1, forward strand.
GGGCCTTGCCGAGGATTCCCTGCACGAACTGCAGGGGCTTATCCGCCGTCCGCACGGAATTCTTCTGGTCACCGGGCCGACTGGAAGCGGGAAGACGACGACTCTTTACAGCGCTCTGGACACAATCAATCTGCCCGACAAGAAAATCATCACCATCGAAGATCCTGTTGAGTATCAGATGGACGGCGTCAACCAGATCCAGGTCAATCCTCAAATCGGCCTCACCTTCGCGGCCGGCCTGCGCCACATCGTGCGTCAGGATCCGGATGTGATCATGGTCGGTGAAATCCGCGATCTGGAAACCGCTGAAATCGCGATCCGCGCGGCATTGACGGGGCACCTGGTCTTTTCCACGCTGCACACCAACGATGCGCCGAGCGCGATCACACGTCTCGTGGACATGGGAGCGGAAGACTATCTGATTGCTTCCTCGCTGCTGGGCGTCCTGGCGCAGCGGCTGGTTCGAGTCATCTGCCCCCATTGCCGGATCGAGGTTTTTCCCGTGACGGAAATGCTTGATGAAATCGGCTTCCACCGCGGCAATGGCCACGAGGCAGATCGATTCTATGAGGGCCGCGGCTGCGAGCGTTGTGCCACAACGGGCTTCGTCGGGCGTCTGGGCATTTACGAACTTATGATCGCGAATGACGAGGTGCGCAAGCTGACGGTGGGCAAGGCGGATTCGGGCCAGATCCGCAAGAAGGCGTTCGAATCCGGCATGCGTTCGCTCCGAGATGACGGCTGGCACAAGGTGCGCCAGGGATTGACTACAATTTCAGAGGTTCTGCGTGTGACGCAGGACGCCTGACGGGCGGGAGGCATATGGCGGCGTACTCGTACAAAGCCGCAACCATGGAGGGCAAACTGGTCGCGGGAAGCATGGAGGCTCCCGATTCCAGTTTTGTGTCGTTGCGACTGCAGGAGATGGGGTTGCTGCCCATCCGCGTGGGCGCCTCGGCGCAGAAGACTTTCTTCACAAGAGAGATCGCCCTGCCCTGGAAAGGGAGAAGAGTTCGCCAAAAAGATCTTCTGGTGTTTACCCACGAACTCCACACTCTCGTCAGATCCGGCATCCCGCTCGATCGCAGCCTCGCTGTTCTGGGCAAGCTGGCGGAGAGCGCCGCCCTTTCAGAAGTGATTCAGAACGTGCTCAAGGCTGTCAAGGAAGGCAAGTCCTTTTCTGAAGCGCTGGGACAATATCCGGAAGTGTTTCCAAAGGTGTACGTCAACATGGTTCACGCCGGTGAGGTCGGCGGCGTTCTGGAAGAGATTTTGGGCCGGCTGACGGCCTTTCTGGAAACCAGCGAAAATCTCCGTTCCTACGTTTTCGGCGCTTTGATCTATCCCGCGCTGCTGTCTTTCGTGGCGATCGTCAGCGTAACGATCATGATGTTCTTTGTGGTGCCGAAGTTCGTCAGTGTTTTTCACGACATCGGCGTGCCGATGCCGCTGCCGATGACGATTCTGCAGAACGTGAGCGGCGTCTTCACAGGGTACTGGTGGCTGCTGCTGGCTGTCCTGTTTCTCGTCGTGGTCTACCTGCGCCGCATGCGGAACACGCCGGAAGGGCGCCTCCAATGGGATCGCTGGCTCCTCCGACTTCCTCTCTGGGGACCTGTCGTGAGGAAAGTCGAGGTGGCTCGCTTCTCCCGCACGCTCGGGACGCTGCTTCACAGCGGAGTCCCTCTGCTGCAGGGGATGACTATCGTTCGGGAGATCCTGTCCAACCAGGGAATTGCTACCGCCATCGAGCCGATCCGCAATGGGATCAAGAAAGGGGAAGGCATCGCGCAGCCTATGAAACACAGCGGGGTTTTCCCTCCTTTGGCCATGCATTTGATCGAAGTGGGAGAAGAATCAGGCAAGCTGGACACCATGCTTATCCAGGTTGCAGAAGTGTACGACACGGAGGTCAGGAATGCGGTAAAGAACCTCATCGCTTTCTTTGAGCCTGCGTTGATCTTATTGATGGGAGTCATCATAGGTACGGTAGTCGTTTCGATGTTGATGGCTATCTTCAGCATTAACGACGTGCCGCTTTAATGGACATCAGCGGGGCTGCGTTGACAGCTTCCGAGTTTCCAGAAATGGCACTTGAACTGGACGGATTGGGATGAAGATGTTCACTGACCCGGTTTCGTGCGTCACTCGGGAGGGATTATGCCGGATATGAGAAAGAGGAACGAGGAAAGCGGCTTTACGCTCATTGAGCTCATTGTTGTGCTCGTCATTCTGACGATGCTGGCGGCTTTGGTCGTGCCCAATGTTTTCAAACACCTCTCGCAGAGCAAGTCGCAGATCGCGCGCCTGCAGATCGCCGAATTTGAGGGCGCCCTCCAGATGTTCGCGTTCGATGTCGGCCGCTACCCGACCAACGCCGAAGGGCTGGAAGCGTTGGTTTCGAACCCCGGCAATCTCGACGCCTGGAAAGGTCCCTATCTTAAAAAGACGCTGCCCATGGATCCCTGGGGCAAGCCCTATCTCTATCGGTTCCCCGGAACGCACAACAATGAGTTTGATTTGTTTTCTTATGGGCCGGATGGCGTGGAAGGCGGCGAAGGTGACAACGCCGATATTACGAATTGGAAATAGGGCCGGCGCACGGCGTCGGAACGACGGTTTTACACTGGTGGAAATCGTTCTCGTGCTGCTGGTGATGTGCCTGGTGGCGGTCATCACCTATCCGTCGATGGCTCGCGGCCGGACGGCCTTTCACTTACGTGCCGTCGGGCGTGACGTCATCGGCGCCATGCGTCTCGCGCGCGAGACAGCGGTGACGGAGCAGAAGGTCATGGTGGTGGAGGTCGACAGTCAAAACCAACGAATCACGGTGAGCGATGAGGTTGGCGGCGGCGCCCGTTCGATGTCCATGCCAAGCGACGTAAAAATCGAGGAAGTAACCCGCGCCAAAGGAGGGGATGCTGCTGCTCCGGCGAAAGCGAACCAGGACCCGCTGCTCATTCGATTTCTCCCCAATGGAAGCGCGGAGAGCGCCCTGCTGGTGCTGGTGGCCGACACTGGCGCCAGTCTGAAGATCGCCACGGATTCCATTACGGGCTCGGCGCGAGTGGTGACGGATCAGGGAGCGAGGGTCCCATGAGACGCGAATCAGGCTTCACTTTGCTCGAAGTGCTGGTCGCGCTGACGGTGCTAGCCGTCGGCGCCGCGTTGACCCTATCTCTGATCTCTGGATCACTGGGCAACATCCGCAGAGTGCGCCTCCACACCGGTGCGATGGAGCATGCCCAGGATGTGTTGGAGCTGACTCTGCAGGATGACACGATCCGGGGAGCCACCACCCTGGGCGGCGATTTCGAGGATGGAACTCGCTGGTCGGTCGTGGTAACAGAAGTTGAAATGCCCCTGCCTGACAACGTGCAGTCGCTCTTTCAGACGAATTCAAACGGATCGAACCAGGGGGCGGTTAGCGCTATGGCGCCACCCAAAGTGCTTTCCTATCTCGTCCAGGTCACGGAACCTGACTCGCGAAAGCCAGACTTTCAGCTGCAAACGCTGAAACTGGTAAATCCTATGGAACTGCCGGGAACGCCGCAGGTGCAGCGATGAAGAAATCAGGAAAGAGAAGTCCGGGCAGCGGGACGGAGGGTTTTACCCTCATAGAAATGCTTGTCTCCGTGACGCTGATCGCGCTGATCGCAGTATGCGTCTGGGGAGTTATGCGCATCACGGTCGCCTCCTGGAAGCGCGGCACCGACTCAATCGACACCAACCAGGAACATCGTGCCACCCTCGACCTGATGCAGAAGGAGGTTGCCTCGATGTCGCCTCTGCTTCCACCGATCGATCCGCAGACTGGTTTGGGACAATATCCAATATTCGTCGGTTCGGGCACAGGCATGCAGTTTCTCTCGCCGTGCGCGCTACGTTTCCAGGACGTTCCCGGCATGGCCTATGTTGAATATGACGTGGTCTCTGAAGCGGACGGGAGCTATTCGTTGGTTCAGAAGGAAACATCCTATCTTGGGGGAGATCCGACCCAGGCCGAGGGATTTGGAGAAGGCGACGAGCCCACGGTTACGATTTTTGAGCATCTTTCAAGCGCGTCACTCGAGTATTTTGATCCGGGTACGCCGGATATCGCGCCTCAATGGGTAAGCGATTGGAACGGCATAGATTATATGAGCCTGCCGGCAGCCGTCAGGATAACCATCGCCACGCAGGAGGCTGTCGGCAGCACCAAGAGTCGGCAGATCGTCATTCCTATTTCGTCCAAAGTCAATAATACGCAACTTGGCCTGATCAACCCGGCCGGCAACCGGGGGAGGAATCCCAATGCGGGCAACCCGCGCAGTGGCAGATGACGGCGTCATTCTGATCGCCCTCCTCTGGATTTTGACGATTCTCGCAGTCATCACGCTTAGTTTTTCGCGAGAAACCTTCGTCGAAGCCGCGGCGGCCCGCAACGAGCGCGACCTGACGGATGCGTATTACATCGCCCGCGCAGGCATTGAGTCCACGGTCTACCAGATCTACGTGAAGAACTTTTTGACCCAGGTACAACCGGCCGCAATGCAGACGCAGCAGGCGGATGCAATCGACATGGGCAAGGTCACGGGCCAATTCGGAGACGGTGAGTATGTGGTGGATGTTCAGGACGAAATGGGGAAGATTAACATCAACTATGCGAGCCCAGATCAAATCAAAGCTCTCCTTTCAGCTATCGGCATCCAGAGTCCCGACATGGAAATCATCGCGGATTCCATCCTCGACTGGCGCGATCCCGACAACATAGCCCTACCCAACGGCGCTGAGAATGACTATTACCAGGGCCTGCAGCCTCCGTATTTTGCCCGGAACCAGGCGCTGGCCTTTCTGGAAGAACTGTTGCTGGTTCGGGGCATGACACAGGATTACTACTTTGGGCATCGTGAGAAGACACCCGACGGGCAGATCATCGACCGCTATGGAATTTCACGATATTTTACGGTTTATACCAATCGGAACTCGATTAATGTCAATTACGCATCCCTGCCGGTACTGCTGTCGATTCCGGGCATGCCGCCTGAACTGGCGCAAAAGATATTCGAGCATGTGCGGCAGAGTCCCTTTCAGACCATGGAGGATCTCAGCAAAGAAGTCGGGCAGGGGCTGAGTGTGATGGCGCTGTTGACGACGCAGCGCGGCACGATTTTTTCACTCACGGCCCACGCCCATCGGTCGGGCTCAAAAGCGATGAGAGTGATTCGCGCGGTCGTGAGCATGGACCCGCGCGAAGTCACCAAGCACCGGATCCTTTCCTGGAATGAAAACATACCGAACTGATAAGGCAAAAAAGTGATCTATCTCAAGAGCAGCGTCGGAATTGAAATCGGACAAGATGACTTGCTGGTTTCCTGCCTCCGGAGCAACTTTGCCGGCGGTGTGTTTACCAGCTTTTTACGGATCGCCGGCTATCGTGATCGCGCCCCGGATGAAGTACGCACCGAACTTGACGGCTTCTTCAAGCGGGCGAAAGTCAGCCGGGAAAACATAGTCCTCGGCATTCCCCGCAAAGACGTCATTCTGCGCTATCTCGATTTCCCTAAAGAAGTGGAAGACAACCTGAAACAGGTTGTGCTCTTCCAGGTTCAGTCGTTCGAGCCGACGGAAGAGGAGAAGCTCTACTACGATTTCGTCCTCCTCAAGAACGGTCAAAGCGCCAAGAAACTGCACGTCCTCGTTTGCATGATTCGGAAGTCCACCCTGGATGCGCATCTGCAGTTCATGCACGATCTTGGCATCCGTCCTGCTACGATCACCGCGGGCTCGGTCGCCCTCGCCAATATGTTCCTGGGGACGCAGGGCGATGGCAGGGACAAGACTTTCATCCTGGCCGACCTGCGGCCGGGAGGCCTCGAACTCTCCGTACTGCGCAATGGCGCGGTCGTCTTCGCGCGCGAAACAGTCAAACCGGACGAAATTCCATGGGAAAAACTCCTGCTCGATGAGATGGAGAACGCTGTCGGCAAAGTAAGAATGGACCCTGAAGAAACCATCGAGGGTATCATTCTGGCAGGCGAAGCGTCGGAGAAGGCCTTGCAGGATTTCGGGGAGGATTTGCCTGGATGTGAACTGGTCAGCACGCGTCTCCGATTTGAGATGCCGCCTCAAAACAAAAAGCTGATCCAGGAGGCCGCGACGTCGCTCGGGCTGGCATATTCAGGAATCACGCGCGGCCTGGCCATGAGGCTCAATCTTCTGCCGATTGAGCATCGAGTGCACCAGAAGCGTTGGGCTTACATTCCCACCGTCATTCTGGGTCTTGCTGTCATTGCAGGTCTCACCGGGCTCGGCGTTCACAAAGTATTTCAGGAGAGAGTTCTCGTCCGCGAGCTGGATAGCGCCACGGACGAATTGAAGCCGCGTGTGGACCGCATCAAGGCGCTGAAGACCCAGGCGGAAAACCTGGAAAAGCAGGCAGGATCGATGGAGGATCTGCTGCGCAGGAAGGATCAGAACCTGGAAATTCTCGAGGAACTGACCACTCTGCTTCCGACGGATTCTTACCTCACGATGTACATCAACAATGACTGTACGCTCACGCTGGCGGGGCAGAGTCCCCCGTCTTCCGCCGTCGACCTGATTCCCAAACTGGAAAAGTCGCCGCTGCTGAGAGATGTGTCCCCTCAGGGGCCCATCTACACGAACGCGCAGACTCATAAGGAAGTGTTCACATTTACCGCAAAGTGCGAGAAATAAGCCGTGAAAATATCAACGAGAGAGAAGAGAGTTTTGGTTGTAGGGGGCGTGATCGCAGCCGCGGTGATCGCATTTTATGTCGCTCCCTTGGTGCTTCCGGAAGATCTCGATGTTACGGTCAGGCAGAAACAGAACGCGCTGCGCCAGGACAGGGAGATCTTAGGTCTGGAGGAAGGCTACAAGGCGCGCATCTCCGAAGCGCAGCACAGGCTGAAGCAGGATCAGGACCGGCTTCTGCCCGGCGACAACGCTGCCGCGGCCGGCGCCTATCTTCAGAAGGTGCTGCAGGAGTTCGCCGATGCGAACCAGGTTGAAATTACGCGCAAGACCCCCTTGCAGGATCAAAAACAGGACATCCTCACCAAGGTTTCTTACGGTCTCGACATCAACTGCAGCATCGACCAGTTGATACGGTTTTTGACTGCCATCGAGAACAACGATAAGTTTTTAAGAGTGGAGAACCTTCAGATCATCAGCAGGCTGCAGCCGCAGCGCAACAGGGATGAAATCATGATTCCCAGCCTCAGGATAGTCGGCTACATCGCGACTCCGGCGCCTGCGCAAAAGGCCGCGGAAAAGACTGCCGGCGGCCACTAGGGGCCGGCATAAAGCGAGGGCAACGTGACGAAGAAATGGATCGCAATCAATCTGATGCTGCTTTTGGGGGCTGGTCTGCTCGGCTGGCAACTGAAGGGCGCCATCGAGAGTTTTAAGGCCGCAAACAACATCGCAAAGATTCAACCCGCCAGGAAAAAGGCAGGGCCGGAGAACGCTCGTCCTCCGGCGCAGCCGCCCCAGAAGTACAACGAAGCGCAGTTTTCGGCCATCTATAATCAGAATCTGTTCGCCCAATCCCGCAAGCTGGATGAGCCGGAGAACGCGAATCAGCAGCCGGAGGCCAGGGAGCTGCAGAATCCGCCCATTCTGGTCGGCGCCATGATCGCAGGTTCGAAGAAGACGGCGCTGATCATCGATACCTCGTCGCAATCGGGCCTTCATAAGACACAGACCATGCAGATCGGGGACATGTATCAAGGATTTACGATCGCCGATATTACCGAGCGAGACATCGTTCTGGAATACGGCGCGAGTCGCAAAGTCATTCCACTTTCCGACACATCCAAACCAGCGCAGATGGGAAAGACTCCCATTCTGCAGACGAGGATCGTCAGTTTCGGCGCCCCGGTGGGCGGAGGACAAGGCGCGAACGCCGGCGGCATAGGGGTATTCAACGGGGGGAATAACCGCGCGGGGGCTGCTCAAGTTGGCGGGGCCCGCGGGAACCCGCAGCAGGTCGTTCCCATGCAACAGCCGGCCGGGGCTCGCGGGGCCAATCAACCGGCACAGCAGACTGCGGTGTCTGTTGGCCAGGGCAATTTGTACCCAAACCAGTTCATCAATGCGCAGAACCAGATAATTACCAATACACCGTTTGGACAAATTGTGACTCAACCTGTTGTCCCGACTTTGCCCCAGCAACCGGTGAAAAAGTAATCAACATCGTCCTAAAAAGGAAATCACGTGCGAACCATTAACAGAACACCCTGGATTGCCTGCTTCGTACTGATCGCGGCTGCGAGTGGTACGGTTACGATTGCAGGGACTGGATCTCAAGCTGCCACGCAGAGCAACCCGCAGCAACAGCAACAACAGCAGACCGATGAGCAGCGAAAGCAGATCCTGCAAAAGCTTCTGCAGGATATTGAGAAGGGAGCGCAAGGCCAAGCTGCGGCGCAGGCACCAGCTCAGGCGCCGGCGCAGAATCCCGCGCCTCCGGCAACGCCCTCCCCGGCAGCCGCTCAGCGCGCGGCCGCGGCCGGCGATCAGATCAAGCTGAACTTCGACAACGCGCCACTATACGATCTCATCAATCAGATTGCCGACTTGCTGGACATTTCGCCGATCCTGATCGATCCGGACATCAAAGGAAATGTCACCTTTCACAGTACCATTCCGGTGTCGATTAAGCAGGATGTGCTTCCCATATTCAATCTCATTTTGAAAAGCAACAATGCAGCCCTGGTGAAATCGGGGCAGATTTATAAAATCGTGCCGATTTCTCAAGGCCTGAAGGAAGGGCTCGAAGTGGTGGAAAGCCTGCCGCCGGTTCCTCCTGCCAAGCCTGCCGCGGACAAGGTACCTGAGAAAAAAGCAGAGGCGGTTGCAGGCGATACAACAACAGCGGCCACACCGCCTCCGAATGGCGGCCGGCAGGGCGGCGCGCCCCCCGCGGCGCCTCCTCAGGCGCCTTCTCAACCGCCCGCCAATCCCCCGGCGCAGTCGATGCAGACGGCGTTGATTCCGCATTTAGTAACCGAAGTGATCCGTGTGGAATTCGTTCCTGTCACGACGCTGGTAGAACCGCTTCGGTTGTTTATGACTGAGGGCGGTGTCATCATGCCTTATGATCGCCAGAACATGCTGATCATCACGGACTACAGCGACAGCATACAGAAACTGACGGAGATCGTTCACCTGCTGGACAGCGGCTATCTTGACTCGGATCTCATCGAGTTGGTCGAGATCAAAAACAACCTTTCCGCGGACGTGCTTGACGACCTGAAAAAGGTCTTCGGCAACGGCACCAAGGACAGCGCCACCGGCGTGAATATGATCTCATTTGACCGCATGAACGCCATCCTGGTCATGACGAACTCCAAGAGAGCCTTGGAGGAAGTCAAGCGCTGGATTGCCAAACTCGACACCACGGTGGGCAGAAGCATCCAGACTTTCATCTACACCGTCGAAAACAGTACCGCATCCAACATCGCCCAGGTTCTGGGCCTCTTGTTCGCCGGCGATACGGGAAATGCGCAGGGAGGAAACCAGCAAGGCGGAGTGGGCGGAGCGTCCGGCACGAACCAACGCAACGCCGGGACTACTCCCTACAACAGCGCGAATCGGACGAATACGTCGATGCAGGGCACGACCATGAGCCAGGGGTTGAACACGCAGAATCCTTACGGCGCCGGGGCCGGTATGACCGGCATGGGCAACACGGGCGGCATTGCCGGAGGAGGGCAGAATCCAATCGGCGGACCGCGCCTGAACCAACAACCAACCATGTCGGCGCAGGTTCTGACTGCGGGCCAGTTTTCGGGCCTGCAAGGCGCCGTCCGCATCGTCGCCGACGACGTCAACAACTCCTTGATCGTTCAGGGGAGCCCCGCGGACTACGAGTTGCTTTTGAAGACGATCCAGCGCATGGACGTCCTGCCTCGGCAGGCGATCATCGAGGCGCGCATCTTCGAGATCGATCTGACGAACGATCTCAGCTTCGGAGTATCGGCGACGTTGGGGGCGGTCCAGTCGGGCCAGCAGCTGACGACGGGCGCCATCGATGCGACCACTGGAGCACTTTCCGCATCGAGTTTTGCATTTATCGGCAGCTCGCGGGAAATCCTGGCGAACCTGACCGCATTGCGATCGAAGACCAAAGTAAAGATTCTGGAGGCGCCGGCCGTTCTGGCCATCGACGGGCAGATGGCGCACATCCAGGTCGGCGGACAGGTTCCAATTCCTGGATCCAGCTACACCAGCGCCGTCGGCAATACAACCAGCGTTAACTACGCCAATACAGGTACGGAGCTTGAGATCACTCCGCGCATCTCCGCAAGCGGAACCGTGACCCTGGATGTATCCCAGAGCGTCACTTCCGAAGGTACGGCATCCTCGCTCGGCCCGACTTTCAACACGACCAATGTGATCACCACCCTGGCGGTAAAAGACGGTGAAAGCGTGGCAATCGCGGGCTTGATCCGGGAAAATGAGAGCACCGGACACAACGGCGTGCCGTTTCTGAGTGACATTCCGGTCCTCGGGGCTCTTTTCGGACAGAGGACTCGCAATACGAGCCGCACCGAGTTGCTGATTATGATCACGCCGCACGTTATTCGGACGCCGGAGCGCTTCGCGGAGTTGACGGATCAGCTCAAGGATTCCCTGCGTAACGTGGGCAAATACGCGGACCAGAAGCAACAGGAGATCAAAAAGGATCAGGAGAAATCAGAGAAGGACCGCCTCGATTCGCAGGGTAAACCGATCAAGAAATCGGATCAGAGTGTCAGTCCGCCGGCGCCGGTCAAGAAGGAGAGTGAACCGGTCGCTTACGGCGCGCTGCAGCCGCGCCGGGATCGTGCCTGAGTGCTCGTGGAAATGGCTTGCGGACTTAGAAATTCAGGTGCTGCGCGCGCATGAAACAGGCTCATTCGAAACCTGACAAACTGAGGAGACCTCATGCGAGCGAGCAT
>JBEKIX010000052.1:0-34868 GCA_050011535.1 Acidobacteriota bacterium
ACTCTTTCTCGTCAGGTTCGTCGGCGACGCCGATTTTGGAGAGTCGATAGCGCAACGCGTTGCGCGACAGTCCCAGCAGCCGCGCGGCCTGGCTCTTATTCCCTGCCGACCGGCGCAACGCTTCGCGGATCATTTCTTCCTCCCATTGATCCAGCGTCATGTCGGGCGGCAAAAAGCGCACGGCAGCGTCAGCCCCGCTTCCCGGTTCGGCATCCAGGTGGATGTCGCCGGCATCGATCCATTCTCCTTGGGTTAGGGTCGCCGCGCGTTCGATGATGTTTTCCAGCTCGCGCACATTGCCGGGCCAGGGAAAGCTCATCAACGCCTGCAGTGCCCTGGGGGTGACGCCGCGGATCTCCTTGCCGCTTTCCTTGCGGCATTTCGCAAGGATGTGCTCGACGAGGCCGGGAATGTCGTCCCTGTGATCGCGCAGCGGTGGAATGTTGATCGGCACGACGTTCAGCCGATAGTAGAGATCTTCGCGAAACGTGCCCTCCTCCAGCGCCGCGCGCAGGTCGCGATTGGTTGCGGCGATGAGCCGGACATCGACTTTGAGCGTGCGCGTCCCGCCCAGCCGCTCGAATTCGCGTTCCTGGAGAACCCGCAAGAGCTTGACCTGCATGGCCTGCGGAACATCGCCGATCTCGTCCAGAAACAGCGAGCCCTTGTCTGCCAGCTCGAACTTTCCGGGTTTGCTCGCGCCGGCGCCGGTGAACGCGCCCCTTTCATATCCGAACAGCTCGCTTTCCAGCAGGTTTTCCGGGATGGCCGTGCAGTTGATCTTGACGAATGGGCCGGAAGCCCGCCGCGAGCGATGATGGATCGCGCGCGCAATCAGATCTTTGCCAACCCCGCTTTCGCCGCCGATCAGAACTGTGGAATTGGTCGGCGCCACGCGCTCAACGGCCGCCAGCACTTCCTGCATTCTCGAGCTGACCGCAACAATGTTTGGGTATGCGTATCGATGGCCGAGCTCTTCCCGCAGCGTCCGGTTTTCCGTGCGCAGCCGGCGGACGTCCAACTCCTTGCCCACCACCAGCGCGATTTCGTCCAGCGAAAAGGGCTTCAGGACGTAGTCATTCGCTCCGCTCTTCATCGCTTCGACGGCTTTCTCCACGCTGCCATACGCGGTCATCAGAACTACCGGAGTGTCGGTGTGAGCGCGCCGGATGGCTTGTAGAAACTCGATGCCGTTCATCCCGGGCAGCTTTATGTCGCTGAGCACGAGGTCTATGGTCTCCCGGCTCAGAATCTTCAAGCCGGTTTCCGCATCGCCGGCGGAGAAAATCGTCCAGCCTTCTTCGCTTAGCTTCAGCTCGAGCAGCCGGAGCATCTTTTGTTCATCTTCAACTATCAGAATATTCGCCATGGCAGCAAAACCGTCTCAGGACGCGTGTGTCGAGGCGCTCTCTTCCGAAGCGGCCCCAATCGGCAGAAACACGTGGAAGCAGGCGCCTCGTCCTGGCCGGCCATCCACGCGCAGCTGGCCGCGATGTTCATCCACGATCTTCGATACGATGGCGAGGCCAAGGCCGACGCCGCTCTTTTTCGTCGTGAAAAAAGGATTAAAAATCTGCTGGCACAGGTCGGGCGGAATGCCGGGACCGGTGTCGCAAAACGAGACTTCGACGCCACGGTTGATTTCACGCTGGGCCGGCGCGATCTCAACAAGCAACGTCCCGCCATCCGGTTCCATGGCCTCATAGGCATTAAGCGCAAGGTTTTGGAAAACCTGCTCGCAGAGACTCTCGTCCATGGGCACCTGCGGAAGAGTCGCCGCATACGCGCGCTCGATGGTGACCTTTGCCGCGGGACGCTGGGCGAACACTGCGGCGAGCGCGCGGTCAACGACCTCGCGCACATCCGCGGGCGCACGTTCCAGCGCCAGGGGCCGCGCGAAATCCAGGAACCGCGCCACCAGTGCGCTCAGCCGGTTTACTTCGCTCGAGATGTATCCGGCCAGTTCACTCGCCAGCGGATTGCTCTGCTGCAACTTCTGATTGAGCATCTCGGCCGAGCCTTTGATCACACCCAGCGGATTGCGGATCTCGTGCGCCAGCCCGGCCGACATCTGCCCAAGCGCCGCAAGCCGCTCCGAGCGTCTGGCTTCTTCCTGGACCTGCGCCAGCCGCCGGTTGGTCTCGGCCATTTGTTCGGCCAGCTGCCGGTATGCCGTTGCGCGCTGGCGGCTCTCCACCGCAAAGCGATTCACGAGCATCGCCGCAAGGAAAAAGAAGAGAATGCGCGTGGCCAGCTCGGCGATTCCTTCTCCGGTAATCGCATATTCCTGGAGCGCGGGAATCAGATAGGAGCAGTACGCCGCCGATGCGAGTCCTGTGCAGAACAGCGTGCCCCACAGGCCGAAACTGGTCGCCGCGGTCGCCACCGGCACGAAGTAGATCGGCCAGTAGCGGCTGTTGATGCCCATTTCGCCCGTATGCCCGAGCAGCAGCGTGGCGAGAAGAATCTTCAACAGCACGGCATAGATGTGGCTTCTCGGCGGCAACCTGCCAGCGAGCCGGTCCTCCAGCAATTGCACGGCGGCAATGGTTATAAGGATCAGCTGTTTATGCGGTTCCCCGATCGGAGGAAGAACGGCGAGGCACGCGAGAAACAAAAGAAAGAGAGCTTCTGTCCAATTCAAACCGCCGAGATGCCGAATTTGTGTTTGCGCCTGCGGAGCAGTTCTGGTTTCTGCGGTCTTGCGATGCTCTTTTTCGGACACGTCCGAATTATGCTCCATACGAGACGAGGCTGCCACGCAGAATCGTAGAAAACAAGGCAAACCGGCATCGCATTTTGTCGGCCTCTTCGATTTCTTCCTGGAATTGTACTACTTTGCGGAGGCGCAGGTTGGGTCTGAGCTAAAGGGGCAACCTTGACTTAGTAGCTACCGGTAGCTACCATGTTTCCCATGAAGCGCCTAAAAACCGTTGGAGTCAAGCAACTGAAAAACAATCTGAGCGCCTACCTGCGCGAAGTCCGCAGCGGCGCGACAGTTTTAGTGTCCGACCGGAATAGCATCGTTGCCGAGCTGCACGAACCGTACCGCCGAAGCGCTCTGGGCGAGGCGGTCAACCCGCTTCTTATGGACTGGGCTGAGGCGGGATTGGTATCGCTTCCCACCGTTGAGAAGATGTCCTTGCCGGTTTCGCCCGTGAAATTGCGCGCGGGAACTTCGGCTAAACTTCTCAAGAGCGACCGCGAGGAGACGCACGAATGACCGCAGTCTATGTGGAAAGCTCGGCGCTCCTTACCTGGCTGCTCGGGGAGCCGCAAGCACACGATGTGATCTCCGCGCTGAACCAGGCACAGACCGTTGTGACTTCGGTTTTATCCCTGGTAGAGGTCGAGCGCGCGCTCAACAGGGCCGAATATCAGCGGATATTGACAGCCGGCCAGGCTGAAAGGCTGCGGGGTATGCTTGCACGCAGCAAGGCAGGCTGGATCCTTATGGAAATCTCGGAAGAAGTGCGCTCTCGGGCCGGCAGGGTATTTCCAGTCGAGCCGGTCAGAACGCTCGACGCCATCCACCTGGCGACCGTCCTGATTTTTATGAGAGCTTTCCCGGATCTGCAGTTGCTCAGCTACGACGAGCGCATCCTCAAAAATGCCCGGCCCCTCGGAATCGACACCACTGGCTGAGGCATTCTTTTATTCCGATTCAACGCACCACAAGAACAGGGATCGGCATATTCGCTCTACCTCAGGATAACAGGCAAGACGCCCTAGGATCTTTTTCCATCATTGCAACCTCCGACGGTGCCAATGCCATCACGGCCGCTGCTTCCGTTGCTCGGCAGGCCACTGGTAATTAGCTTCGATAATGCGCCGATAGTTTTCGTCGAGCGAGGGTTGCAGCGCGATCAGCGCGGCCAGGCGCCGTGCCATTTCGGTGACGTAACGGACCTCCTCCGGCGTCAGCCCGCGGTCCTGCAATTCCTTTTCTCGATAGGAAAGCCACTTCTTGATGACCTGATAGCCGCCGATGGTGTATTCCCACACCGGCGCCGGGATGTTCCGCCAGCAGGAGACCTCGTTGAGCAGCACATCGAATGCATTATCGCCGCACGCAATCATCCGCCCCTTGCCCGGCATGGTCACGCCGCCCTTGCCGGCATGACCCCAACCGGCGGTGAGGTCCAGGTCGCCCGCTTCGGGCCGGGCCGGTTTGCCGTCCAGGCGCTTGAATGCTGCAATTTCCTTGAGATCTTCGCGGATCTTTCCGGTTGTGACGCCCGGCACTGGCGTTTCCACATCCAGCAACGCCGCGATCTGGCGGCCGAGCGCGGCGGATTTTTGCAACACCTGATTCGAGTCCGGCAGGGCAGCCCGCGGCCAGTCCTGGCGCAGCGCACCGGCGTTTTCTGTGCGATAAGCAGGCGCGTGAAGGATGGCCAGCGTGTGATAGAACAGATCTTCCGGCGTGGCATGCAACTTCGCCAGATACGATGCCGCGCCGCCGCTGAGGTTCGGCTTGCATCCGGCGGCTTCCAGCAGGGTGCCTCCATTGGTGAGAAGATGCAGCGGGAACATGCCGACATTCGATTCCACGATGTGATGATCTGCCAACAAGGTCGTGAACTGAGGCAGGTAGAAATCCTCCTTCCGGTTGCGTTGTCCGGCGCTCAGCCAGACGTTTTCTTCGCAAACATGAGGAAAATACTCGCTGCGCTTCTCGTCCAGCAGTTTGGCTTCCGGCTCCCAGTACAGCCAGCGCACGTCGAAAGGTCGGTAGCAGTATCGGACGATCTTGTCGGGCAGGAACCCACGCTTGAGAAGTTGGTCGCGGACGGCTTCGGCTCGAAAACGCTGCGTCCTTTTCATCGCGGCTGGGGTTCGGCGGCGGATTTCCTCGTGGCTGAGCTTAGGGTTGAAATAGTCCTCCATCCGCTGGACGAGCCGGTCACGATCAATGCCGACCACCACATCGTCGCGGCTGGTCTTCACGCCCGGAAACGAAACGGGAAAGAGCTCCGGCAGCAGCGGCCAGTCAAAATAGGCCGATGCTACCTTCCCGGGCATAAACGAAAGACCCATGCCGAGGCTAGGTTTTATGTGGCCGTATTTCCCGGGACCTTCGGAGAGTTGGGCGCGCTTGGTTTTGCCCCAGAGGTGGCGGAACGCGACTTCGCCAACACATTCGTGTTTCTGCTTACGTACGAACAATGCGATCGCGGTGCCGACCTGGATGCCTTCAACGTTAAAATCGGTGGAAAAAACGCTTGGATCTGGCTGGCCATCCGGCGTGAGTTTTCCGGTTTTGTATTTGTCGCCGTTGAGGCAATCAATCCATATGCGGTCGAAATGGTCGAGATAGCGTTCGCGCATGCCGGTGAAGGAGAGGCCGTCGAGCCAGGAATAGTTGGAGATGAAGCAGATTACGCCCTGGGCGGACCGGTTCATCTCGATGATGCGGCGTTCGGCCATGCGGAAGAAGCGGACGTAAAGATCGTTGAGCCCCTGGCCCTGCGGCGCGGGCGCGCGTTCGGTGGTGCGATAGGCGTTGGAAAGATCGCGTTCCTCGGCGACCGCGACGCCCGCATAGCCGTTGTAAGGCGGATTGCCGAGGATGACGAGAATGCGCTCCTTGTGTTTGACCTTCTCCGCGGCGTCGCGCTCTTCCTCCATCTCCGGAAATAGCAGCTGGGTCTTGGGCTCTTTGGGCGGTTCCCAGCCGTTGAGGGCGTTGGTGAGATAGACGCCGACGCGTTCTGCCGATGCGAAGACCGGATCGTGCCGCTTTGACCCGCGGCGCGATCCCGCGTCCTCGGCCGAGATCTGATCGCTCAGCGGCGCGCCCAGTGTTTCCAGTTCCAGGCCGATCTGAAGATGGGCGATGACCAGCGGCGCCGGGAGGATCTCGAAGCCGAAGACGCGCTCCATCGCGGCGCGCTTGAGGTCGTGCGCGCTGAGCGCGTCACTGCCCTTATCCTGCAGCGTGGCGGCGATGCGGCGCAGCACGGCGCGCAGGTAGGCGCCGGTGCCACAGCAGGGATCCAGGACGATCACGCGCGGATCGGCCAGGCCGTCGGCGATCTCCAGTTCTTCGCGCAGGACGGTGTCGACACGCTCAACCTGGTAACGAACGATTTCTTCGGGGGTGTACCAAACGCCAAGTTCCTTGCGCAACTCGGGGTCGAAGGCCTGCAGGAAGGGCTCGTAAAAATATTGCACTGCGTGCCCCTCGTCGAAGGACTGGAAGAACGCGGCGCAATCCACGCGATCGAGTGCGGCGGCGGCCCGGTCGAGGATCTCGATCAGGCCCAGGCGGCCCAATTGGTCGGGATTGGCGGCCTGCATAAAAAGCGCGCGCAGCATGGGCACGCGCAGGAGAAACTGGGTCAGGCGCCAGTCAAATGGTCCTGCCACGTGGTACGGCGCGGATGATTCTCGCAACGCGTCCGCGAACAAGGTTTTCGCCGGGGAAGCCGCAGCGCGGCGGCGCGCCCAGAGCACCCAAGCGGAGAAAACGCCGTAGAAAAGCGTTTGCACCGGCGTGGAGCGGAAGAAGTGCTCGCCCTTGTCCCCTTCGAAGCGCAGACCGAGGGCCTCCTCGAGAGCGTGGCGCAGCAGAGAATCGAGGGTCGGACCAGCCGAAATCGTTTGGATCTGATAGGATGAGTACCACGGAAGGCTTGAAAATCGGGCTTAGGCTCAATTCTGGGGCCTGTTTTCTTGTTCTAAGGAATTTCCCACGGGAAATGGTCTCTTTTTGATTTGAAGAGCCGGGCACGCGCGATCCGTTACGAGTACAACCAATGCTGGAGTAGAAGGCTATGTATATTCCGCTGGATCAACTTTCTCCGGATAAAATCTATTTCACCATGACACAGGTCGTTATCCCGCGCCCGATTGCCTGGGTGCTGACGGATAATGGCGATCATCGATTCAATCTGGCGCCGTATTCTTATTTCAACGCCGTGTGCAGCGAGCCGCCTTTGATCCTCATCTCGGCGGGGAAAAAGCCGGATGGCTCCCTCAAAGACACGCGCCTTAACATCGAAGAGCGCAAGCATTTCGTCGTTCACATCGTACACCGTGAACTGGCAGAACCCATGACTCAGACTTCGAGGACCTTGCCCCATGGGGAATCGGAGCTCGACTGGGTGAACCTCAAGCTGGCCGAATTCACAGGCTTTTCGCTCCCGCGTCTGGCCGACTGCCGCATCGCGATGGCTTGCGAGCTCTATGAGATCAAGGAAGTGGGATCCCTGCCTCAATCCCTCATATTCGGAAAGGTCAAGTCTGTCTATCTGGACGACAGTGTGTGGGAGGAGGACGCCAAGGGCCGGCTCAAGATTCATGCGGACCGCGTGGATCCGATCGGCCGATTGGGCGGCAGCGAGTATGTCACCTTCGGCAGGATCCTCCGCATCCCCCGGCCGAAGTAGCAACGGCGCTGGATTTTTGAGTTTTGATGCCGATTTTCTCCTCGCCGGTTTCCGCCCCTGGACTCCGTCATAACACGACATCACTGTGCCGGTCACCTGCGCCAAACCGCCAGATGTGGCCGAAATGCCGGCTTTGCATCTGAGTGAACGGCGTTGCTTCCGGCGCCAAGCCCACTAATTCGCAGCGAGGGAATCCAACCGAGTCGATTTAGATCAACCGAAGACGAGGAAGATCCTGCGCATACCGATCGTGATCCAATGTCATGGGGCGGGCCGCAGGATCCGGGGTACACGAGGCAAAGTCTTTTGAACCGTCTTGGATTTGGGCGCATCATTATCGGAGGTGGAAGGGGGTGGATGTGAAAATTGGATACTTGGCCTGTTTCTCGATGCTCCTGGCGTTGGCGATCCACGCGAGGGCACAATCACCAACTCAGGCCGGACCTCCGGCACAGGACAAACCGCGCGTTGAGGCCGGCGAAGGGAAAACCTTGACATCCGAAGAGATTATCCGTGCCTTCTCCGCGAAGGAAAGTGAGTTTTATGAAGCATGGATGCAGTACACTTACCATCAAAACGCGGACGTGCGCGTCCTCTCCGTAAATGGCATGCCTAAACACGAGGAAATGCAGACCGCTTCCGACATCGTATTTAAGGACGATGGAACCCGTGATATCCAGGTGGTCCGGAGGGCCGGCGGCCTCCAAAGCGTGGTCTACACCATGGAGGACGAAGAAGTGATCAACAACCTCCAGCCGTTCGCATTGACGGAGAAGGAGCTGCCCCAATACGACCTGACCTACCAGGGGAAGGAAAAAGTCGACGAACTCAACTGCTATGTGTTTTCAGTAAAACCCAAAATCATTAAAAGCGGAAAGATGTATTTTGAGGGGAAAATCTGGGTGGACGACCAGGATCTTCAGGTTGTGCGCACGGTTGGGAAGCCCGTCCCCCAAAAGAAGAACACTCAATTTCCCGAATTCGAGACCATCCGCCAGATGATCGACAAGAAGTACTGGTTCCCGGTCTGGACTCATGCCGAGAGCCAGTTGCATTTTCCGGCCGAGACGGTCCACATCGACGAAACCATCACCTACGCCGATTACAAACTCTTCACTTCGAATTCCACCATCAAGTACATCATTAAGAAGCACTGAAGAGTCGGTATCTGTTGGTGAGGGGTTCGACCCCAAATGCCGGCCGTTGACAATGGGATCACGTCCCTCGCGCGAGCCAGTTCGCGCGCTGTATTGACATCAAGGCATCACATATTGTATGTACTGATGCATGAGAACTACGCTGAGCCTCGATGACGACGTGGCTGCTCAGCTGGAGCGGTTGCGCAAAGAGACAAAAAGCAGCTTCAAAAAGATCGTGAATCTGGCTTTGCGGCAAGGGTTGCGGGAGATGACGGCGCCGGCGAAGCTGCGCAAGCCCTATCGGACCCCATCGGTATCGTTAGGGCGATGCCTCCAGGGGAGCATCGATGATGTAGCCGAGGTTCTCGCGGCGGCAGAGGGGGAGGACTTCAAGTGATTTTGGTCGACTCCAACCTCTTGGTGTACGCTCACGTCGGGTCCTTCCCGCAACATGCACGGGCGCGGGAGTGGTTGGATCAGCGGCTGAACGGGGTTGCTCCCGTCGGTTTACCCTGGCCAAGCCTGCTCGGCTTCCTGCGCCTGATCACCAACCCACGAATCTTCGCGCGGCCGCGGTCGATGACCGCTGCGTGGGGACAGGTCATGAGCTGGCTGGACTGCGACCCAGTGTGGATACCGGGGCCGACGGAAAAACATCAGCAGATCCTGGAACCGCTGCTGGCGGCGATTGGCGGCCGATCAAATCTCGTTCCCGACGCGCATCTAGCCGCCCTCGCCCTCGAACACGGCCTCATCCTCTGCTCGACGGACGGAGATTTCGCCCGATTCCACAATTTGCGCTGGGAAAATCCGCTGCGCTGACTACGGAGAGCGGGGACAAACTCAATGCCGTTAGTTTAAGAGATAGGCCCTCTCTTCCCGGCTTTGAGGTTTTCGGGTTTGGAATGAAGTTGTAAACCTCCAGAGTTCAAGCTTCGCTGAACAGCTCAGGCTGAAACTCCATCAGATAGTCTCCTCCAGTTGATTGCCCCGAATAGGTCTGGGTGATAGATATCCTGAATTTATTGCGACCGCTAATATTTTCTTCCAGAAGATGATCTAGTGGAGTATGATGCGCATATGCCAAAACGAGGAACAGCACCATTGGAAGAAGAGATGCTGCAGGGCACGCTGGACTTGCTTGTCCTGCAGACACTGGTTTTGGGTCCGGCTCATGGGCACACGATCGCGCATGCCATCGAGCATCGATCGGAAGATGTCCTTCAGGTGGAGCATGGATCTCTGTACCCCGCTCTGCACCGGCTCGAGGATCGCGGGTGGATATCGTCCTTCTGGGGCACATCGGAAAACAATCGCAAGGCAAGGTATTACAGGCTGACGCCCGCGGGTCGCAAGCAACTGGCCGCGCAAATCGGCCGTTGGGATCAACTGGTTAAGGCGATCAACCGGATCCTTCGGCCAGCCGCGGAGTAGGGTCATGGGATGGAGTCGGTATTTTCGACGCAGTCATTGGGATGAAGAGCGACTTCGCGAAATCCAGTCCTATATAGAAACAGAGACTGACGAGAATGTCGCCAGGGGCATTCCTCCCGAAGAGGCGCGCTTTGCCGCTCACCGGAAGTTCGGCAACGTGACTTTCATTCGTGAGGAGATCTATCACATGAACACGATCGGGTTTGTGGAATCTCTCTGGCGGGACTTGCGCCATGCGTTCCGCTCCCTGCGCCGCAACCGCGGATTTGCCGTAACAGTCATCTTGACCCTGGCTCTTGGCATCGGCGCCAATACCACGGTCTTTAGCGTCGTGGATGCGGCTATGTTCCGGCCATTGCCCTACCGGGAACCCAGTCGACTGGTCTCGTTTGCGTGGGTTGCGGCACGTGGTTCAGCAGATCAGGTAACCTACGTCGGCGGAGAATCGATACAGGAGATGGAAGACTGGCGCGCGCAAAAGCAGATCCTTTCCGGCGTCGAGCCTTATTCTGAATCTCGGCCAACTGTGGGTCCCAACGGACTGATGGAGCCGGTGACCGTCGTCTGGATCTCGACCGGCATGCTTGATCTTCTAGGAGTGCAACCAAAGCTCGGACGCGGATTCCAACCGGAAGAGGCACAGCCCGGCAAAGATCAGGTCGCCCTGCTCAGTTACGGATACTGGGAGCGGGAGTTCGGAGCCGATCCTGCGGTCGTTGGCAAGACCATCACCCTCAACAAAAATATATACACCGTGGTCGGGGTCATGCCGCAGGATTTCCAATTTCCTGTCGGCTCGAAGCCGAACGCGTGGGTGCCGTGGACGGAGGAGTCCGGTGGTCACCTGTCCTTTGTGGCCCGTCTGCGTCCCGGCCTCAGCCTCGAACAGGCAGAGCGGGAAGCGGCGCTGGTTTCGGACCGGATTCATTACGAAGGCCGTGTACCATGGGCGAAAATGACTCCCGAATTCCGGCCGCTCAGCGATCGCTTGAATATTCGATTCCGCGACGAGACACGAACCGTGCTGCTCGTCATGCTGGGTTCCGTCGGCTTCGTTTTATTGATCGCATGCGCCAACGTAGCCAACCTGTTGCTTTCTCGTGGCGCCACGCTCCAGCGCGAGGTTGCGATTCGCGCAGCCATTGGCGCGAGCCGGAGCCAGCTGGTGCGTTACTTCCTGGTAGAGAGCATGGTTCTTTCCGTGGCGGGTGCTCTGGCCGCCGTTCTCCTGGCCCAGTGGATGATCCACCTCCTACCCACGATTCTACCGGCGGAACTGCAGAGGCTGTTTCGCGCATATGAATTGGCATTGAGCGGAAGAGTATTCGCCTTTACGGGTGCGGTTACGATGCTGGCTTGCCTGCTCAGCAGTCTTATTCCTGCATTCAGGGCTGCCCACGGCGGCGCGATCTCAGGACTGACTGGAACCAGTCACGTCGCAGGTGTGACTCGCGCAACGCGGCGGCTTCATGTGGTTTTTCAAAGCCTTCAGGTGGGCCTGGCTCTCATTCTTCTCTGCGGCGCCGGGCTTATGGCAAACAGCCTCATGCGCATGATTCGCACACAGAACGGCTTTGAAACAAAAAACCTATGCCAGGTAAGTGTTTCTTTGCCGTCGAATCCTCAGATTGCGCAGCAGCAGGCATTTTTTGACCAGCTCCCGGCGATGACGAAAACGCTGCCGGGTGTGCTGGCAGCAACAATCTCAGGGGGCACGCCGGCCACGCAGGGATTCGGTGGCGGACAGCTGTTCACCGATGAGGCGAACGGCGCCAATGCCGAACCTTGGGGTATGGCGGTTTTCTACGTCACACCGGATTTCTTTTCAACACTTCAAATACCCCTCATGTCAGGACGTACCTTTAGCCCCGAGGACGGACCATCCTCGCCGCCGGTAGCAATCATCGATCGGCGTGCCGCCGATCATTTCTGGCCAGGCCAGAGCGCTTTGGGCAAGCGCTTCCGTTCCGGTTCTCGCAGCCCTTGGGTAACGATCGTTGGCATGGTCAACCCAGTCAAAACCGTAGAGTTTACCCGTTCTGATAGCTGTCAGATTTACAGGCCGCTTTCTCAGCGCGGGTCGGCGCTAGGCAATAACCTCACCATCCGCACAGCCGGGGATCCGGGACCGGTTCTCGCCCTGGTGCGAAACAGGATCGCAGCTCTCAACCCCAATGCCACAATCAGGACCGCCGCGACTTTGGACGAGCTTTACGCAAGCATGGATACCAGGACCGTGTCCACTCCGCGCTTCTTCTTCATTTTGATGTCGATCTTCGCGGGGGTGGCTCTCGCTACTGCCACCGTTGGCGTGTACGGCGTTCTTTCGTACTCGGTGACGCGACGGACATCGGAAATCGGCATCCGTGTCGCGCTGGGCGCCGGAGCGAACGACATCCGCCGGCTGATATTGCGCTCTGTAATTGCACCTGTGTTGGCCGGCATCCTGATCGGGTTGATCGGATCATTCTGGCTTACACGATTGCTGAAATCGTTACTTTATCAGGTGACGCCGCATGATCCATTCACCATGGTTTTGGTTGCCGGTCTGATGCTACTCATAGCTTTCGCGGCGACCATCCTTCCAACGCGGCGCGCGAGGCGAGTCGATCCTATCACCGCGCTGAGAGTCGAATGAACATACCCTTGCATGCTTGACACGCTAGCTCCTGGCCCCTCCGGGAACTGAAAGGGGCTTCCGATGAGTGATCCGATGGCAAGAATCGAACGCATTACCGGAAGCCCCTAACAAGCAGATCTTGCGTATGCGGTTTCTCTGAGCGGCGTCTTCTGCGCTCAGGGATTTGATGTGCCGATTACTTCCACTCCCAGATTTTCGAGTGGGTATTTCCTTCCGCGTCTACTTCAAACTCGAAAACGCCGGCGATTGAGTTGAGCTTTGCGAGTTTCTTCGAGGCGGTATTGTAGCTGAGCGAGCCCCTGTAAGCGACCGCGCCTCCGCCCGTGAACCTTCCGGTGGCAATGCCTTTCCAGGTAACAGTATCCCCGTCCTGCGTGACTAAGACGCCATGACCTTCTCCGCACAAGGTACCGTCGGCTCTGGGCTTCGAGGAGTACGTTCCTATGTTGCCCCCTTCGATTCCCAACATCGTGTTAACCGCATGAGCACAGCCCGAGCTGCGTGTGCTCCTTAGGCATTAATAGGAGGTTACTATCCTTCCGCTCTTAGTCAACTTAGGGCAGCTGGAGGGGAAAAAGGCAGAATGAAGTGAAGGCCGATCTGCCAGTCCGAAAAAGCGGACCTGGGACCGCCGCGCCCCGGCGCGGCGATCCCGATTCTGATCCCGACTATTGCCGCTCAGAGAGCCAATGCCCTTTCATGTGTCATAAGGTGCGCGTCCCGGCGCAGAGATGCTGTCTTCGAACTCAGCGCTCCGCAGGCTGCCTCGGGGCGGCGTTTTTCACGTACTTGTCCAGCCAGTTCAGCATTTCGGCGATGACGTGCTTATTCGACTCGGCGGCTGCATAACCGTGGGCCTCATACGGCAACGTCACGTAGCGCACGGTCGCGCCGAAGCCTTTCAGCGCCATGTAGAAACGCTCCGACTGGATCGGGAACGTTCCCGAGTTGTCGTCCATCTCGCCGTGAATCAGCAGTATCGGATCCTTCACCTGGTTGGCGAACCAAAAGGGCGACATCTTGGCGTAAATTTCCGGGATTTCCCAAAAGTTGCGCGTTTCATTTTGGAAGCCGAACGGTGTCAGCGAGCGGTTGTACGCGCCGCTGCGCGCGGTGCCCGCGCGGAACAGGCGTGTGTGCGCGAGCAGGTTTGCCGTCATAAACGCTCCGTAGCTGTGGCCGCCGACGCCGACGCGATCGCGGTCAGCCACTCCCATCGCGACCGCCTTGTCGATAGCAGCCTCCGCGCTCGCGACCAGCTGTTCGACGTAGGTGTCGTTCGCGGTTTCTCCCGGTCCGATGATCGGCATCGTCGGATTGTCGAAGACCACATATCCCTGCGTGAGCAGCAGCAGGTGCGAAGCGCCGGTGACCGAAGTGAACCGGTTCTCGTTGCCACTCACCTGTCCGGCGACATCACTGCTGGTGAATTCGGCGGGATATGCCCACATGAACATCGGATAGCGCGTCCCCGCCTTATAGTCGGTCGGCAGATAGATGGTGCCGTTGAGCTGCACACCGTCTTTCCGCTGGTAGGTAACAAACTGTCTCGACACGGCGGAAATCTGCGGGTGCGGATCCTTGAACGTGGTGACCGCCTTTGCCGTGCGCGCCGTGTTGTCGCGTATGTAATAGTTCGGCGGCTCCGTCTTGGTCTCCCTGCGCGTCATGATGCGGCCTGCATTGTCGTCGAGGAGAGCAACTACGGACTCGTAGCCCGCGTCGTCGCACTGCCAGATGCGGTCGGCCTTAAGCGTTTTCAGGTTGAATCTGTCAAGGAAGGGCCGGTCCCCCTTGGGCGAAGCGCCGGCGCCGCTCAGATAGATATTGTCGCCGGTCTGAATTACCTTGCCCGTCACAGGCCTTGACATCGGAGAGCCGGGATCGGCGTAGCGATCCTGCTGGCGCAGCTCCCAGATCTTTGTCGGCGTGGAACTGAAGCCGTCGGCATAGAGCCACGTGCGGCGCATGCGCGTTTCACGATCGCTCTCGCTGACAAAAACGATGCCCTTTTCGGTGAACTGCATGCCGCCGGAGCGCCATTGCGTCTGCAGCAGTTGGGCCGGCTGGCCGGTGAACGGCGCCTTGATAGCCAGGAATCGATCGCGGAACGGCACCTTGTTGGCCGGATCTCCTTTATCGAGAGCTTCCGTATAGATGAGCGTGGCCGGATCTATCGGATTCCAGCGGAACGCGCGCGGACCGGGAAAAACGCCGTTGCGCGGGAACGTGTCGCCCATGGGTACGTCGGCCAACTTCTTCACAAGCTTGCCGGTCTTGTCCCACAGCTCGACGTCGCGCGGAAAATCGGGGTAAGGAACAACGTACGAGAACGGGCGCTTGATCCGTGTGACCACCAGCCAGTTGCCGTCAGTCGATACGTCGGCGCCGGCGTAGATGGCTGGCTTTCCAAAGGGCGTCTTCTTGCCCGCGAGATCGACCCATGCCAACTGGCTCGTGAAGTAGTACTCGTAGAGCGATTCATCATATGAGTTCTTGAGCAGATCCTCGTAGGTCGCGGAAGGGGCGGCGCGCCCGGCGCTCTCCTGGATATTGGGTCCCGCCGGAACTGCTGGCGCTTTCGGCTCGGATCCGCGGCCATCCGGAATGAGGCGGCAGAGAAATCCCGACGAATCGTCCAGCCAGCCGCAGCCCCCGCCGATCCCGTTGATGCCCCCGGTAAGGACCGGTTTGACCTGCGCGGTGGCGACGTCAGCCAGATAGAGCTGAATGCTGTTTGCCGTCGTGACGGAGATTGCAATTTTCTTTCCATCCGGAGAGAAGCTCGCGCCATACGTGCCGCCCGGTGGCAATGCGAGGTTGCGCTCCGCGCCCGTGGCCACATCCTTGAGCGTAACGCTCGTCGGGCCATTCAATGCGCGCATGCCGTTGGTGCGCGGATTTATGCGGACCCCGGCCAGACGGTAGAACGGCGCCGATACTTCCGCGATCGTCGGCATGCTGCGCCGATGCGAGAGCAACATCACTTTGCGGTCGGGCGACAGCGCGACGCCAGGCAACGGCTCGGCATCCATGATGTCGGCAATGACCTTCGGCGGAGTGAGATAGGCCGGCGCCGATGCCGCCGCGGGCCCTTGAGCCGACGGCGCAATACGTAATCCGAATACCAGGACGATTGCAATACACGAGAACACAATTGACTTGCGCATATTCCCCCCTTGAGTAGCGGATTGAAGGCCGTGCTTTTATATCACAGTTTTCCCTCCGTGGACCTGGACTTAGACCTGGACTTGGACGTTCTTGTACTCGACACTTTTGCGAGAGCATCCTAACGGTAGACTTTCGGTAATGGCGGCTGCAAGCGGCAGGAAACAGTCCAAGTCTACGTCCAGGTCCAGGTCGAGGTCCACGTGCGGTAGCGATCGTTTGCTGGCACTCATGGGATTCACGTCTTGGGCTGTAGCTGCGCGGGCCTTTACGGGGTTTGTTACTGTCTGCGTTGCGAATTTACGCGGCCTCGTAAATAATGTCCCATAACAAAGGAGCACACCATGACGGATCCCGTCCAGCCTTCCGCGGACGCGCCCGAAGCCCCTTCGCCCCAAAGTCGCGAGTTTCTCCTCGACCATGAGATCCTCGGAATTGACAGCACCGAAAAGATTACGGTGAGCCTAGCGACGGATGCGGATGTATTGGACGCGATCATTCATGACCGCCCGTTTCCGATGCGCCGAGACGGCAGGATCGAGATGGGGAGAATCGCGCTCGAAACCGGTGCCGGTAAGAACGTGACTTTTGCGGCCGGCGAGGTAAGCGTGAGCTTGCACGCTTCCGCAGGATTCAAGACCGGCATCGGTGTGTATGACAAGGCTGGGGATGCCTTGTCTTCGCTGCAGCTCGAGCGGACGCCGGGGCTGGTCCTGGCCGCGGACAGCAAGCCCGACGCGCGCTACCTGGTCATGCTGTGGGGATATAACGTCTCAGGTTCGTTTTCGGGCAGTCATCCCGTCGGGGCAATTGGCTCCTTGACCTTCGGCGCCGATGCGGATCGCGACCGGCTCTATGCCGTGATGCATCGGCTGAACGCCGGCGCCGGCGCGCACTCGGCCATCGCCGATACGGCGGCAAGCTGGCGCCTGCCGCGGCACGTGCGCCAGGCGGATGATCTGAAACCGGGCACATGGCTGATTGTTGAAGCCGACGGTTCCCTGGCTCTGCACGTGGCCGCCCACATCGGCTACGACCTGGATTTTGTCCGCCAAGCACGACTGCTCGGGGTCACGCATGAATTGGGTGCCAAGATCGACTTGGGAATCAAGACGACCATAGGTTATGAGGTGAGCGGCAAGTACCTGATCGTCGTCGGCCGCGAGACGGAATCGGCTACTGTAAGGCTCCAGTTGTTCAAGCAGAACAACCGGGGACTCTCGTTCGGTCTGAATCTCACGGCCGGTGTGACCGGCCAGGCGGATCTCCCGGAGAAAGCGGATGAGTTTGTACAAAGCGTCTTCGGAGTGCACGGGTTGCAGGTAGTGAAGGACCTGCAATGCATCGAACAGTGGACGGATCCATCCAAGGATCTTGGCGAAACGGTGGCGCGGCTGGCGAACAAGACCGGCCTGGAGTTGCTGCGCAACGCTACCGGCATCGATCCCACTAAGGAGTTTGATCTGGCTCACAGCCTGATGACTGACGTCTTGAAGAAGTGGAATGCGCTTCCGGGCCAGGCGGCTGCTGCAATTTGGGGAATCCTGGGTCGCGTGAATGAAGCAGGCGCGGCCGACTTCCACATGTTCCTAAAAGCCCTGGCGGATCCCGATCCGAAAAAGCGCACGGCCGAGATCGGAAAGGCGCTTCAGGATGTAACCTTCGGGGATACGCCGCGTGGCCAGTTTCTTGCCGCGATTGCCGGAGACGGGTTGCTCGCCCTCGGCGACAGACTCGATGAAGTACAGAAAATCGCAGCGGAGACTCAGGCCGTACTGGATGGCGGCATCATCCGAAAACTCCAGGCGTTCATCAGCGAGAAGCTGGATCTCGACGAGGTTCTTCAGGCGGCGACGCAGACGGATTTCGACGCGCTCGATGAATGGCTCATCCGGCGACTTGCCGATTTTCTCGACAGACAGTTTGACTTTAGTGACCTCGACGAGATCAAGAATGCGATCCACCTGGTAATCAAGAAAGGTCAGGAAATCTACGGCCAGGCGCGACAGGCTTTGAACAAGCGTTACAGCTTCGATCTGGCAGCCAATTACCAGAGGACCACGACTCAAACCGCCCTGCTTGACGTGAACTTCGACTTGAACGAGGCCGGCGCATGCTCCCTTATGGAAGACGTGGTGGTACGAAGCAACATGGATGACTTGCTCATCAGGCAAGTCGCCGGCGTGACGCTCAACCAGGCTGTGCTCAGTCATGAAGTCCAGCGCAAAGGGAAAGTGCAGGTGCACATGCCTTTCCTTGATGCCGCCACGGAACATATCAACGACAGCCTCGCCAAGGTCACCGCCGAGGAGGATGCAGGCAGGGTGCTGGTCTATGCGGTGGATGCCTCCGACACGGTCACGGCGACAAACCGATACAAGAGTCAACTGTCGCTGATGGGCTCGCTGCGGGTGCGCGACGGCCGGTTCGACACCACGGCGGCAGAGGGCAAGTCCGTTTCCTACCAGTTGCTCCAGGTAAAAAGGAACATGAAACTCATCGACTTCGAGCAACGCGTGAGCCCGTTCATTCGTGAGCATTTGATGGACGAGTTTCCGGACGGCGAACCATCTTTGCAGACCTTTTACATCGATCTGGGCCGCATGGTGGCGAGTGCCGTTGGCGACGGCGCCGGCAAATTCGGCGACGTGGCGCTCTCCATGCACGTGGCGCTGCCTGGATCGGTGCTTGCAGCCTGGTTTCAGCCAAAGACGCCCGCGGATCTGCGCCGCGACTCCATGAATCTTTCGAGACGCTTGCAGGCTCGGCTCAAATGGCTGCTGCCCGCGTACTTCTTCCAGGAACTCGGCAACATGCAGCCCAATCCGTCGGCGGCTGCGCTGCTGGTGTGGTCGGCTATTCCGATCTCCACGTCGGTCGAATTCCGCGAAGGAAGCATTCTGCAATTCAACACCGACCGTGATGTGTTTTGGAATTACCCTGACATCGATTTGCGCAGGGCGGTGGCGTCCGGGCGACAGACAATGGAGAATCTGGCGCCGATTCTTGAAGTTGCCCGGCAGCGCCTGGTCGACGCGGGCGATCCTGCCAACGCGGCATTTTTTGGCCCCGAGCAAACAGGGTCTTTCCTGCGCATGGCGCTCTCAGGGCCGGGCGACACGCTGCTCCAGCAGTTGCTGTTTACCGAGTCGCAGATGGTCACCGGCGCGGCGAAGGCTCTTGCGGACATCCAGGCCGGCTTGAGCGAGATGGCCGGCGCGCCCGCGCGCGCCATCGCACGCCTTGCCGGGTTCGGCGCGGCGCTTACGGATACCTTCAACAAAAAGTTGACCAGCGTGTACGGCAACGACTCGCTGCGCGCCATGAGTTCCATGCTGCTGGCGGAGGCTTCTAAAGCCATCGATCCGGTTCTCTCCGCCACGCCCTCGGATGCCCTGCTCTCGATCATCGTTCTCAAGGAGTCGCGAACGTTTCAGCTCGCCGACTTTCTGTCGGGCCGGCTGCCGCCGAGCGACCAGATCGTCCTGACCCAGACCTTGGTGCACCAAGACAGGCAATAGGAAATGGCATATCTGCAGAGAAATTTTATGACCAAATTTCATATTTTGACCGGCGCAGCCCGCTCACGGGCCGCGGCTCTTTTCCTCCTTGCCGCAACCGGTGATCCTGAGATGGCGAAAATTGCCCCGCAGGCCCAGATCCAAACTGAGTTCATTTTCACGTCTGCGCCGTTCGCATCCTGTCATGCGTCGACAATTGTGGAGTTGCGCAATGGAGATTTCCTGGCTGCGTGGTTCGGCGGTTCGGCGGAAAGCAGGCCGGATGTCGCCATTTGGGGCGCGCGCCGTGCCGGCGCTCAGTGGTCGCCTCCGTTCGAACTCGCCCGTGAACAGGAGATCGCCACCTATAACCCGGTCTTGTTCTACACCAAAGACAGCCGCTTGTGGCTGTACTACAAATTCGGTCCCGGCCCGACCGGTTGGACTGCGGCACGCCGCTGGAGCGCGGACGACGGCACCCGTTGGTCGCCCGTCGAGCATTTGCCGGCGGGGCTGTACGGCCCCATCCGCGCCAAACCTCTTGTCCTGCCGGACGGAACGATCATCAGCGGGTCCTCGGTGGAGAGCTATGAATCATGGGCGTGCTGGATTGAACGCAGTTCCGACGGCGGAAAGACCTGGTCCACGTTCGGCCCGATCACGGTCGCGCCGGACCTGCCCCGCTCGAGCGGGAGCGGCGATGCTTTGGTAAAGTCGCCGGTCTCACCGCAAACCGGAGTTGCGGAGGGCATCATTCAGCCCTCGGTGGTTTGTCTCGGCGGCAAACGGCTGCGCTTCTACGCGCGTTCCACTGCGCGCATCGGGAAAATCTGCGTCGCCGATTCTTCCGATGCCGGCATCACCTGGACGCAGGCGCGGCCGATTGATCTGCCTAACCCGAACTCCGGGATCGATGCGCTGGCGCTACGCGATGGGCGCATAGTCCTGGTCTATAACCATTCCTCCAGGGAGCGCTCGCCGTTGAATCTCGCGGTCAGCAAAGACGGGGAGCATTTCCGCATGTTTTACACCCTGGAAGACGAGCCCGGGGAATACTCTTACCCCGCCATTATCCAGGCGAGAAACGGGGATCTGCACATCACGTACACCTGGAGGCGACAGAGGATTCGACACGTTACCTTTCCACTTGCAAGCGTGCCGAAATGACGCTGGCGTTGGGGTGCACGGAAGCCATGTTGCGTTCCTTAGCGACGCGAATGAACCTTCCTAATACTCACACCTTAAATGAGACAGACTTGAGTGCGTCCCGTAGGGACGCGGCGAAATTAGCCCGGCACTTCAGTGCCGGGATTAGGCGTTAGGTAAACGACGAGTCCCGTAAGGACGAATGACATGAAGACCATGAATGGTAAACACCTGATCGACTGCACCGTGATGTACGTCCGGAAATGACTCAACCGTCCCTACGGGACTTGAGGCGGCGGGATCTGGGAGTCCCGGCACTAAAGTGCCGGGCTACTCTCATCGCGTCCCTGACGGGACGCAAAATGGGCTACTCCAGAGGACCTCTTCGAGGTTCCTTAACTTGGTGCCATTCGTGCCATGCACAATTGAGGCCACAACGTCAAAGAGCGCGGAGTGATCCGCGCCCTCTGAGCTATTGCACTGAGTAGAATGAGTTTCAGTTGCCGCCTTTTTTCTTGCCGGCGGCGATGTCGGCTTTCAGGACCTCGACGGCCTTTTCGATTTGGAGGTCGCGCCCCTTGAGGAAGTCATCCGGCGAGTTGTCGATGTAGACATCGGGCTTAACGCCGAAGTTCTCCATATTCTGCCCGCTGGCGGTATAGACGCCTGAGCCGGGCGTGCGGATAGCGGAGCCGTCCGCAAGTGTGAATGAGCCCGTGGCAATCACAGCCGCCATGGTGGGCACGCCGACGACCTTGCCGAGGTGCAGGTCCTTGAAGCCCTGCGGGAACATCTCGGCGTCGGAAGCCGAGCGTTCGTTTTGCATCACGACCATCGGCCCGTAGAAGGTCTCTGCCGGCCGCGGAACTTCCAGATCGGAATTCCGTGCCACTGAGTACTGGTACTTTTGTCCCATAAGGATTCCGAGCAGCTCCTGGTCGATGCCGCCGCCGCCGTTGAAGCGCTGGTCGATGATCAACGCCTTCTTCGTGCGGTTTTTGACCAGATCCAGCTCAAACTGCCGCAGCGAGGGGGCATCCATTGCCTTGATGTGCAGGTAACCTATCTCGCCGTTGCTGAGCTTTTCGACCATTGCGCGGCGATCATCCACCCACTTGGCGTACTGAGCGTTGCTGAGCGCGCCGCCGTTCCAGGGCTCGAATGCCACCTCCCAGGCGCCATCTCTCGACGGTTTGTCATTCAGTATGAAATGGAATTTCCTGCCCGCGGCAAGCGTGAAGTACTGCCAGTAGTTGTCAGTGGTCTTCAGTTCGTGGTCGTCGACGGAGATGATGTAGTCGCCCGTGTGGATCTTCACGTACTCATGATCCACAGGACTTTCTTTCCAGATGTAGCCGACGCGGTAGTATCCGGAAGGATCACTCACGAGCTCGAATCCCGGATAGCGCGTCTGTGCCGTGGTTCGTTCGCCGGCCGGCGGGCCTCCGCTGACACCGGTGTGCGACGCATTCATCTCGCCGATCATCTGCATCATGACGGTGTGCAATTCATCCTCGTCAACGATGTAGTCGAGCAATGCGCCGTAGGTAGCCTTCGCCGCGTTCCAGTCGGCGCCGTGCATCTTCGCATCATAGAAGCGTTCCTTCATCACCCGCCAGCCTTCCTCGAACACCTCCTTGCGCAGCGCCTTGTGGTCGATGGTCGTAGTGATCGTAAAGGTCACCTCACGCGCCGTCGTGCCTGTGGTGGGTGCCGCCGCGGCAGCCGGAGCCGCTGCACCACCACGTCCACCGCCACCACGGCCGGCAGTTGTTGTCGCCGGTGTTGCCGCAGCTGTGCCGCCGCCGCCGATGGTAGCGGCATAGATACCGCGTCCGGAGCGGAAGTAGAGAGTGCGGCCGTCACGCGTGAATACCATGCCGCCGCCTCCGCCGAAACCGCCGCCACCACCACCACGTCCGCCACGCCCGGCTGCAGTCGTGGATGGCGCTGCCGGAGGAACGCGGGTCAAGCCGCTGCCATCGGCAACGTTGATGGTGTAGATACCGCTGGTCGATTCGCCACCGGCTGCCGGCGCGGCGCCGCGGCCCGCTCCGCCGGTAGAGGCGGAAGTAAAGGCAATGACGCTTCCGCTTGGAGCCGGCGTGAGCCCGCCGACGGTGTCACCCGGGGTGGCCAACCGACGCGCACGCCTGGTCAGGCCGTCCCAATCAATCGTTACTGTGACCGGCTGTTGCGCGGCGCCGCCTCCGGCCGCCGCACCACCGCCGCGGGCGCCACCACCTCTGGCTCCGGCTGCTTCGGCAGCCAGCGCCTGCGTCTCGTTATCGATGTCGCGATCCAAAGGATCCCTATCCTGTGCGCGCAACGGCAGCACCCTCACCTCCACCTGGTTTTGTGCGGTTCCGCCGGTGGATGCCACTCCGCCGCTGGTGCCCGCCGAAGAAATGTAGACGATGAACCGGCCGTCCGCGGTCCACACCGCAGAGCTTTCGCTGAAGGAGAGGCTGTCATCGGTGATGCGCCGCTCCTCGCCGCCTGCAAGCGGAACGACGTAGATGTGGTTGCGCATTGTCAGGTCTTCCTTCCCGAAGCTCACCCACTTGCTATCGGGCGAAAACGCTCCTCCACGAATACCCGAAATCGTGTTGGAAGTAAGGACGCGCGTCTTTCCATCCGCAATCGAATAAAAGTACATCTTGTTGTCGGAAGATCCGAAAATGAAACCCGACGAATCCGGAGCCCATGTGACCGCGCTCTTGTCGGTATCCATGTCGGTGACCTTCTTCAGGCTCTTCCCGTCAGAATCGGCGAGGTAAATCTCCTGGCGGCCTGACCGGTCGGAAATGAACGAGATGTATTTGTCGTCGGGCGACCACTTGGGCGACTCGTTGCGCGAGGCGCCGTTGTCGTTCGCGATAACGGTGATGTCGCCGCGGTCGGTCGCGATCGTGAAGATTTGATTCTGCGAGGAAATCACAGCGCGCCGTCCGGAGGGAGCCAGATCGAAGCTGTCGGACTCGCTGTTGATCGCCACAACTTCGAACTCGTTTTCCTTTTCATCGGTGGCGATGTCAACTTTAACTTCGCTGGTCTTGCCGGATGCGACGTCGAGTTTCCAGATGCCGAAGTTCTCTTCGTAGACGATTACCTTGCCGTCGCTTGACATCGAGGGAAAGAAGACGTTGCCGTCCGAGTGCTTCGTCACCTGGGTGGGTTCCGTTCCACCCTTGGCCGAAATCTTATAAATGTTGTTGAGGCTCTTCCTCACTTCGGCGCTGCCCGGTTTGACAGTCTTGTCATTCGGCAAGGGATCGCCGACAAAGTAAATATCGCCGTTCGGACCCCACATGGGCCAGTAGCGATTGTAATTCTCTCCGGGGAGGATCTGGTGATAGGCCTTCGTAGCAATGTCTTCCACCCAAATATCGGCCGCGAAACTGCCACGGTAATGTTTGCGCGTCCAGACGGCCGGGTGCCGGTTGAAAAGGAACTGCTTGCCGTCGGCCGAGAAACTGCCCCAGTAACCCCAATCCACCGGAAGCGGAATTTCCAGCCCGCCGGTGACGGGCACTTGATAAAGGGTTGCGATTCCGGGGAACGCACCGTCGCCTCGAGACGCCCGGAAAACAATCTTCTGTGAGTCCGGAGTCCAGCAGACGACTTCGTCACTGCCGGTGTGGTACGTCAGTCGACGTGGTGCGCCGCCCGTTGCCGCCACGACAAACACATCGTAGTTGCCATATCTGTTGGATGAGAACGCGATCCATCGGCCGTCAGGGGAGAATCGTG
The DNA here is from genome assembly GCA_050011535.1 of Acidobacteriota bacterium. Classification (GTDB taxonomy): domain Bacteria; phylum Acidobacteriota; class UBA6911; order UBA6911; family UBA6911; genus JAFNAG01. The sequence continues at coordinate 24,176 of JBEKIX010000052.1, forward strand.
GATTGATCTCACGGGCCGTATTGTCGGTAATGCGCTGGGGGTTTGATCCGTCTTCATTCACCACCCAGATATCGCCCAGATAGCTGAAGGTAATCTTCCCGGCATGATAATCCGGAGTGCGCGCGAGCCGGATCGGCGCCGCGCTTGCGACGGTCGCGACAAGCAGCAGTGCCAGCACTGCGCAGAGAGACGCCTTTCGAATCATTTTCATCTCCTCATTTGATGGTATTTGCCATGCGTTGATTGGCGTAGAGTATCACCAATCCGGGTGCCAATCAGCCAGAATTGTGGCGGCCCTGAACTTCCTGGGGCATCGTGCCGTCAGTACGCGGTCAGATGAAACACAAAGACGCTTTCGAGACCCACACAGAATGTTTGGCACAGGATTCGCAGTCGCACCGCGTTTGTTCGAAGGACTATCATCAGATCGTCAGAGGTGCGTCCCATTAGGGACGCAGAATGGCCAAAGTCCAGGAACCCCTTCGGGGTTCTTTATCTTAGCGCCATTCGGTACGGTCACTATTCTTCCAGCTTATTCGTGCTCTCCCGTCCCGGGCCTAAAACGGCATGCCCGGCAAAGGAGGCAGCACCGCGGTCAGCTTGCCCCAGCCCGCTGCCTGTGCGGCCTTCATGTCGTTGATCAAGAGATCCGGCAGTTTGGCATTCAGCCTGGGCGGCGTCGCAGTGTTCGCGAGCGCCCAGCCGAGCGCGGCCACGGTCTTCGAAACAGCCTGCATCTCCTTGTAGTCGATCTTTTCGGGGCTGTCGGTCAGGCGGTGGTAATCCGGGTGCAAGCCGGTCGTGAAAAAGGCGATCGGGATCCCATTCTTGGCGAAGTTGTAGTGATCACTGCGGTAGAAGATGCGCTGTCCGTTCGGCTGGGGGCCGATGTTGTCATGGGTGGCATCGGGAGCGGTGGTGTCATAGAAATGATTAATTGCCATCTTCTGGTAACCGTTGTTTACGGTCTCCATCATCTTTTCCAAATCGTCGCTGCTGATGTTGGGGCCGACGACAAAAATCTCGTTCGGGTCCACCAGTTTATATTGGGGCGGATCGACATAGCCCGGAGTTTTGGTGCGGCCGATCATATCCATGTTGAGATCTGCCACCACCTTGGTAATGTCAATCGGTGGAAATTCGTTGAAGTACTGCGAGCCCCAGAGGCCCTTTTCCTCGCCGGTAACCCATAAGAAAATCATGGTGCGCTTCGGCCGGATACCCTTCGCTGCCCCTTCCGCGTAAGCGCGGGCGACTGCCAGCACTGCAGTGGAACCCGAGCCGTCGTCATCCGCGCCGTTGAAGACGGTGTCTCCATTGGCGTCCGGGGCGCTCAGTCCGAGATGATCCAGGTGCCCGCTTATAACCACATACTCGTTCTTCAATACTGGATCGCTTCCCTCGAGTATACCGATCACATCCTCAGTATGGTTGTGATCGGTTGTGGCCGCGATGTGAAGAGTCAGCTTCTTTTCCGCGTTGAGATCGAATGAATCCAGCTTCGTATTGGCGGCTGCACCTTCGAACACCTGCGTCGCGCTGAGTTTTTCGTTCTGGAAGAGGTCATTGGTCAGTTCAATTCCCGCCGTGATCGTGGGCACGGTGGCCTGCCGGGCTGCCTGGAATTTCAATACCTGGTAGGCCGGGCCGTTGGGCCCGACGCCGCGGGCCGCGGGAGGATTGGCCATGGCGCTCAACTGCTGGAAAGAGGGGATCATGATGATGCCCAGGGCCCCGTTTTTCACCGCATAGCCTTGCGGCGTCATGAAATCGGTGCCTTCGACGCCGAGCGGATTGGCGGCTGCTGCGCCACGGCCTCCACGGGCACCTGCACCTGCTGCGCCGCCCGCCGCGCCCCGCGCTGCCGCGGCGGCAGCGGCCGCTGCCTGCTGCGCCTGCACCAACTCCATCGGCATGCCGGCAACAACCATGACCTTGCCTCGAACATCAATGCCCTGATACGGATTGGTATTGGTCTTATTGATGACGTAGCCATTCCCGACAAATACCATTGGGGCCCCGGCGATATCGGCTGGTTCGGCCCCCCCGCCACCGCGGCCGCCACCCCCGCCAAATCCGCCGCCAAAACCTCCGCCTCCGGCGCCGACTGTCCACCCTTTGGCATACTCATAGCTGCGCGGTCCTGTGGGCGCGGCTGCGACAGCACCACCACGGCCGCCCCCTCCTCCACCGCCCGCTCCTCCACGGCCGCCGCCGCGCGCCGCGGGCGCAGGCATGGTCAGGGACAGCTTCATTCCAGACGGATCGAGTTGACTGCTCACCAATTCGATCGGTATGAAGTAGGGTTGCAGCGGCCCATTCGTGCCGGTGGTGCTGCCGCCCGGCTTCAGGCCCCATTCCTTCAAATGGCTGGCGACGTACAACGCAGCGGTGTCGTATCCGCGGGAAGGAGTGTTGCGCCCTTCCAACTGGTCGGAGGCAAGGAAATAGTCATACACCATGAGCTCGTCCTGGGTGATGACATCTGAGTTGCCATAACTTACTGCAGCGGTTTTGGACGCTTTGGTGTTTTTCGCCTTCGATTGCTGGGGTGCCGCTTCGATCCACGCCAGTGTGATCGCCAGCGCGCACAGACATGCGATGGTTCCGAAGATTCGACGCATATGGGGCCTCAAATGAAAGTGGTTAGTGTCTCCCGAATCCGGGCAGCATACCATCGGTAGATAATGAGGGGAGCAAAAACCGATAGCGATTGCGATACCGAGATCCCTGCAGTCGTTGCGACCCTTCCGGGTCGGTATTGGCATCGGTATCGGGATCGCAGTCGCTATCGCAATCGGCTCTTGTTTACGCTGAGACGACCATTTTGTGTACTGGCAGCCTCACTTTCTGAATCACTGAGTCGAACAACACCCTTAATTCTACCGATTCTCGCCCAGGAACTTTTTCAGGAATGTGTCCATGCGGCCGAAGGCGTAGAGCCAACGCTTGCTCCCCGCCGCGCCGCGGGTCAATCGGGAAAAATCCGACCGACTCCCCACCAGTAACCTGCTCAAGCGCCGCAAGGACACTATCCTGAGTTACTGGGAAGCCATGCACCAGGCCAACCCCGTCCGCTTCGTAACCGAAGCCGGCCGCCTTGCCGGCACCAGGCAGCTGGATCTCGCGAAGACGTTCCATGTCATGCTGGAATCAGTGGAAGTAACCGCCCTCCAACGCGGCTGCCTCCGCTGGGAACCGTAACCGCCACCGCTTGCGCCCAAAAGATACGATTACCCTGTCGGCGGCTAAAAACTCAGGATCCTGTCCAGATCTGATTACCTTACTCCTGAACTCAATTTCAGGCCTACGCAAAACCAGTCAGCGTCCTCAGTTTCCAACCCTCTGTTTTCCCGGCGACGATAAAAATCCTTAAACCCAAGCCCAGACCGGAAAAGAAAAAGTCTGGAAGAGATAATGGGTGTCCAGGTTCTTCCTCGAAAAGAAGTTGATCCATCAAGAAAGAGTCGCTCACGTGCGCCTTCGGGCAGTTAGTAAGAGTAAAGTGTTTCGGAGTACCCGTGGGCATCCCATCACCCCCTCATGGTCCGACTGCGCCGCAGCCCACTCCCGTTTCCGTCTTAAGCGGTTCAAGCAGGCTTCGCAACCGCAAACTCCTTGATGCGCGTGCATTCGACGAGGCGATTGATTGTCCCAAGCGTAAAGACCTTGCCACGGGTGGCGAGAAGCATCTTCTTCATGTCCTCCCGCCGAACACCAAAGCCTCTCCCGGCGATGCACGCGACAACTTCGAACTTCGGAACACCCCCAGACGCGCCGGCAAGACTCAATTCGCCCAAGTGTTGGATTCGGGTCACCTTGTCGCGCGCGGTCCCGTCGTCCTCGGTTAGTTTGGCTTCGATGATGATCTGAGGGTTGTACTCGCTTGGGATGATGAAATCCGGGGCCTGGTCGAAGCCATCGATGCGTTCGGCACGTTTGGTCTTTCGGAAACTGACCCCCGCCTTGCTCAGCACATCCTCGACAGCCGACTCAACAGCGTCCCCGACAATCTCGCTGACGGAGTCTCTGTGGCCCGCGAACGGTCTGCCCAGAAAGCGTTCGTAAAGGAGCATCGCGTAGGGAACGCCCATGCCCGAAAGCCGTCGGATAGCCCCCGGCCCAGTCGAGGTGTCCGCCTTCTCCAACCTGTGAATCCTGTCTGCCTCGACCTGCGGAGCCCCCTCGTTGATCAATGCGCAAGCGCACTCAACAAGGGCTTGCAGTCGCTCGGCCGCTTTGCCCTTTAGTGCCAGCGCGGTCTCGGGCGAAAGACGAACTTTCCGATCCAACGCACGGGCCTCTCCTTGGTCGATCTGGATTCCTGTCCGCTGCCTGGCCACGTAGGCCCATTCCGGCGGCGTGAACCCTAAGATCGATCGGAGCACAACCATGGATATGGGATGCGAGTAGACGACGGGCAGAACGCGATCGGGCCCTATATGAGCGAAACCCTCTGTCGCCAGCTTCAGCGCTTCATAGCCACGCTCAAACATCGGATAGTCGATGAATCCTGGGCCGCGCGGCAGGACCAGAAAACTAGATCCAAGACTTTCGAAAACAGCATCGACATAAGCGTTTGGATTCGCTTGTATGTCCTCGAAAGTCGCTTCAAAAGGCAACGGCGTCGGTGTCGTCGGCATAGATGTTCGTCTCCTCTCGAACACAGGGCTGGAGGCGCGGATACTTGCTGAACTCGTCCTGGAGGGCGTCTAGTGCGGCAGCAACACCGCCAATTTCGCGATCAATCCAGCCTGAGACAGCGGCCAGACGCTTCTCCAAAGGGTCGCCAATCTTCCAGGATGCCCGCAGGTACCAGACTGCAAGCCGGATGATGTGGCCATAGCAGATGCACCGGATGTCGCCTGCGGTGGGCTTCACACCTCCCCGTGTCAACAGCTCGAGGTCATCGCGAACCATCCGAGCGATGTCAACCGGAAGCGGCGAGATCAACGTGCGCGGAACGCTGCCTGTCGAGCGGCAGACGAATACGGTGTCGATGATGGACGACGCCGTGCCGCTAATGTGGATCGAAGCTCCCATCTCCGCCGGACAGGGGATGGATGCCGAACAAGTCAGTTTAGAATCAAGAATCCCGACGGCTAGTGGATAGTAGGCTGCAATGTCGTTGTGATGGTAGGTGAATGCCAGTGGGTGACCAGGCTTCAATGCGACTGCCATGCGTTGGAAAACAGCCGAGATGCCATCCGTGAAATGCTCGATTCCGCGTCCCATGTTGGCGTTACCGGTCAGTTCGCCGGCATTCCTTGTTGAAGGCAGGTCGAACGCAGTGTTGTCACTCGTACCGCCCACAAGACGGCGTAACCAGACGTAGCAGAAATCCATCAGCTCCGCATACTGCACGTTGCCGAAGTAGGGCGGGTCGGTGAAAACAGCATCCAGACTTGCGGCTGGGATCGAAGCCTGGGCCGCGTCCGCACAGATGATCGTCACAGTTCGGCAGTTCTTCTGTCGTCGCCCGTTCTGCTCGTCGCCGATCCACTCGCTGGGGATGTCAACGCGATCCTTGCGCATGCCATTGTGGCGGAACTCGAACGGCTGATCGCAGTAGGCTTTGGCCTTCGCAAACTTCTCCGTAATGTTGAACCATCCTCCACTCCCCACGCTGCCTTCCCCCTCGCCTCTGGGTATGCCTAGAAGGTTCGACTCGCACTGGATCAGACCAACGGGAAAGCCGTGGACCGAGAAAATGTCCAATGACTTAAGTGCCATTGTGTCGTATCGGCAAAGCATGTTCTGGTACCGCAGCAGGTCGGAGAGATTGGTCGCCAGCGCATTGCGGACACGCGTGTTTCGGACCCGGCTAATCAGCCGGCAACTCTCCTCCAGCCCAAGAAGTTGGCGGGTGCTGAACATCTCGCCGTACCGGCGATATCCCCACCTGTGCAGGCGATCCGTCTCGTCGCCAGAGGGGATCTCAACATCCGGCACGAAACACGGTGTGAGTCGAGACCATGTTGCCTCTGCTTCAACCACTTTCTTTCGATCGGCTTCGTCCGGGGCTTTGAAGAATCGGCCTGAGTGCAAAGGGAGACAACTCGGACAGTGGTATTCCATTGCGAACAGAACATGCCGGGGCGGTGCCTTGGCTGCATTGGGGAAATGCACCGGGGTCGCACATGACGGACAGGGACAACTACCACGCCCGGCGGGGCCATCCAGACGCAACGGCGCACCGCAGCTACCACAGCAACCTGGAGCCTTTCGGTCAGTGGTCTCTGTAAGATGATCGCAACGAGGGCACAAGAACACGTTCTTGGGATGCCTGCGATCTTCGGCGACAAGGTAACCCGGGAAGAGCCTCACGTCAGTACCGCAAGCGCCGCATGTTGCGGTCTTAACCCATAGGAAGTACTTCACGTGTGCATCAGTGCGACCGCACAGCAGGCATCTTGTTCGATAGAGGTGGCCAACCTTGGCCTCCAGGTCGCTTCGCAGGCGTTTTGCGGTATCGCGATACTCGGAAAGGTCGAGGTGCTCGATCTCCTGTCGCACGATCCAGTAGGCCATGGGGTTGATGTCGAAACCGACTACATCACACCCAACGCGGTTCGCCTCCATCAATGGCGTTCCGCCTCCCATGAAGGGGTCGGCTATGCATCGTCCGGGCAAATCGTTGCTCTCATAGAACGACTCGCGCAACGGTTTGTCGACGAACTCGGACAACACGAGACCACGAAACAGTGTCCCCGGCCTCCGTGCAAACCATTTGTGGACTGCAATGGGTGGCCGGTAGTTCTGCTGGATTTGCTTCTCCCGCAGGGCCATGTCGGCCACGAAGGGCACGTCAAATAGCTTCTCGATCATGCTGCCGTTGCCCTTGCTGATTGTCAGGTCGCGTCCCTCACGGGATGTACCCGCCATCCATCATGTGTTTTTTGCTCACTGGCAACCGACCGGTAGTTCGGTACCGCAACGCGAAACGGAGCGGGTTTCAAGTTCTATGGCGGCGGTGTCGCACGATAGTCGGAATTGACTGCATTTCGGACCGTTGCCTGCGTGCAAGCGCCGGTAAGCTTCCGAGGTATAAGATGTCGACTTCGGCCCGCGGCTGCCTCCCCCGTCAGCAGGCCGATTATATCTCAAAATTGGCACCAGAGTTCGGGTTTTGCGCACACCTCTACCCAGGGCTCTTTACATGCCGTGCGCCAAGCGAATCAGGCTCCGTCTACATCGAGATCATGAAAGGCGGGAGCAACCGGCGGGGATCTCGAAAACAGGCCGAGGCAGTCCAATATTTTTCTCATTGCATCCGGGAACATATCGATTCGCATGAGGCATGAAATCCCTTTCGAGCCAGAGTCATCGGATAGATTGAAAAAACACCCTATGAAAATCCCCGCAAAGCTCCTTTCAATCTACTCTAACTGCCATAAGGTGATTTTGAGCAACATCTTGTTTGGGTCCGGCACCCGTTTCCCATTCCCTAAATTTTCCAGGCCTGACACCGGACCCGTGAAAATAGTGGGTGTCCACGATCTCTCGTAGACGGGGCCACGGTGTTCATTCTTCTCGTACGCAGTTATGCCCCGAGAAAACTTTCCTTTGGATGGTATACAAAGCGTTGTCACGGAAGTAGCAGTATTGTGTTCTTCACACTGCGCCACTACTCGTGGAGCCACGCCTCAGGCACGAGCTTGAGGCCACTTCGCCATTCCTCGACGAGATGGACATTCGACACGTTCTTCCAAACGTCTTGGCCTGCATGGTCGAGAACAATGATTTGCAGCCTTTTTTGGGCATCCGTCACCACGCGAGCCAATACGCTGAACACTTTACGGACGGCCTCCACGTCTTCATCAGCAAGGGTAGGATCCAGATCCTCAGCCTCGCTTCGGGCGAGCCGCCTCGGAAAATAAACCTGGCTGGGCTGATCGTAGACGAGAAAGCCCGGTACCGCGTCATTCGAGTCAAGGAAGAATTGCTGGAGAGCCAGTGAAACGACAACGTGGTAAGAAAGCCAGTTCGCCCCGCTTCCGATCTCCCAGAGGTAATCCTCCCGCTGCATCCCCTTTACTTTGATCGTCAGATCGGTAACGGATAGTTCAAGGGGATCGTTCGGTCGCTCGGTATCAAGTAATGGAAGGGAACGGCTGGCCAACAGTGCTACTTTTGCAAGAGCTCTTGTTAGTCGCTGTTGCACATCGGCATGAGCGACCGTTCTGGCAAGTACTTCCTCGCGTGACCGCAATTCGTCCACTTCGTTCAACAGCCCATTGTCTGCGCTGAGCGAGTCATGTACTTCCAGGCCTTGCTCAACCCGTCCCACAAAACGAGCAACCTCCGATGCCCGGAAGCTCATGCTCTTTGCCTCACCGGATCTTGCTTCCACCTCACCCTTCCGGATACCTATAGCTCGAAGGCTTTCCACGCAAAGATCTATGTCTCTCCTGACGCGGACGAGCTCCCGGTCAAAAGATGATGTTGCGGAACTGATCCGGGCAGCATCGGATTCTATCCGGGAAAGCGCTTCAACGAATTGGTCCAGGGTTTCCTGGCCAGCCGTTACTGTCTGTTCGCATAGCGGGCAAACGCGCTGAAGGTCCTGGAGTGATCTTAGCCATTTCGCTATTGAGAGCCGGTCGCGCTGAATGCCCATTGCGCGCTGGTAACTCTCAACATTGTCCTTCAACTTGGACATCTCTGCCAAGCGCCTGCGATGGGCGCGAAGTCGCCCATCTACCTCTTGCTCCTCGCGACCAAGTTGTATCAGCTCCTGCATCGCTTCTTCGATCGCCACAGGGCTTGGGATTGTCAGGGCCTCTTTTTTAACAACGGCAGCGCGCAGCAAAGCTATCATTTGTTCACGGTCGTTGGCCGTGTTCGATTCCGCTGAGGGAATAAGCCCAAGTTCGCGAGCACGCAAGACCCAAGCTTGAAGCTCTGCAAGCCAGCGAGCTGATGTGTTTCGAATGGTCTCGAGCTCACGTAGTTTTCTCGCCAGGTCGCGACGGACGCCTTCGAGTTCGTGCTGAGCCGCCAAGACCGCCGGGGTGATCGCATTCAGTACATAAGGGAAGATAGTTTTTAGCTTCTCGCGATGCTCATATGTGTCGGCCTTGAAAAACAGCACGTCAGGATTGGCAACAATGTTCTGCGGCTGAAAGGTGAAGGCCATCAGATCTCGAAAGCTCGGCCTTCCCTTGAACCCGCCCTGAGAGACTCTGGCAGGGTCAAAGTCGAGTCGGCTCAGCCCGGCCAAATCATCCAGCCGGATCTTTACCGCTTCGACAGTCGTGTTCTTCTCGGGGGTTCGATCCGGAATGGCGACCGTCACGCCCTCTTCCATCCGCATTTCGCCGGTCGACTTCTGTATTCCTGGCCCCCGCCTGGCAAACAGTTTTTGCCCTTCATCGGTAGCAACCAGCAGGCCGAACCAACTACAGGCATTTCGGATCGTGTCCACAGGGATTGCGCACCGGTCCGCTCCCAGACAATAGTCGATTAACGGAATGATCGCAGACTTGCCGGTCTTGGAGGCGCCGCTAATAACATTCACAACTCCCGGTTTGAACTCAACGATTCGCGGCGGCGCATTTACTCCGCTTGGCCACAGGATGATTTTTAGGATTTGGAATTTCATCAGAAATCAACCTTGAGAACATTGCCGATCTCGAAAAGGGTGAGACTGGAACACCACTTGCCTAAGCGCTCGGCGGCGGATAACAAGGGCCGAACACTAGATGCAACTCCGGATGGCTGGGCAGAACTCAGTGACGCAAATCTGGCATCGGCCGGAACGACTGTTACCAGACGGGACTGTACTGCCAATCGAAGCGACTGCAGGCTCAAGGCGCGCGCAGCCAATGTGCGCTCGTGCAGTGAAAGCAAGACATCTGCTTTGGCGGTGTCTGGCCGAGAGAATTTTTCCGCGAACGTTGCCAAGTTCGCTTTGGTGCCAACTAGCAGTTCGCCACTGTCACGATGAAAAAGTAGAGGCAGGACGATGAAAGCGAGAGGGATCGGAGGTGCCTCGCCGGTGCGGTGCGAGGAGCCGTATCCCTGTGCAAACCGCCAAAGCAGCGTAGCGCCGAGCGCAGGATTTTGTACAAAATGTGCCTCTCGCGACAGGATCGACTCAGGCATCAGGGACCTCTGTCTTGGTAGGATCTGCAGGGTGTCGGCGAAGCTGATCCCGGTAGATCGGGTGCCATCCGATGGTCAGGTCGTCCGACAGAGAGTGCCAGCTACCGCGTGTGAAGTGAGACGGTGCTTCCAGGTGGTCGATCTGTACCGATTGCGTGAGGCATTCGCGATATAAAAGGGTCCCTTGCTGTTCCGGCGGCTTGTCGGAGAATCCGATGAAGGTCTTGTCCCTGCAATGCTTCCATGCCCGTTTCAAATCTCGGGCGAACTGGTCCAGGGCTTCCTGATCAATCCAGCCCTCGTTGGCCCAGTCTGTTCGATCAACGCTTGCCTTAAGAAAGTCGTTTACTGCTTCGAGAACGTCTTCCTCGTCCATGTTAATGATCTGAAGCTGCCGCACATAGTCGCGGCAGACCAACTCGCCCCGGATCTGAGACTCAGTCGGACGCCCTGCGACACTATGCAGGATAGCAACCCGGTCATGGGTACGGACTTGGTTCAGCAGTGCATCATGGAACTCGCGTTTTGCGATCCTTACCGACTCGCGTTTATTGAGCAACGCATCGATGCGCGTCTTTATCCAGCC
>JBEKIX010000053.1:0-24127 GCA_050011535.1 Acidobacteriota bacterium
CCGAGTTCCGAACGCCAGTCGTGCTTCAGGCCCTTAGCATCCGTGATCACAGCGTCGCCATAGGCCTTGAGCGCCTTGGCAAATACCATGTAGTAATAGTAAACGGTTTTTTGGCCTACACCGGGATTTTCATCCACCGTGTAGTGTTCCTTGATCCAATTCACTGCCGATTCGACACGCGGATCGCCTTTTTTCACGTTGGTATAGCTATAGCTGAGCAATCCGGCATAGGTCATGCTGCCGTAAGATTTTGTTCCGGTGCCTTCCCAACCCAGACCCGGCCCATAAGCAAATCCGCCGTCATTTGCCGTATAGGACTGGTCGTTGGATTCGCTGCGGTTCTGCACACGCTGGATGAACGTGACTGCACGCTGCCAGATCGGATCGCTGTCTGGAAGCCCGGAAGCCTTCAATGCCTCCATCGCATACTGCAGGTTGGGCAAATCTGCGCGGCCTTCGCCGTTGTACCCGATACCGCCGTAGTTCTTGTCGGTCTTCGGAGTCTTGCCGTCTGCGCCAATCTGAATGCCGGTCATGTACTTCTGGCCCTTTTGAATCAAGGTCTTATACTCAGGATTGCCGGCGGCGGCCAAAGCCATGACGGCCACTGCCGTATTGTAGTTCTCATGGTCTGATTGATAGATTCTGCCGTCCGGCTTCGCCTGCTTCACAATATAGGCAAGCCCCGTTTTGACTTCGGGTGCCTGTTTGTGGGTTCCTCCCGGCTGCTTCAAAATGGCGGTGGCAGCTAAGGAGGAGATGCCGGAGTGGTTTTCCCAGCTGCCGTCGGTCTTCTGATTCTTTAGCAGGTAGACGACTCCGCGCTCGATGGCAGCTTCAAGATCCTTGCGCATCTGCGGCGTGATCTGGCCGGAAGGCGCGGCAGCGGCCTTCTGCGCCACAGCGGTGGCCTTTTGCGGCGCCGCGGCCGTCTTCTGCTGCGACATCACCATCAAAGGCAGGCATAGCGCCAGAAGAATTACCAGGCATACAAGTATCGGTCGGAAACACATGTACAGAGCTCCTTTCGGTCAATTGGAAGGCGTTGCCATTTTGAAAAGACGCACTCGCGATCGCCAATACAAAAACAATGAAACCAATAGATACAATGAAGCCACGGAATACCAGGAAGGGTAATAGAACCGGCGCTGGCCGATCGGACAGATTTGATAAAAGGGCTCGGTTCTGAATATATCGAAACGCAGCGCCGAAGCCATGCCCACAAAAGGGTTGATCAGCAGCGAGCCTTGAATCAGAGCAGAGGCATGCGATGTCGATTCGATGCCAGGACCGATCCAGACGGGCTCCGTGCAAACAAAGACAATGATTAGCAGCGCCACTCCCGCCGAGGAATAGGGGCACCTGCAGACGAGCACACAATAGAGGCCCAGGACAAGCGCGCACATTGCGAACGACAGAACCACTAATGACGTTGGCAAAATGTCCGAGAGCGGGATGCCGCCGAACAGCATGCGCGCGATCAGCGCTGCCGCACAGGGAACGGTGCAGAGAACCAGGGCGGGACGAGCTGACCGAGTCCACTCCGCGAGTGCCTTCCCGGGAAAATTGGCGGAAACCGGTTGCCGCTGGACCGCACGCTTCCATGGGATCCCCCGGTCAATTCCCCAAAGCGGAACAAAAAAGAGAATAAGCACGGCCGCACTCATGAAAAGGGCTACCACAGGCGCGCGCTCGACGCTGAATTCACCCCTTGCAGAAAAAGCAAGCCCGATCGCTCCGCCAAGGCACAAGAGGACGTAAAGCAGCGAAAGAAGAACGAGCGCGCGGTTGCCTTTTCGACCGGACCGCTGGTCAATCGAGAGCCTGATCATAGGCGCTGAGATCATTCCTGATTCTTTTTTTGGATCGCCTTTATCGTGAGCTTCAACGGAGTTCCACCCGCAATGTTGAGGTTCGGATTGATATGGATGGAGCCGTATGCGCCCATTCCAGCACCAAGGGAGTTTTCGATGAGGGAGGCCGGATCATGGACGAAGCCGATCAGCACGCCGTCCATCTCTGCCATATACCTCCCGTCCGGCAGCACGGTCGAGCCGGTGTACACCCATCCCCCCGTTTGGGGAACCTGTTTGGTTCGCAAATCATAGAGCAGCTCTTCGCCGCGCACCTTGCGGATGGAATCGCCGCTGCCCCATTCCACCCAAATCTCCACAGGGTCGCCGGCAGCCTGGGCCGGATCGAAGTGGCCTTTGGGCACCACCGCATTGGACTTCTGCAGGCCGATCAGAATCAGAGCGAGATTGAACGATACGGCATCCGTATCCAGTTCCATGGCGCTTTCATACAACTTGTAGCCCGCCTTTTGGGATGCGAGAAACTCCAGCGTCCGATCCGGCAGCATCTGCCCGGAAACCGTGACTTCCTTTTTTTGGGTGTCCACCAGAATACTCCCCAGCTGGAGAAGAGTGTCGCTGATCTTCTTGACTTCAGGGGGGCTGGAGGGCTGGCCGGGAGGCTTCGTCCCAGGGAGGGGCGGTGGAGTCGGCGGAGGTTTCTGCGGTGGATTCTGCGGGGTCTGCTGCCATGGACCGGCCAGTAAGATTGAGCCAAAAACCATGGCGACAATTGCACTTCCCGCCAGAATCCTGATTGAGCTTCTACTGCATGGATACATATGCACCTCGCAGACCAGAATCATGCATCGACATCAAAAGCTTGCGGCTTTATGGAAATGATGGTTCTTAAGCACATATCTCATTTAGCCGCACAAATTAGTCCGTCACGAAGGGTAACCTACCGGCCCCAATGAGGTCAGCCTGTGGCCCCGTCGAATCATCGATACGTGAGGGTGACCACACATTGATTATAGGGCAGAAACACGCTATTCCAGAATGATTTCCTCCAGGAGCCCGTCCGAGAATTAGGAGAGGTCGCGCGCATGGGGCTTGCGGGGCGAGCTCAAGGCTCGAGGAGGGGGCGATGCCGTCGTGCATCGTCGACGACGAGCAACGCGGAGATCGCCCGCAACCCCCGTGCGCCCTTCGGGTTCCGGCGGCACGGGGGCATCTGCGTCGTTGGCGCTCATCGATCCCAGCGTCCCGCGGCGCGCAGCCTGTCTATCTCCTGGCATGCCATCTCGCTCAGCCTCACGTAGTCGATCTTGGCGACGCGGTTGAGGGGCATCTGCCCGGGTTCAAGAATCACATAATGGAGCGGCCGCATGTAGGATGCCAGACCGCGCGTGTGCTTCCTGAGCTCCCCGACGGTCAGATCGATCGCGGGTTTTTTCTCTACAAACGCAACGATGGCTTCCGACAGAAGCCGGTGCTCCGCGCCGACCACACCGCAACTGGCAACCTTCTCTTGAAGAGTGCAGACGTGCTGTTCGATATCGCCGGGGAACACCTGGTACCCAACTGATTTGATGACCCATTTGGCGCGCCCGGAGAAATGGAGTCCCCGGGCGTCCTTCCGACCCAAGTCGCCTGTATACAGAATTCCGTCCGAGGACACGGTCTTCGCGGTAGATACGGCATCATTGACATAGCCAAGGAATGTCTGCGGCCCGGAAAAGCAGATGTTTCCTACTTCACCGTGCGGAAGAGGAGCGCCGGCAGTACCCTCCTCCCTCATGTCCCCGCGGATGGACATGGCGTACACAGGCATGTCATATCCAATGGTGTCCAGGACTTCATCAATGGATGAAGTCATCGGTGTGTAGGTGCAAAAACCGGCGGTTTCCGTCAAGCCAAGCCCGGTCGCGATTAGGGGAGCCATACGCGCCATGCGTTCCAGAAACTGGCGTGACACACCCTGTCCTCCATACACCACCTTCCTCAGGGTCGAGAGGTCGAAGCCGGGAAAATCGGGCAGCCGCCACTCGAATTGGAACATCGCAGGAATCTGGCCAAGCATGGTGACACCATGTTTCTGTACGGCATCGAGGGATTTGAACGGGTCAAAAACCTCAAGTGTGACGACGCTTCCTCCCCAGAAAAGAGCCGTCATCAAGACCTCCGCCTGGCCGCCGACGTGAGAGGGCGGTAAATTGAGGAGAATGCGCTCGTCCCGGAATCCGAAGGCGGTCCCCAGGCAAAGATTTTGGCAGGTGATGTTACGGTGAGACAGCAGCGCGGCTTTGGGTGAACCGGTCGATCCCGTTGTAAAGACAGCCTGCGCGCCATCATCTTCCCGCAAGGCCGTCAGAGCCTTCCCAAAGTCCGCTTGGAGACCGGGAGAGGCCGAGGCGGGGCCTCGTGCAATCATCTCGGCAAGATCGGTTTGGGCCCAATAATGCTCGACGGACCCGCAGTGGCTCTTGACCGCAACAGCCATTTCCGGGTTCAGATACGCAAAGCCCCTCGGTTGGATCATTTCGAGGCATCGCAGCACTTCCGGAAAGCGCAGCCGCAGATCCAGCGGCGCGTGAATCACTCCTGTCTTAAAACAGGCGTACTCGAGAAATATGTGTTCGAGGGACAGCGGCAGCGAAGTGGCGAGAAAGTCGCCTTTGCGGAACCCACGACGGAACAAGTCGAAGGCAAGCGCCGAGGAGATGTCATGCAGAGTAGCCCAGTCGATGGTTTGTCCGCGATCATAGCTGATAATGGCTGGGGCATTCGGTTTACGCCCAGCCCACCAGGATAGAACCTGGTGCAGCAAATGCGGACCTCCATGATTCTGCTCAAAGTCCCCCAAGGTACATTCCGGCAACCTGCGGCGAAGCGGAGAATTCATGTCAGCAAAATAGCATTTTCGAGGCAGAGTGCGACATTTTTTTCGATATTGGCAGCGTCCCGTCAGGGACGCAAAGCGCTCGGCTGTTTTTGCCTTGTCCCTTTTGGACGCAAAGCACGCGGCTATATTCACCTCGTTCATACGCAACGCAAGACGGCGAAACTCCGAGGATTCCATCGAGATCAAAACTGCAGCTATTTCGGCACCGCCAGCATTCCGGAACCTGTCGTCGGTTACAATGTCTGGGTCGCAGGTGAAAAATCCGCTTCTTGATTCGCGGGAATTCATGATCAGCCCCGGTTCAAGACGGATATAATTCAGTAGAGGGTCAAACGTGCGTATCATGATTCGATTCGGCAGGGCCTTGGCGCTGCCGGTGATTTTTCTGCTGGCGGCAGGGAGTGCCATGCCACGGCCGCCCCTGCGGCACAGCCAGTCCGCGCAGGGCGATGCTCAATCCGGCAAAGCGGACTGGGTGACGGATCTGCCGACGCTGTGGAGGAGCGTAAATGCGGTTGCGTACGTGCGTATTCAGAAAACTCTGGACACAAGGACAAGGCAAACAGGTTATGAGAGCGACGGCCTTTACGTGGAGTATCAGGCTGTCAACCTCGAAGCGTTCAGGCGATTCTTTGGAAATCCCCAGTCGACTTTTAGTTTTCTGCAGGCTGCTCCGGATTCCCTCTACCCCAGCGCGGGGCCAGGTACAGAAATCGATGCTCCATGCAAGCAAGGCGAGGAATACATCGTTTTCTTGCGCTGGAATGATATAGAGCATCTGTTTCAAGCGCATCTAGTCGTGCCTGTCCGGGAAGGGCAGGTGCAATCTCCTCATATCGAGGAGATTCGAACTGGCATGAAACTGGAAGCCTTTCTCACAAAACTCCGCTCCATGCAGGAATGACCGTGGAAGATTTTCAGCTATTTGTCGCCGGGGAGCTTTTCCGAGGTGCGCGTGATCGGGAAAAGCTGCGGCTGTGCGGCCAGTGAATCCTCCATCAACCCCCATGCAGCAAAGCTGTCTTCCGAGCGCGGCTCGAGAAGCAACACAGCAAGCCGCCCGAGCGGCTGGTCGATGCGCACCACGAGCGTTCCCACCGGCACGTTGAGATCCGCCGGTTCCCATTTTCCTGTGATCGTGCGCGCCGTATGCCCTTCGTACGCCGAGGCTGCCAGGGCCGAGGACTCGATCCGGAACTGTTCTCCCTTGATGGTGATCGGCTGATCGAGTTTCGTGAAGGGTATGCCGTGTGCTTCGAGGCGTTCTTGCACGTAACGCGTCGCGGGCACCAGGTAAGCACGTGGTGCGGTCGTGCTCTCACTCGCTTCAAAGGATATGTACTGGTCGGCAGTGACCGAATGGCGCACTCCGGTGGTAGTCGACATATTCTGACCCGTGTACGGGTTCTTTACGGCGGTCAACTCAGTGTACAGGAATTCGAATTTCTCGGGCGATTTTGCAAGAGCGCCTCGTAGGGCAATGTCCTGCCCGACGATCGACTTCTTGTCGGCATCATCCGTTGCTTTTTGAATCTCCGGGCTGTGCTGCTGCGCGTAATTGATGATCTCTTCGACAAATCTGCGCGCTGCCTTGATGCGGTCCTGGAATGGCAAGTAGCTGAAGGTCTCGCTCAAGATGCCGAGTCGGTTGCGTAAGCCTACCATGTTTATGCCGTAACGTGCCGTGTAATCCGTCGTGGTAAAGCAGGGTCCAGTACAGGCAGGACCGCCACGGCCTCCCGGCATCGCTCCACGGCCGCCTCCCCCAGCAGCGCCGGCTCTCCCGCCGGCCGCAGCACCTTGCGCACCGGCCGCCCCGGCGCGTCCTGCCGCGGCGCCCTGGCCGCCGCCCCTGCCAGGTCCCCCGGGTCCCATGCCGCGTCCGCGGGACAGCTCGGGAACATTCATGATGCCCTCAATGTAATAGTAAGAATCCATGCCGTCCTTGGCCTTCATCACCTTCGTCACTGCCGGCAGCAGGCCGTTGCGCAGAATGTCGACAACGCCGGCGGGCGTCGCGGGATGCAGAGGCGGCGCATAGGTCATTTGATATGCATGTGCCGAGCCGTCGGTCGTGTGAAGATCCACGACGATGTGGGGATCGTAGCGGGACATCATCAACTCGAACGAGCGTGTCTCGGGCGCGTCCAGTTTCATAAAGTCCCGGTTGAGATCGTAGTTCTGTCCGTTGGCGCGCTGGCCCTCGCCTCCGATGGGACCGTTCTGCGATGGCCGGTTGCTCAGGCTGATTCGTTCGTTGCCGTCGGGATTAAAGATCGGATTGATCATCAACACCACGGAATTGAACCAGCCCGCATGCTGTCCGAGCGCTATCGAGCGCAGCAGTTCGAGCATCGCCTCCTTCCCTTCGACCTCTCCGGCGTGGATGTTGCCCTCGATGTATATTCTGACTTTGCCCGTTGCCTTAACCGCTTCAGGGCTGGCATCCTTGGCGCCGATCACCACCAAGGGCAGCGCGCGTCCTTCAAAGGAATAGCCGTAGGTTGTCAGGTGGATGCGCGGAGACGCGGCGGCCAGCACGTGCAAGAAATCGATGACATCCTGATAGCGGCTGGTTTCCGTGTAATTGGTCCGTTCGGGGCGCGTCTTGAGCGCACTCAGCGAGGCCGGGACTTGAGGCGCCGCCGGTTTGCCGGCATTCTGCGCCGCCACGGGACCGAGGCTTAGCGCAAACAGCGCCGACATCATGAGGGTTCGAATAAGAATTGATCGTTTCAGCACCATGAGATTCCCTCCCATTGGAAATTCGCAGAACAGTGCCTGCCGGCACACCTCCCAACACTGAATGAATCGGCGCTAAACTGCAGGATCGGCCAAGCGATCTGCTCCGATGCATTCCTTATGATCGGCGCCATATGTGCGCGCCATCATAGCGCGGTTCCAAGTAGCAGACCATAGAATTCCAGCAATAACAGTGCGGGGCTTGGGGAACGCTCAGGATTGTCACCATGACCGAACGTCGCGACAGAATCCACCTATGCCAGCTGCGATTGGACATGCTTGCGGAACTCGAGTGGATCGGCAATTTCCCGGAAGGGTTCCTTGGTTCCTCCGGTTCCCGTCACGATGATCGTGCCATAATTGAAGATCCGTCCGGGAATGTTTTGTTCGACGCCGATCGTCTCCAATTTCGCGAGTACGAGTTCGAGCGTGTGTCTGTTTATCAGGCCGACTTTGAAGACCACGCGCTTGTTGGTCACCGCAAACTCAGAAGTCGCATAGCGAATGAAACGTGGAATGGCGGTCAGGAACGCAAGCCCGAAACCTAAAGCGGCCACATACCATGAGTGCGCGAGCCAGGCCAAGACCGCGCCGAGCACCGCAATCAAGAAGGGTAGGGCAAAGATCATCCAGTGAAGCCGCGCGCGGTACGCCACAGCTTCCCCCTGCAGCAGATTTTTGTCCACGTAACTCATAGGCTCCTTTCCGGCGGAATTCCACGTCAGACTGGTTGGATCGGAGTTCTATGATAACGCGATTGTGAAGGAGCATCTACCTGATTCGCTATTCGCTTACGGCTCCGGCAAAGTGCCGCGCAGGACGGAAATCGATTGCAAAGTCGGGGACAGTCACTTGCTTTCGCCACCGCTGGTCGAATCTGCCGAGTTTCTCCTGGCGAAAAGAGGTGACTGTCCCCGACTTCGGGCGCCTCACTTTTGCTAACCGGGGAGGAGCGAGCGGCCGATAGAGCCGCTAGGAATGGATTTTAGGGGGAACCAACCGCATGAGCATTCCGGACAAAGTGCTGCATGGGATCGATAGGCTCGAACCGCTGCCGATGACGGTCCAAAAACTCATGGTCGCGCTAAACGGCGACGAAGTAGATTTCAATGAGATTGCGGAGACGATTGAATATGACGGCGCCATTACTTCCAACATTTTGTGCACCGCAAACTCGGCTGCATTTGGCGGCCGGAACCAGATCGAGCACGTCCGCGAGGCTGTGATCCGGTTGGGAACCATCACTCTGCTGGATATCATGCTCATCGGCCACCTCAGGTCGATGCACATGACCAATTCCGCCAACCGCCGGTCCGAAGATGAGCTCTGGCTTCATGGTGCGACGGCTTCCCTGGCCGTGAAAGCTATTATCAAGGAAACGCGCAACCGGAAGATCCCGGAGGCATCCACCATCGCCGCGCTGATTCACGACATCGGCAAGCTGGTCATGGTGCGCCATTTGAATGCCGAAATGCGTGCGGTCACGGAAAAATGCCTGCGAGACAACATGTCGGTCCTTGAGGCGGAAAAGCAGCTCTTCGATTGCACCCACGCCGAGGTGGGCGCCGCAATTGCTCACAAATGGACCTTCCCGGAACCGATCACCCAGGCTATCGAGCACCATCATGAAATGCCGCCCGCGGAGCCGAACCCGATGCTCGATGCTGTGATCGTTGCGAACCTGGTGGCGAATACCGTCGCCGCCGCGCCGAGCGAGGATGGATTCCCCGCTGATGTCGATTCTGCCGGTTCTGATGCGCGCATCGGTCTGGTCGACGGGGGGCTCCAGCGCGTCCACTCGCAAACAGCCGCATGGATGCAAGCCCTCAAGGAAAGTTACGGCCTCCGGAAGTAGCAGTGTCTGAATCGCGCGTCAGTCTCTCCCGCGGTTGACTGGACTGTTCGGCTCTGATATCAATCAGCCATTTCGGAGGACCTATGTCCAGTTTCAACGCGCAGGGTGACTCCGCGGATGCGCGGGCTTATGATCGCCTCCAGATCATTGCGCATGAGAAAACCCACAGCAAGGTTTTGGAGATCTTCGGGCGGTTCCCTTTCCGCGGGCCGTTGCTGGAGATTCCGGCGGGCGAAGGCGCTCTTGCCTGGCAGCTGCACAAGCTGGGCTATGAAGTTACGGGCGGTGATATCGACCCGGGGTTTTTCAAGGTCCGGCCGCTCAAGTGCATCTACCTCGACATGAACCGGCCCTTTCCTCTTCCCGACGGAAGTTTCGATTTCATCAGTTGCGTAGAAGGGATCGAGCACCTGCAGGACCAGTTTCAGTTTGTGCGCGAATGCTATCGGATACTCCGGCCCAACGGCCATCTGGTCATGTCCACTCCCAACATCCTGAACCTGGGGTCGCGGCTGAAGTTTCTTTTCTCCGGATTCTATTCTCTGATTCCGAGGCCGATCAACGAGTTCAGCCAGGTCCCGGTCTTCGATCACATTCACCCGGTGACCTACTATCAACTCCGGTACATGCTGCACACGCAGGGTTTCCAGATCACGGAAATCGCCACGGATATCTTCCGCCGCAGCGCAGCGGGGCTCTATTGGCTGAAGCCGGCGATCCGGCTTTACAGCATCCGGACCATGCGTAAAGAAAGAGATCCGCAGCAGCGTGCCGCCAATCGCGAAATTCGCAGGATCCTCGCATCACCGCGGCTATTGCTGGGACGCACCTTGATTCTCGTGGCACGCAAGAGGGATCGCCAGGCGATTCCAGTCGTGCAAGCCTCGGCAGTGCAAGAACCCTGACGAATGACGAAGAATGGGTGGAGATCAGCCGCCCCCCGTCACACGTCACTTCCCGGTGAAGATGGGTTTGCGTTTTTCGAGAAAGGCGCGCACGCCTTCTTCTCTATCTTCGCTGGCGAAGCACAACGCAAACAGATCGCTCTCAGCCTCCAGCCCGCAAGTGAGATCCGTGCGCGCGGCGTTTTTCACCGACTTTTTTGCCATGGCCAGAGCCACGGGGCTGAGCTCAGCGATCCTGTTGGCCAACGCCATCGTGCGCGACTCGAGTTCCTCCGGCGGCACGACCTGATTCACCAGTCCCAGGCGGAGCGCCTCCTCGGCATCGATCATATCACCAGTGAGGATCAGCTCCATGGCCTTGCCTTCCCCGATCAAGCGCGACAGACGCTGGGTGCCGCCGCCTCCGGGGATCAGGCCCAATTTGACCTCCGGCTGTCCAAACTTCGCCTTTGCGGAAGCGATGCGGATGTCGCAGGCCATGGCCAGTTCACAACCCCCGCCCAGCGCGAAACCGTTGATCATCGCGATGACCGGCTTCGGGCAATCTTCCATGGCATCAAACGCCCGGCTTCTCTGCATGATCTCGCGCTGTTCGAGCGCAGTCCGGCCCGCGAACTCGCTGATATCAGCTCCTGCGATAAATGCTTTGTCGCCCACTCCCGTGATTACCACGACCCGGACGTTGGCATTCCCGGTAAGGTCTTTGAAGGCCGCCAGGATCTCCTCGCGCGTGCGGACGTTGAGAGCGTTCAGCTTGTCCGGTCTGTTCACCGTGATCTTAGCCACGGCGCCCCGCTCCTCGACGATCAGGTTTTCGTAGCCCATAGAGCCTCCTTGCTCATTTGGTAGAATATTCTAATTGATCTATGCTATCAGTCCGCGAATTTTTTGCGAGAAGGCAAGTTTGAGATTCGGGATTCGAGATTCGATATTCGAGATTCGAAATTCTCAATCTCGAATTTCGAATCTCGAATTTCGAATCAGGTCTCCCGTGAGCCTTTCGAATTCCATTTCATCCCGTATAATAAGGGATTCGTTGGAACGGGGGGAGAGTGTGCCTGTGGAAGATCTGAAACCAATACCGGAACGCGAAATCAAGGGACTGCTGGCGCTCAAGGATGAGAGCACCAAGGCAGGACTCGACAGGATCGCACCTTATGACCCGCTCAAGCGGTATCTGTACGAGATCAAGAAATTCAGTCCGCTCAGCCGGGAGGAAGAGCACGATCTCGCCGTGCGCTACCGCGACACCGGCGATCGCGAAGCTGCCTATCGCCTGATTACCTCGAATCTCAAACTTGTCGTGAAAATCGCGATGATTTATCGCAAGGTCTATCACAACCTCCTCGATCTCATTCAGGAAGGAAACATCGGATTGCTTCAGGCGCTGAAGCGCTTCGATGCTGCGCGCGGCACGCGCCTGCCGACATATGCAGCATGGTGGATCAAGGCATACATTCTCAAGTTTCTGCTCGACAACGCGCGATTGGTGAAGATTGGGACCACGAACGAGCGGCGCAAGATCCTCATGAATCTCAGTAAAGAGAAACACGAACTCGAGGCCAAGGGAATCACTCCCACCACTCGCCTTCTGGCGGAAAACCTCGGTGTCGACGAACAGGAGATCCTGGACGTGGAAAGCGGAATGGCGGGGCCCGATCTGTCCCTGGACGCTCCCATCGCCGGAAACGACGACAACCCGCGCTACATCGACACTCTCCACCTCATGGATGAGAGCGTGGATGACAAGATCGCGCACGGAGAATTTCGTGAGCTGCTCGATGCCAAGTTCGCGGAATTCGAAAAAACGCTTTCCGGGCGGGACCAGGTTATCCTTAAGCGCAGGCTGCTTGCTGAGGAACCGGAAACCTTGCAGCAGATCGCCGATCTTTATGGAGTGTCGCGCGAGGCGGTGCGCGTGGCGGAAAAGAAACTGATTGCCAGGCTGAAAAAATATATGACGGAATCCTTCCGGGACGTCCTTCAGATCGAATTCAATGGTCGAGAACTCCGATGACTCTGGCTCATGCGCACATCGCGCATAAGCCAGAGTCACCGGAGTTCTCAACAGCATCTCGTGGGGCGGGAGTATTTGTCATTCAACCGCGCCAGGTAGAACTCGCTCTCCGTGGGCATTCTCGTTCCGGGATGAAGTGCGCGCAGATGTGCGCAGTACCGGTCGTAGTCGGAGTCCCCGGTCAGTTCCGCCAGTATTTTCCAGAGCGTGCGCAGGACCTTCACGACTGCTCTCCCGCCATCGCCGAAACGACATACGCCGCCTCGCGCAAAACCGGCACTTTCCTGCGGATCAGAATGGCATACCATTCACGCACCGAATCGAGAACGATTACCAGCACCAGGACAGCGAACAGCGCGGTGACCGCCGCATCGAGCCGGTTGTTGAAAATGAGCCGTTCCGTCGTGGCGACCTCTACGGCGCCCGTGCCGCCTCCTGAGATCAGGCCGCTGAGGCGACTCGCCTCTGCCAGGAAGCCGATGCGCGGGTCTGGATGGAAGATCTTTTGATATGCGGCCGTCTGGGTCGCCAGCACGAGCCAGATCATGGGTGCCAGCGTTATCCAGGCAAAACGCGCTTTGTTCATCTTGATGAGGATAGTCGTGCCGACACAGAGCGCCACGACAGCAAGCAATTGGTTGGCGATGCCGAAAAGTGGCCACAAGCTGTTGATGCCGCCCAGTGGGTCCATCACCCCCTGATACAAAAAGTATCCCCATGCACTGACGACGACCACCCCGGTCATGAAAACGCTTGGATACCAACTCGTGCGGCCAAGCGGCCGCCAAAAATGTCCGAGAAGATCCTGCAGCATGTACCTCCCTACACGGCTTCCGGCGTCCAGAAGAGTAAGAATGAAAAGAGCCTCAAACATGATCGCGAAGTGGTACCAAAAGGCCAGCAACCGCCTGTCGCCGAGGGTTCCGGAAAAAATGTGCGCGATGCCGACCGCCAGCGAAGGAGCCCCGCCTGTGCGCGCGAGCAGGCTTCTTTCTCCAACCATGTTTGCCAGATCCTGCATTTGTTCCGCGCTCACCGGGTATCCCCAGGAGGTGATGGTCGCGGTGGCCGCGACGGGACTCGCTCCGACGACGCCTGCGGGGCTGTTGATGGCGAAATAGACGCCCGGCTGGAGAACGCAGGCGGCGACCATGGCCATGATCGCGACAAAAGACTCCATAAGCATCGAACCGAACCCGATCAGGCGCGCCTGGCTCTCTTTGGTAATGAGCTTCGGCGTGGTCCCGGATGAGATGAGCGAGTGAAAACCGGACACCGCACCACACGCGATGGTGATAAACGCAAAAGGAAAGATCTTGCCCGCAAAGACTGGACCCGTGCCATCGACAAATCGGGTCAGCCCCGGCATCGCCAGCATTGGCCGAACCGCCAGAATACCCAGCGCGAGTAGGAAGATGGTGCCCAATTTGACGAACGTGCTGAGGTAGTCGCGCGGCGCGAGCAGCAGCCAGACCGGAAGCACGGACGCGGCAAACCCATAGGCGATGATAAGCAGGGCAAGGTGCCGTGCATCGAAAGTAAACAGGCCGGCGAGCGCGGGAATCCTAGCAACGGATTGCCCGCCGGCGACCGCGGCGAGGATCAGCACCAGGCCGATCAAGGAGGCCTCAAGCACCTTGCCTGGACGCAAAAAACGCAGGTAGATTCCCATCAAAAGCGCAATGGGGACGGTCATGGCAAGAGTGAACGTTCCCCAGGGACTCGATTTGAGGGCGTTGGTCACGACCAGGGCTATGACAGCCAGAAGAATGGTCAGGATGGAGATGACGGCGAACAGGGCCGTAAACCCGGCCACGGGACCCACTTCCTCCTTGGCGATCTGGCCCAGAGACTTGCCGTCGCGGCGCATCGAGGCAAAGAGGATCACAAAATCCTGGACGCAACCCCCAAGGACCGCACCGATTATGATCCAGAGGGTACCTGGCAGGTAACCCAGCTGCGCCGCGAGCGTGGGACCCACGAGCGGACCCGGTCCGGCAATGGCCGCAAAATGGTGTCCCAAAAGGATCCACTTGTTGGTAGGAACGTAATCGCGTCCATCATCGAGCCGCTCTGCCGGCGTCGCTCTCCTGTCGTCGAGTTCCATGACTTTGAACGCGATGAAGCGGCTGTAGAAGCGGTAGCCAATCAGGTAAACGCAGGTGGCTGCGACGATCAGCCACATGGCGTTGATAGGCTCGTGGCGGTGGAGCGCTACGGCACCGAGCGAGACGGCTCCGGCCAGACTCATGCTGATCCATACGGCACCCCGTGCCAAACTGGACCACCTGCGCCTGATCGTGAGGCTCATATCATCTCCTTAGGGTTCGCGCAAAAATAAGTTGGCGTTTTGGCGCGAGCCCTTAAGCACCCTCCGGACGAATTTGCTTAGACTATTCGGAACCGTCTGTGGATTTCAATGAAACAATTGACATGCCGGGCGGGAGGGGACTATGCTGCGCCTTCTCATCAAGTGGGTCGAGCCGCGACAAGCTTCCCGGGCACACGCGGATTTGGCCGTAAAGTCGGGGAATGACAGGATTGGTTTCTGCAGTTTATTCAGGACCCCACTCTGGGAATCGTAAGGAGCACAGAAAGCATGCAGCAGATAACTCATGATGTCGTAATCCTGGGTACCGGTCTCGCCGGTTTGCGGACCGCCGTGGAGATTTGCATCCGTACAGGCGGCAAAGCAGATATCGGCATCATCTCCAAAGTCCAGATCATGCGCGCGCATTCGGTTTGCGCAGAGGGCGGCACTGCCGCGGTCATGCGCCCCGAAGAAGGGGATAGTCTGGAGTTGCACGCCTGGGATACCGTGAAGGGCGCCGATTTCCTGGCGGATCAGGACACGATCGATCGATTTGTGAGAACTTCGCCGGATGAAATCCGTCTCCTGGAGCATTGGGGGGTGCCCTGGTCGCGACGTGACGATGGCCGCATCATGCAAAGGCCGTTTGGGGGCCACTCGTTCCCAAGAGCCTGCATGGCCGCCGACAAGACCGGTTTTATGGAAGTGCAGGCCCTGTACGACAGTTTGCTTCGATACAACAATTTCAAACGCTATGACGAATGTTTCGTCTCATCGCTCATCGTGGAAGAAGGCCGATTTGCAGGCTTGACCCTGATCGACGCTCCGACAGGCCAATACTACGTGGTGCGTGGCAAGGCCCTCCTGATCGCCAGCGGCGGGCTGGGCAATCTATATGGATTCACGACCTACTCTCAGACCGTGACGGGTGACGGCCAGGCCATCGCTTACCGCGCCGGTTTGTCTCTCGAGGATCCTGAGTTTCTCCAGTTTCACCCGACCGGGCTCGTTCCCTCCGGCATCCTGATGACGGAAGGGTGCCGCGGCGAAGGCGGCTACCTGCGCAATAACAAGGGCGAACGATTCATGGAAAAGTACGCTCCCAAGATGATGGAGCTGGCGCCGCGCGATATCGTCTCCCGATCCGAGATGACTGAAATCCTTGAAGGGCGCGGCTTCCCCGGACCAGAAGGGCTCGACTACATTCAGCTCGACATGACCCACCTGGGCGCGGAGAAAATCAACAAGCGCCTGCCATTGATTCGGGAAGTCTGCATGAAGTTCCTGGGAATCGATCCAATCACGACTGCGATTCCAATCCGTCCCGTGGCTCACTATTCCATGGGAGGCATCGAAGCCGACATCAATGGGCGCACCAGAGTCGAAAATGTCTGGGCCGCGGGAGAGGTTGCGTGCCACTCCATGCATGGCGCCAACCGGTTGGGGTGCAACTCCACGGCGGAGTGCCTCGTCTGGGGCGGAATCACCGGCAATGAGATTTCCAAGTACCTGGGCCAGGGAGCCCGATTAAGCGACATGCCTGAAGCAAAGGCCCGGGAAGAAGAGAAGAGGATATTCTCCGGCCTCCTTGCGAGGACCGGCAAGGAAAACCCGGCTGTGATCCGGCGCGAACTCCGCACGCTGATGGACAAGCATGCGGGCGTCTACCGCACCGGCGAGTCCATGCGGCAGGGGTTGGACAGAATTGTGGAATTAAAACGCCGTTTCCAGAACATCGGCGTGCAGGACAAGAGCCGCGTCTACAATACCAACCTGATCCAGACGCTGGAAACGGAGAATCTGCTCGAGCTGGCGGAGGTGTTGCTTACCGCGGGTGTGGCTCGCGAGGAATCGCGCGGCGCCCATTCGCGCACGGATTTTCCAACGCGCGACGACGTGAAGTTCCTGAACCACTCCATGGTGTATTGCACCGGAGGCAAGCCAAGGCTTGAGTACAAGCCGGTTACCATCACGAACTGGAAACCTGTCGAGCGCAAGTACTGAGAAAAAGGACAAAGGAGGCCGCCATGGCCGTATTGAACAGGTACGACAACAGACTCGGGCTGGTGGGTTGGCTCGGGGGAGGACGATGGGGGATGGAACGCTATGCCTACATCCTTCACCGCGTCACCGGTCTGGGCATCTTGCTCTATTTCTTGATGCACACCGTGGTCACCAGCCTTCGCGCCACCGGGATTTATTTGTGGGTGGAAGGAGCATATTTCGACAAAACGATATTCAAGTTCGGCGAGTTCCTCGTGTTCGCGGCTTTCGCATTTCACGCGTTCAACGGAATCCGTCTAGTGTTGATTGAACTTGGATTCGCAGTCGGCAAGCCTATCGAACCCGTGTACCCATACAAAACATCCCTGAATGTCCAGAGGCCCTTGCTCATTTTGATGATGGTACTGGCGGCGGTGTTTCTGGCGGCGGGCGGCTATGAATTCCTAGGATTGGGGCAGTAGGAGGAAAAATGCGCGAAACAAAATACTGGACCTGGCACATGACGGCAGGAGTGGTCATCCTCGTTCTCCTCGGCCTCCATATGCTCATCATGCATGTCGGCGGCATCACCCACCTGTATGCGCCGAATGGGGGAGGCGCCACGGCGAAACCAAACAGCCTGTTGCGCGATGCGATGCCGTTTTTCACGGTGACCTATATCATTCTTCTCGGCGCAGCCCTGTACCACGGGCTCTACGGCTTCAGAACGATTCTTTTTGAGTTGACGCTGAAACCCGCGGCGGAGAAGGCTGTCACTGTCCTCCTTCTTGTTGTGGGCCTGGGTCTGTTTGCCCTGGGAACCTGGGGGGCGATCGCCGCACACATGAACGCGGTTGCGCATATCAGCGCCGCACTCGGAGCAAGGGGGTAGCCATGGCAGAGAGCGGCAAAATCACGCGCGAAGTCACCTTTCACGTCACACGCTACAACCCGGAACGGGATCGTTCGCTGCACGTGCGGGCTTACAAAGTACCAGTACGCGAGGGTATGACGGTGCTCGACGGCCTGCACTATATCAAGGAAAACCTGGATCCGTCCCTGGTCTGGCGCTATTCCTGCCGCATGGGAGTCTGCGGTTCGTGCGGCATGCTCCTCAACGGCCATCCTACGCTGGCCTGCAACACCCAGATCCTGCACATCGCGGATAAGGATCTCATAGTCGGACCCTTGCCGAACTTTAAAATCATCCGCGACCTGGTTCCCGACCTCACTCCCATGTTCGAAAAACACCAATCGATCAGGCCTTATATCGAGCGTGCGGACGAGGCCGAGGTCAATGACCCTGGAGGGGAGTTTTATCAGACCCCCGAAGAACTTGAGGCTTATCTTCAGTTCACCTATTGCATCAAATGCGGCTGCTGCATGGCCGCCTGCCCGACGCTGGCCACAGACGTAGCCTATCTGGGTCCCATGCCTCTGGCTGCCGCTCAACGATACAACGTCGACACGCGCGACGACGGGAGGCGCGAGCGCAACCAGCGCACCGGCGGATCTCATGGAGCGTTTCGTTGCCACTATGCGGGTGAGTGCTCTCGCGTCTGCCCGAAGGGCACCGATCCCGGGAAAGCCATTCAGCACCTGAAACGCAGGCTAGTCATGGATTACCTCCACCTCGGACGGCGCAAGAAACCGTGCGGCAAGTTGCACGGACCTGGTGAAGGCAAACCGCTGCCCAACATCCCGGCCGCACCCGCGAGAACCGTCTAGAGGAATCCCCATCGCCGCCTCCTCGCACCTTGCGCTCGGCGCGCAAACCCCGAGCTTGCGCCCCCTCCTGATTCTCGGATCGCCTTCTGCAATGTATCGCAAAGCGATCGTCAGCACATTCAGCCGTAAAATTCTTCGCTCAATCCGATTCCGCGCCAGTTAGTCATGTTGTGGCTACGGCTCTGCAGGAAGCTGAATGAGAGGAATGATGATTCTGGAATATCCAGCGGCAGTATTCGAGAGGGAAGGGAAAGACTGCCGTGGAGATCCAGTTATGTCCGGCGAGAGTTTCGTCGTGTGCGAAACAACCTGCGAGTACCGTCCCCGCCGGCCGGAAGAGACTGTATTATACGGCGTTGTGGCGGGCAATCTCGAGACCTTCCTGGCACGGCAACGGGAGCGCGACCGCCTTGTTCCCCGCTTCGTGGAGCGCGAGCTGCGCTCCTTCCTGGAGTGCGGCATCCTGGCCAACGGTTTTCTGCGGGTGCACTGCGACGCATGCCGACTGGACCGCGTCGTGCCATTTTCGTGCAAATGTAGAGGCTTCTGCCCCTCCTGCTGCGGGAGGCGCATGGCCGACACGGCGGCGCATTTGGTTGACCATGTCTTTCCCGACGCGCTGGTCCGTCAGTGGGTGCTGTCGGTCCCTTTTGCCCTGCGCTATCGGCTCGCCTACGATCCGACTCTGGTAAGGGACGTATTGCAGATCTGGGTGCGTGCCGTGTTTGCCTCGATCCGCCGGCGGGCGGGCATTCTCGCCTCGAACCGCCGGGCACGCTGCGGCGCCGTTACTTTCATTCAACCTTTCAGCAACGCGTTGAATCTCGATCCACATTTCCACACCCTGGCCCTGGATGGGATTTATGTCGAGGGCGACCGGGGCCAACTGGTTTTCCAGCATGTTTCTCCGCCCAGTAACGCCGAAGTCGCCCGCGTCGCGGATCGGATTCGTCGAAGTGTCGCGAGGCTCATGGAACGCCGAGGCCTGGGGTTGCAGGCCGATCCCGGCGCGGACACGCTCAGGCAGGCCGAGCCGCTGCTTGCGGAACTCTACGGCGCCTCGGTCTCGGGGCGCGTAGCCACGGGCCCGCGGGCCGGCAGGCGCGTTGCGAGGGTGGGCGATGCGGTCGATGTAGAGGAGTGTGCACTGCCGTCGGGCAGGTGCTGCGCGGCGGTTGCGGGTTACAGCGTCCATGCGGGAGTCTCTGTTCCGGCCCGCGACCGCATGCGATTGGAACGCCTCGCGAGATATGCCGGGCGCCCTCCGCTGGCCAGCGAACGGCTGTCGCTTTTGCCCGACGGCAGCTTGCTGTACCGGCTCAAGCATCGCTGGCGGGACGGAACGACGCATGTGATCTACGAATCTTTGGAACTGATAGAACGGCTGGCCGCTCGTGCCCCCGCCGAGGTTCAACCTCACAAGATATTCAGGGGTGCTCGCGCCGGCATCGGCCTTCCGGCCTCTGATAGTTCCTCAGGAGGAGGCCCCATCGGAAGCGCCTCATGCATGCTGCCATGGAGGAGTCGCGAGCGAGAAAACCGATGCAGACAAGGCGAATGAGAAATACGGCTGCCGGCGGAGAAATTACCCATGGGCTCAACTGATGGCGCGCGTTTTTGAATTCGACATCCTAACGTGCCCACGCTGTGGAGCGAGAATGAGAATATTGGCCGCGATAAATTCACCGGACGCAATTGGCAAGATTCTCGCCTGCCTCGGCCTCCCCGCCAGGGCCCCGCCCATCGCCCCGGCTGTTCTGGATGAAGACGCAAGTGTTTTGTGGTGAGCCGAGGCTGCTAATCTGCTCTGCAGTAAGGAGGCGTGTACCCAAAAGAGATGCCGCGCGGGACGGTTTCGGTGTAAGATTCCGCAGCAGTCGGGGCACAGCCCTCGAAGGTGACATATCACCCCTTATCGGAACCAGCGGCCCAGATTTCAAAGCAAGACTGAAAGGGAAACGGCAGCTTGTTTTTCTTACTCTTCAAATACCGTTGTGTTGTAGTTAGCAAATTGGATCTGCAGGTGAATTTCCCGAATTTAAAATGATGCGAGCGGGCTGGCTCCTAAAACAACCAGCTGGGGATTGGCGAAGCTCTGTTTCGAAAAGGGCGGGCCAAATCCCAATGGGCGAAGCCTATGCTGAATAATCCACTGAGTCTGAGCCGAAGCAATCCGTTCGGTCGCGAAGAACTTGGCGCGTGCGACGTAGAGCGTTTTCTGCCTGGCGGTGACCATGAGTTTCGTTTGGCTCACGATGGCCGGCGTCAGATACACCTTCTTCTTCGTCAACGAGACGATTCTCTCATCGCTGAGACAATGCCTTTCGTGACGGGGAAGATGGTCGCAAGATGGTCTCCGCTTTGGACAAGATGGTCTGCGAGACGGAAAAGATGTGTTTCGTGACGGAAAAGATGGTCTCCGCCTTCGACAAGATGGTCTCCGAGACGGAAAAGATGTTTTCAGTGCCTGGTCAACTGTTGCCTTTATTGCGATTAGCGCGACGGTCGATTTTGTATATGGTCTTCGTCACGGAAAAGATCTTTTCAATGACGGGGACCATGATTTCCGTTCCTTTGACCATCTTGTCAGAGGCTTCGACTGTGGTCTCCGTTATCGAGGCAATCCTTTCCGTCCCGGGGACCATGATTTCCGTGACGGGGACCATTTGCTCCGTCGCGGGGACTATGATTTCCACGACGGGGACCATCTTCTCCGTCGTCGAGACCATGTTTTTCGCGACGGGGACCATCTTCTCCGACACGGAGAGCATCTTCTCTGTGCCGGACACCACTTTCTTCGCGACGGACAAGATCTTTTCCGTCCCGCAGAAAACCGTCGGCAGATGGGGTCGCACCGAAATTACATTAAAGGTGATTCCGAGCGGCATACTCGTACGCAATCTCACCTGCGATATCAAAAAGGGAGAGCAGGTTTCTCGTTGCGATGGAAATCAAACGTCAGCCTTCGTTCAGTTCCTCGTAGTCGAACTCCCGTCTCGAATGACGGACTGTGAGGATGACGACCTTCCTTTCGTCAATGCGAAAGATCATTCGATAACCCTGGTGTTGGATTTCGCGAATATCCTGACGGCGGCTCTCTGGCACAATCCTGCCTTGTGCTGGGGATTTAGCCAAGAGCTCCACCCTCGCAAATAAGCTTTCAACCCAGCGAATTGCCGCAGCCGGCATATCGCAGGCGATATAATCAGCAGCTTCCTCAACTCGATCTAACGCAAGCGGAGCCCAAAGAATCCTCACCGGCGCATGCGGGCCAGCATCTGCGCCTTCGCCCTCCGATGAGAAATACCCTTTCCTCCTGCAATTTCGATTTCAGCGGCACGAACGTCACGCAGGAGTTCAACCTCCTCCAACAGTTTTTCATAGCTCTCCACGTCGAGGAGAACAGCCGCACTCCGTCCATGCTGGGTCAGGATCACGGCTCGTTTGGTATCCCTCACGTGCCCGACAACCTCCGCAACGTTGGAACGAAACTCGGAAAGCGGTCGAATGTCTTCAGTAAACCTGATTTTAGGCATGACATCCTCGATCTGATGCGTACAGTATTCAGTACAGTTGATTGTACGTGACAATCCGCGCGATCGCAACTTTGATCTTACCCGGAAGGCCCAATTCCACCTATCGCCGCTTTGCGCCTACTGCCCGGATGCCGTCATGGGCAGTTTCGTGTAATTCGTGGCTCCCGCCATGCCCTTTTCTCATTGCTTTCTGATTGCTATGATTCAATTTGGGCTTATGCGCAGGCATTCTCTTACCGCTCGGGAAATGGACATGAGCAAAAGACCGGCGCGCGCGCCCTCAGCCATACGTGATGAATCGGCCCTCAGAGAACAGCTCTCTGTTTTCGCGCCTGGCTTTCAGGGCCGCAGAAGCCGGCACCTCTTCGAGATTCTTTGAGTCTTCGCGGTTCGTCTTGCATTTCGATCATGCAATCCGAATCTCAGAAAAAAGCTAAACAGCTACTATGATTGAATCTGGGCTCAACGGGATTCCGCCGGGCCGGCGCCCAGGAATAGCGGCTTGATGTGACGATGGAAGAGGTTGCCCGTCACGTTTTTCGCCACAGAGATCTCAAATCGAGCCAGAAGGTCCAAGTACCGGTTTCCCATCCTGGCCGCCACTTTGAATCCCACATGCAGGAGCTGGCGGAAGCTTGCGTTGAAATCCGGGCACTGGGGATCGTGGCGCAACGCCGACACATATTGTCCCGAACTCCAGCTCCGCACCGCTTTCGGATCGGGCAACCGATGGGAGTCAATGTCGATCACGGTGGCATAGGGGAGACAGAGCACGTCTCTTTGAGCAAATGCCTCCGTGTAGATCTCCTTGGCCATTTCGAGCCCGTCCCCTCCCGCCTCCGCCAACCCAATCAACTCCTCCAACCAGGTAGTTCCAGCGGTCTTCAAATGTACGCCGGCGCTGAACCTGCGCAGGACCTGATGCATGGGGCCGTAAAGGGAGAACTTGTCGCTGCCGGAATGCACGCTCAGTTTCAGGTTGCCGGGCAAACCGTACCGGCGAATGGAAAAGGCGATGGCCGCTACATCGTTGGAAAACTCGGCGCGGAATCTCTCCACATCGCCTACATAATCCACTCCTTTATTGAAGCGCCCGGTAAACTTCGGCGCGATTGTCTGAATGGGAACTCCTTCGTCGGCCAGTCCGGCGAGGATGAGGAGCAGTTCGATAGGAGTCTGCGGAGCGTCCGTTTCATCCATGGAAACTTCGGTAATAAAACATCCCTTCCCTTTTTTCGCCTGCACACAGCGATAGATCCGGCCGGCTTCCTGCGCGGCTGCGAGATACTTGCCCGCATACTGAGCGACAAAGTCACGGCCGGCGTGAAACGGCTCATCAATGCCCGGGATGAGCAGTTCACCCGCCAATTCGGGATGACGTTCGACGAATCCCCGCACGGCGGCGGCATCGACGGTCTTGCCAATCCATTCGGCAACATCGATGGTGAAAAAGTCGCAGGCTTCGACATAACCCTCCCAGGTGCCCATCGTAATATGGTCGGCATCCAGGAAATATGGCTTCGACCAGCCCAGCTTTTTTACGGCAGCGTCAGCAGCCATACGTGATTCCAGAGGCTTGGAGCCGATAATCGTGTGTTCTCGATGCGACTTGTTCCATACCGGCGTCACATCGACACCCTGCCCGGCGGCCAGCATGCAGGCACGCAACTGTGCCTCTGCTTGGTGTGCAAACCTGTCTCCCACACCTATCGAGTATTTGCCAAGGATCATGAATTCACCCATTCCAGTATCACACTTCACAGATCGGACTATCGATCGGCTACACGATGGCGTCGATGATGGCGTTCAGCGTCGGGCTCGGCCGCATCGCCTTGGTAGTCTTGTCCGCGTCCGGCTTGTAGTAGCCGCCCATATCGACGGGTTTGCGCTGGGCTCCGAGCAGCTCGGCATTGATCTTCGCCTCGTTTTCAATCAACTGCCTGGCGATGCGGGAGAACCGCGTCTGTAGCTCTCTGTCTTTCGACTGAGCTGCCAGTGCCTCGGCCCAATACATAGCCAAGTAGAAATGGCTGCCGCGATTGTCGATCTCTCCCACCTTGCGGGCGGGCGACCTGTTGTTGTCGAGGAACTTACCGATCGCCTGGTCAAGGGTTTCAGCCAGCAACGCGGCCCGCTCATTCTGGAACGTTGCGGCAATGTGTTCCAGCGACGCCGCCAGCGCCGAAAACTCACCCAGCGAATCCCAGCGGAGGTAGCCTTCCTTCTGGAACTGCTGCACATGCTTCGGCGCCGAGCCGCCCGCTCCAGTCTCAAAGAGCCCACCACCCGCGAGGAGCGGGACAATCGACAGCATTTTCCCAGACGTGCCGATTTCGAGGATCGGGAACAGAT
>JBEKIX010000054.1:0-20459 GCA_050011535.1 Acidobacteriota bacterium
TGTTTAGCGATCTCGATTAGATTCGCGATCTGGGGTTTCTTCATCTCCTCGCGCAGGCGTGGCTCCTGCGCGAGCGCCTTGTCAATCGTGGCATTGAGATCGTTGGGAATGAGCTTGGCGATCCGGTCCACTTCGGCGTAGGGGATATTGAGGCTCCTTCCGACATCGCGGATGACGCCTTTTGCGGCCATGGTACCGAAGGTGATGATCTGGCAGACGCTGTCCCGGCCATACTTGCGCGCCACGTAATCGATCACCTCGGCGCGCCGGTTCATGCAAAAGTCCATATCGATGTCAGGAGGGGCGATGCGCTCCGGATTCAGGAATCGCTCGAAGAACAGCGCATATTGAAGCGGATCGATGTCGGTGATCCGCAAACTGTATGCCACCAGGCTTCCCACAACCGATCCGCGCCCGGGGCCAACCGGAATACCCTGGTCTCTTGCGTACTTGATCAGGTCCCATACGATCAGAAAGTAACTTGAGAACTTCATCTTCTTGATCATCTCGATCTCGAAGGTGAGGCGTTCTTCGTATGCTTGCAGGGAATTCTTGAGCGCGCCCTCGCGCGCTCTCGTTTCGAGATGAGGACGGCGCGCCCGAAATCCCTCGCGCACTACCTTTTCGAAGTAAGAGTCGTACGATTCTTCCGCAGGCACAGGAAATGGAGGAAGAAGATAATCGGAGGTGTTGAGTTGGAGGTTGCAGCGCTCGGCGATGCGCAGCGTGTTCTGAAGCGCCTCCGGCACGTCCTTCCAGAGCTGATGCATCTCCGCGCTGGACTTGAAGTAGTACTGGTCGCTGGTATAGCGCAAGCGATCCGAATCCTGCACCGTCTTGCCCGTGCCGATGCAGAGCAGAACGTCATGGGCGATATGATCGTCCTGCAGGAGATAGTGCGTGTCGTTCGTGCAGACCAAGGGAATGCCGGTGCCGGCGGATATTTCCATGATCGCAGGATTGACGCGTTTTTGAGCCTCCAGGCCGTGGTCTTGCAATTCGAGGTAGAAATTTCCTTTTCCGAAGATGTCCTGGAGCACCCCCGCTTCCTCGAGTGCGGCCGGCCGCTGCTCCATCGTTAGGAGCTGGGCGACGCTGCCCTTCAAGCACGCTGACAGCGCGATCACGCCTTTGCTGTATTGCGATAGAAGTTCCTTGTCGACGCGAGGTTTGTAATAGAAGCCCTCGAGGTAACCGAAGGATACGAGCTTGCTGAGGTTGGCATAGCCCGTTTCATCCTGGGCGAGCAGCACGAGGTGGTTGGATTGGTCGGTGCCGCCCGTCTTCTTGTGCCGGCTTTCTTTAGCTACGTATACCTCGCACCCAAGAATCGGTTTGAGCCCTTTCTTGCGCGCTGTGAAGTAAAACTGCATGGCGCCGAAGAGATTTCCGTGATCGGTCAGGGCCAGCGCGGGCATCTGCATGGAGATCGCGGTCTCCACGAGTTGTTCCACCTTGGAGGCGCCGTCCAGCAGGCTATAATCGGAATGATTGTGCAGGTGTACGAACGGTCCCGGCTGCGTCACGGCTCACTCCCATTCAATGGTTCCCGGCGGTTTCGAAGTGATGTCGTAGACGACGCGGTTGATGCCGCGGACTTCATTGACAATACGGCTGGATATGCGATCCAACAGCTGGTGAGGAAGCTTGGCCCAGTCCGCGGTCATGCCATCCTGACTCGTAACCACCCGCAATGCCACGACATTCTCATACGTGCGGTCATCGCCCATCACGCCGACGCTCTGGATGGGCAACAGTACCGCGAACGCTTGCCAGAGCTCACGCATCAGGCCTTCCTGCTCGATCTCCTCCTGAACCACGGCGTCGGCTGCGCGCAGGATTGCGAGGCGATCGGAACTGACCGGGCCAATGATGCGCACGGCAAGTCCGGGACCGGGAAAGGGCTGCCGGTGCACGAAGCGCGGATCCATCCCAAGCTCCTCGCCGACGCGGCGCACTTCGTCCTTGAACAACTCGCGCAACGGTTCCACCAGTTTGAGTTTCATATCCCGCGGCAGGCCGCCGACATTGTGATGGGATTTTATCACCGCTGACGGTCCGCGCACCGAGGTCGACTCGATGACGTCGGGATAGAGGGTGCCCTGGACGAGGTACTTTGCATCCCCGAGTTTTCGCGCTTCCTCTTCGAACACGCGGATGAATTCCTCGCCGATGATCTTGCGCTTTCGTTCCGGATCGGTGATGCCGGTGAGCCGGGAAAGGAAACGATCGGCCGAGGGCACGCCGATCACTTTCAAGTGGAAGCGGTCGCGGAAGCTCGCGAGCACGGATGAGTATTCATCCTTTCGCAGCAACCCGTTGTCGACGAAGATGCAGGTTAGTCGGTCGCCCAACGCCCGATGAACGAGGAGGGCTGCAACGGCGGAGTCAACGCCTCCGCTTAGCCCGCAAATGGCCTGGCCGTCGCCGATCTGCGCGCGAATCGCCGCGACGGACGCATCGACGAACGCCGACATCGTCCAATCACGGCGGCAGCCGCAGGAACGAGTCAGAAAGTTTTCAAGAATTCTGATCCCGTGATGCGTGTGGATGACCTCGGGATGAAATTGAATTCCCCAGATGTGACGTTCTGCGTTGCCCGCGGCCGCGAGGATGTTTCCGGAACGGGCCAGAGCGCGGAATCCCCGCGGCAGCGATTCAACTCGATCTCCGTGGCTCATCCACACCTGGAATTTTCGCGGCAGCCCCACGAACAGTGCGTCATCCTCCTGAACCTCTATAAAAGCCCTGCCAAATTCGCGTTGATTTCCGGGAACGACCTTTCCCCCCATGCTCTGTACGATCAACTGGAGACCGTAGCAGATTCCGAGGATTGGGATCCTCATTTCGAACAATTCGGACGGCACAGACGGGCTCTGGGCCTTGCAGACAGAATCCGGCCCTCCTGAAAGCACGATGCCCACAGGTTTCATCGCCGCAGTCTGCTCCAACGCGCTCGAGAAAGGGGCGATCTCGCAATAGATGCTCAGCTCACGGATGCGCCTTGCAATCAGTTGGGTATACTGCGAGCCGAAATCGAGGATGAGAATGCTTTGGCGGCTAATGATAATCTCCCGAGTTTTATTTGCTAGTCAATTGCGGCAGCCATACAATATCGCAGCAATTGCGAATTTGCAACGCACGATTGGCAAGCTCACATCGGAGGTCGGGTGGCTGCCTTAAGTTTTTCGCATCCGTGGCTGCTCTTGTTGGCGCTGTTGCCGCTTGTGTTGTTTTGGCTGCGGGCATGGCCATCCTTTCAAAACCGGCGCTGGTTGTCCCTGTCAACCTTTGACTGGTTACCGCCCTCCGCGTGGAGGTCAACATTTCCGCAAAAACTTGCGGACCTGTTGCGTCCTGCCGCAATGCTCTGCCTGGTGGCGGTCGTTTCAGGAATCGGCTGGAGTGTGCCCGAGCGCTCCGCAATACCGCGGCCTGACGCTCTCGTGATTGTATTGGACATCTCGAGTTCCATGACTGCCCAGGATTATATGCCCGGCAATCGGCTGGAGGTGGCAAAGCGTCTCCTAAGCGAGTTCGTTTCCTCTCAATCGACTTTGGAGATGGGATTGATTCTGTTCGCGGCATCTCCGCAACTCGCCGTGCCGGTAACGACGGAGAGGCATGCTCTCCTGCAAGCTCTTGGCGGAGTAATGCCGGCCGGTTATGGGGAGGACGGCACCGCAATCGGCAGCGCCATCGCCAGCGCGATCAATAGACTGAGAAACAATACCTGGGGGAGGCGGCGGATTCTCCTGGTGACGGATGGAGTGAACAACCGCGGGCCGCTGTCTGCAGAGGATGGAGCTCGCATCGCGGCTGGAATGGGAATCAGAATCGACACAGTCGGGATAGGAACTGACACGGTTCTACCCTACTGGGTGCCATCACCTCAGGGAACAGCGATCCAAGTCCGTGCACACATAGCGATCGATGACAAAGCCCTCCAAGAGATAGCCTCAATAGCCGGCGGAAGCTACCGGCGCACGCACAATCCGGCAGAATTGCGTGCTGCTTTGCTTCCGCTCGTGGAGGAGACCGGTCCGCGCCCTGCCGCAGCCTCGCGGCGCAGCAACGATTCTCTCATACAACTTCTCGGCGCGTGCTCGATCCTGTTGCTCTGCGCTGAATTTGCGCTAAAGCGTGTCCTTTGCCCTGAGCTGCCCGGTTAGCTCTGCTCGGCGGCTCGCGCCCGGATTTCAGGAGGATGGATGGTTTGGAGGCATCCAGTTTACTTGTGGGCTGAGTGCATTCCTGCGCTTGTTTTCGTGGGCTGGGCGCTCGCCGCGTGGCTGCAGAACCGACGGCTGAAGCGACTCGGCGATCCCATGGTGCTTGGAGTATCAGCTGCATGGTTCCGGCGTCTCGTGGCCCTCGTGTTGCTGACGGTGGGACTCATGTTCGCGGCCGCCCTGCTTCCTGTGCCTGCAAAGCAGGGGGCAGATGGAGGTTCTCCCGATCCCAAGGTCATGATTGTCATCGACGTGTCGTCCTTCGACACCGCGCAGGATCGGCTTTGGTCCACCCTTGAAGACACGATTCAAACCATTGTCGATCGCGCGCCTGGAGCGCATTTTGGAGTGATAACTCCGGGCTTGCCGCCGGAGGTGCTGGTTCCGCCGACGTTGGATAACCTGGGCCTTCTGATCATCGTGTCCCGCCTTCCTTTTTATCCCCAGCAACAGAGCCGTTCAGATATAGTAGAAACGCTCGCGCGCCTGGCAGAGGGCCGCGCAGCGGAAATTGCGAATGCGCGCTTGCTCGTGTTGACGGCGGCTCCAGCCGAAGAGATCCCTCGGCTTGAGACGCTCTCCCGTGGCGGCTCGCCTGATACCACTTGGGTGAATATCTCTCGTGGAGCCGGATCGACGCTGTACGGCCGCGAGGGAGCATCAGGGAAGTGGACATGGTCGCCCGACCCTGGAGTCCTGGATGCGGCACTGTCCCGTAGTCTTCCCACGATGGGCGGTAGCGGTGCAATCAACGTGGTGCAGTATTGTGCCTTGGCGGCCTTTCTGTTTTTGTCGGTCGAATCCATTTTGGGATTGACATTGAAATCGAGATAAGGCGGAGGCTACGTTGGCGGGACGGGTGCGGGCATTGATCTGCGGGTTTTTAGCCGCGGTAATGGCAGGTGCGGCGCTGTCGGGGAATGCTGGAACCGATCTGTCTCGAACATTTGTTGCTCGGGTTTCTCCCGACATGGCGATTGTCACTGAGATAAGTGTCGCTGACCCGTATGTGGGGGAGCAATTCAGCGTCATTTACCGTCTGCGCACGAAGCACGCGCTTGCGGCCGTGGACATTGACCCACAGCAGTACCCGGGGTTCTGGACAGAGGCGGCGCCCATCGATCCGCAGGCATCCGCGAATGCGCGGGCATCGAAAGACCAGGGGGTGATCGAGTACCTTTTGCGTCAGGTGATACTGTTCCCGCTCATGGAAGGCAAGCAGAGAGTGCCGCCGTTATCGGTCAAAATCAGGAGTGCACGCAGCGCGGCGGCGGCTGATGATTGGGATATCGTGGGCAGTTCGACAGCCGTTGAATTGAATGTCATGCGCGTCCCGCCGGCGCCGAGTGGAGGGGCGAAGCTTCCAATGGTGGGCAAGATTTCGGGAACTTTAGTTGCGGCCCAGGAAAACCGGTATGCGGTCGCGCTGGATATCGAGGGAAGTGCCAACTTAGGAATGTTCCAGCCGCTCGATTGGATGCGCCCGCCGGCAGGGATCAAGTTCCATGCCCATCTCGGAAGTGCCAACCACATAACGCAGACGATTGAGAAGGAAGGAAAGCGCCAGGTCGCGCTGCTGGAACGACAACATTGGCTGATCAGTATTTACGGCGCCGCGCGGGGCCAGAGAATTGAAGGGTTCGTGCTGCCGGTATTCGATCCTCACGACAAAGTCTGGCGGGAAGTGTCCATTGGCGGCAGTGCTCTGGCAATCTCCCATAATGTGCTACTAAGCGAAGAACGCGGAGGAGCGGCCGATTCCGGGAACAGCGGCACGCATGTGCCGAGGGTCTGGAATTCACTCACACGGGAAGTGGGAATCCTTGCCGGCGTAGCGGTTGCGCTGGCTCTAGCATGCTGGCTGACGGCAAGACGCCGGCGGACGCTCAAAAACCCCGGAGTTCGTATTGAGCGGATATGAGTTTTGGCCTCGATAGGGTATGCTGTCGACTTTTGTTCACGTTGCACACCGATGGGGGGATGATTGCCTATGTTTGCAGCCGCAGTCTTAGGTATTGTGCAAGGCTTGACAGAGTTTCTGCCGATCAGCAGTTCGGCTCACCTGATCCTCGTGCCCTGGTTGCTGGGATGGAAGCCGGAAGGAATCATCTTTGATGTCTCATTGCATGTGGGAACGGCCGTAGCCATCCTGGCGTA
Source organism: Acidobacteriota bacterium (assembly GCA_050011535.1). Classification (GTDB taxonomy): domain Bacteria; phylum Acidobacteriota; class UBA6911; order UBA6911; family UBA6911; genus JAFNAG01. The sequence continues at coordinate 6,390 of JBEKIX010000054.1, forward strand.
CTTCTGGAAGGACTGGCTTGCGCTCGCCAGGGAGACAATCACCGGACTGGTGCGTAGAGACCCATTCGGCAATGCCGAGCGAAGACTTGCCTGGTATATCATCGTGGGAACTCTTCCCGCCGCAATTGTGGGTGCGCTTTTCGAAAAGAAAGTTGAGGGAGCACTGCGATCTCCGAGCATTATCATCGTGACCCTGGTGGTGCTTGGCATCGTCCTCTATATCTCCGAATTGCGCGGGCGACGGACACGAAAGATGCAGGATCTTAACTGGGGAGATTCGATCTGGATCGGCCTCAGCCAGGCCCTGGCGCTGATCCCCGGTGTGTCACGCAGCGGCATCACAATCAGCACGGCGCTGCTGCGGGATGTGGATCGGCCGGACGCGGCACGCTTTTCGTTTCTGCTGGCGACCCCTGTGATCGTTGGAGCGGGAATGCTCGAAGGATGGCGCCTGTTTAAGGCTGCTGGAAGTGGCGGGTTGGCTGCGATCGGCATGACCGGCGGCGCTGCGGATTCCGGTTGGGTAATACTTGCGATCGGCATAGCGTGCGCAGCCATTACGGGCGTTCTCTGCATAGGCCTCTTTCTGCGATATCTGCAGACGAAGACCTTTGTTCCCTTTGTGATTTATCGCATTGTGCTGGCCGCCGTCGTGCTGTTCTTTTACCTGCGATCCGGCGTATGAGTATTTGTATCTGCTTAGCCCTAGCGCGGTCGTTTCTTCTTTTCCTGGATGGCATCCAGTATTTCTCTTATGCGCCGCTCCATTCCCTGATCGGTGGGATGATAGTATTTTGCGCCCCGGAGTGAATCTGGCAGGCATTCCATATCGGCAACACGGTCTTCGAGGTTATGAGCGTACTGATAGCCCTTGCCATAGCCGAGATCCTTCATGAGCCGGGTGGGAGCGTTGAGAATATGCAACGGCGGCGGCTCATTAATCGTTTTCTGAACGTCCGCTTCAATGGCGGAATAAGCCGTATAGAGGGCATTTGACTTTGGTGCAACCGACAGGTACACGGCTGCCTCCGCCAGGGCCAGTTTGCACTCCGGCAATCCCACGAGACGCACGGCATCCGTGGCATTGAGCGCGACCTGAAGAGCGCGAACGTCGGCCATGCCGATATCCTCGGAAGCAAAACGCACCATGCGGCGCGCTATGTACAACGGGTCCTCGCCACCTTCGAGCATTCTCCCCATCCAATAAAGCGCGGCGTCAGGATCGCTGTTGCGCAGCGATTTGTGCAAGGCGGAAATGAGGTTGTAATGCTCGTCGCCGTCCTTGTCGTAACGAAGGAGTTTTTGCTGGAGTGCCGCTTCGAGATCGCTGGATGCCAGGGAGGGTGTGCCCGTCCTGGGACGGGTGTATGCGAGATCCACGGCAATTTCCAGGGCATTGAGGGCGATGCGGGCATCGCCGTTTGCGTAGGTTGCAAGCTGGCGCAGCACGTCATCCGCCACATTGACCGGCCGGCTTCCCAAACCGAACTCGCGGTCGGTTAGGGCACGCCGCAGAATCTCCACCACGTCGTCAACGGATAGCGAACGGAGAACATAAACCTTGGCCCGCGACAAGAGCGCGCTAATGACCTCGAAGGAAGGGTTTTCTGTCGTGGCGCCGATCAGCACAATCACGCCCGATTCCACATAAGGAAGAAAGGCGTCCTGCTGGGCCTTGTTGAATCGATGAATCTCGTCGATGAATACAACGGTCTTTCGTCCCGCCTTCAGGAAGTAGGTTTCCGCTTCCGCCATGACCGTCTTGATTTCTTTGATGCCGGACAGCCCGGCGCGGTAGGAGACAAACTCCGATTTTGTCTCACGGGCGATGATACGGGCGAGCGTCGTTTTGCCGGTTCCGGGAGGTCCCCAAAGAATCAGCGAAACGAGCTGGTCATGGACAATCATCTCGCGCAGGACCTGTCCTTTGCCGATCAAATGCTGCTGGCCGACGACTTCATCCAAAGTGCGTGGCCGCATTCGATCCGCAAGAGGAGCGCCGGGTTGGGTTACTAGGCTTTGATCGGAGAAGAGGTTTTCACTCATGGCGAAAACCCACGGGCAGTATCGGCCGTGACAGTCGATCTCTGCCGGAATGCTTCGAAGAGCAGCAGCGAGCCTGCCACCGAGACATTGAGAGATTCGACGCCGGCCAGCATGGGAATGCGCACCCCTGGAGAGTCGGGCCATTGGTGTCGCGGCAGGCCGCGCGCTTCATTTCCCAGGAATATGGCAATGGGTGCGCGCATGTCAAGGGTCCAACAGGAGGTTTGCCCACGAGCCTGCGCCTGAATCATCATGATTTGGTGAGCGCGGCAATAGTTGAGTATTTCGGAGGGATGCAAACCCTCGATGCAAGGAATCCGGAAAAAAGCGCCGGCGCTCGCACGAATCGCCTTGGGATTGCGCGCAGATACCGTTCCCGATGTCGTGAAGACGCACGAGACGCCCGTCGCCAGCCCGGTGCGCAGGAGCGTGCCTAGATTTCCGGGATCCTGGATTCCGCAGAGGCATAGGATCAGATGGTTTGGAGCCTTCCTGACATCAGAAAGGCTCATATGGGCAACACGCACGAGCGCCAACGCTCCCTGAGGCGCGACAAACTCGGAAAGACCTTTCAGCAGGGCAGCGGATGCCCGGCGGATCGGGACCCTGGCCGCAGACCATTTCTCGAGCAGCGATCTCTCTCTGGAATCGGCGCCGAATCCTTCATGCACAATGGTTGCCTCCAGAGCGCATCCTGCGTTCGTCGCCTCCTCCAATACGCGAAGCCCTTCGGCAAGGACCAACTCCGGAGGGGCGCGACGAGCCTGGGCCGCCACCAGGCGCACTGTCTGCGCCAAGGGATTGTTTCTGCTTGTAAGCGTCGGAATGTTCATGCGCAAATATGACTCGCTCTTTGGCTATGGATGCTTCCGTAAACAACGCGCTCAATCGGTAAATTGCCGTTGCGCAACACTGCGCGAGCCAGGGAACCCGCCAGCGCGTCCTCCGCCTCCACGTCCGCTTTGTTAATGTATGGCACGATGCGCATGCCCGGCCTCCAGTCCTTGCAAACCCCGTGCGGATGCAGCAGAAGCGCCGCCGCGAGCTCCGGCGATACAAACTCACCAGCCGGCAAACGGTAACGGTGCGAAGCCATATCCCAGCGAAAGAGAGTCTCCGGGCCCAACGGCTTGTTAAGGCAGTCCAGCCCGATCACCGGAACGAGGTAGTTGGATGCCGTCAAAAGCACGGGCTCTCCGTCGCGCGGCATTTTCAGGGACATGCTGCGAGCTCCGTCGGCCTCGTTGAGAATGACGGGGAAGCGGACACAATCGAGCCGTTCGACGAAGTCTGGGGCCACACCGCGAAGCAGGTTGGGCGAGCTTTCCAGATGAGTGGCCACAAACCTGCGTCCGTGGGACCACGCCGACACGGCGCGTTCCAGCAGCCGTACCAGATATTCCTCATTGTCGCTCGAAATGATTACGAGGCCATCCAGCGGGTGCGGCGGATGAATCCGGGTTGTGGTGGTGTACAAGACCGGCATGGCTTGGGAGTATTCCTCGAGAAGCCTGAGAATAAGGCCGGTCTTGCCTCCCGCCCCTACGAAATCGACGCGTGCTGGCAGCGAGAAGTCAAACTGTTCAGTGAACAAGTCGGTTCCTTTGCCGGGTCCGGTTTCGAATCCGGACAAAAATCCAAAGAACAAAAACTCTCACCTTCGAATTTAGAACGCATTACCGGGAATTCTCAATTCATGAAAACTCGGTTTCCAGGGCGGCCATCTGGCGCAGATCGTCGCGATTCCGAAAAAACAGGTACACAATGCCACCCGGCACCGCTGAAAGCAGGAGCAGGATCGAACTCAGAAAACCTAGCGCAAGCGCGGAAGCCGGAGCTACGCCGATGGCGCTGAACAGGCCACGAAATGCATACTCCCTCAAACCTGTGCCGTTCAGGGAGATCGGGATCATGGAAATCAAGGTGATCACCGGAACGAACACGAGGAAGTACAGGAAGGAAACATTGATGCGCAAGGCGATCGCCGTGACCCACGTAACCGTAAAAACCAGCAGTTGATTGGCCAGGGATATCAACAGCGACTGAAACAAAATCTGCGGATGCGTTCCCATGATCACAAACGCATCGGATATTGCATCCACGCGTGTCGCAATTCCGGTCAGGCGCATTTTGCGAAGCATCCCGGTGAGTATACGGTGGAGAACGGGAGTGAAGATCATCACATTGAGTGCGACGAAAGCGGCAAACGAAACCCAGACGATAAGCGACACGGGTATGCCGGGGAGGCTCATCGGAAGCAGCAACGATCCCAGACACGCCAGAATCATCATGGCAAACATCCCCGAATCACGGTCGAGGAATGTGGCGGCAAAACTCTGCGCGTACTGTCGGGTCGGCTTGCCCGCATAGTACATTTTGACCAAATCCCCGCCAACCGCGGTAGGGAATGTGAGGTTGAAAAACAGGCCGATGCAGTAGATTTCGAACAGCCGAACCAGCGAAAACACGGGCATCAACGGACGCATGAGCATGCGCCAACGAAAGATACAGATGTAATGTCCGACCCAAAGCACGGCGAACGAAGACAGCAGCACTCCGATGCGCGCCCCGGCCAGGGTGGCGTAGAACGCACGCCAATCCGCCTTGCGGAAGAGCAGGTAGAACAACAAAACTGTAATGACAGCCTTGATCAGTGCGGATGCCTTGCGTTTCATCGATTCTCGCTGTGGTTTGGGTTAGAAATCAAAATGAAAGATCCGTTGAGAATAAGCCCCGCTTCTTCGCCGCTCCTGATGTCGTGGCCAGGCAAGCCCTGCAAGAGCCGCAACAAGGCAGTCGGTGCATAGTGTAACACGTCAGGGTCGCGCGAGTTGACCGCCGCTAAAAAAGCGACTTCTGAATCTCCTCGATGACTTCCTGAGTCGAGCGTGAGCGCGACCGGCCCGTCAGGTCTATTTCTTTCTTTTCGAGGCGCTCCAGGATTTCTCTGGCGCGCCGAACAACTTCGCGCGGGAGCCCGGCAAGGCGGGCAACCTCAACGCCGTAGCTTTTGTCGGCGGTTCCCGGTGTTACTTTGCGCAAAAAGACGATTTCACCGCCGGCCTCCTTGATGGCCATGCAATAGTTTTTCACGCCTTGATGCACGTCTGCCATGCGGGTCAGTTCGTGATAGTGCGTTGCAAATAGAGTCTTGGCTCTGTGTTCCGAGTTCTGAACGAGATATTCGGCCACGGCCCAGGCGATCGACAACCCATCGAAAGTCGCTGTTCCGCGGCCCACTTCGTCCAGCAAGATGAGACTCTTGTGAGTCGCCGTGTTGAGAATATTGGCTGTTTCAATCATCTCCACCATGAATGTCGAGCGCCCGCGCGCGAGGTTATCCGAAGCTCCGACGCGTGTGTAGATCCGATCCACAAGCCCAAGCCGCGCGTGGCGCGCGGGCACGAAAGACCCCATCTGCGCAAGAATCACGATCAAGGCTGTCTGGCGCAGATATGTGGATTTGCCTCCCATGTTGGGTCCGGTCAAGATCAGCAGCTGGTCTGTCGTCGTGTTCATGTACAAGTCATTGGGGATGAACGGACGACTCTGATACTCCACGATCGGATGCCTGCCGTGCTGGATGTAAATCTCCTCGCCTTCTGCCAATTCCGGCCTCGAGTAATCATTCTTGATCGCGACTTCTGCCAGCGCGGCATAGACGTCCACCTCGGCGATCAATCGTCCCGTTGCCTGGATGCGCATCGCTTCGGCGGCAATAGAGCTCCGGACGTTGACAAATAGCTCCCTTTCCAACACGGAGATACGCTCTTCCGCGTGCAGGACCTTCTCTTCGTAGATCTGCAATTCCTCCGTTACGAATCGCTCACAACTCACCAGGGTCTGCTTGCGCACATAGTCCTGCGGGACCTGGGGCAGGTTCGACTTTGTGATTTCGATGAAGTATCCGAAAACCTGATTGTACTTGACCTTGAGTGAATGGATGCCTGTGCGGGCGCGCTCCCGGGTTTCAAGGGAAGCGATATACTCCTTGCCGCTCGAACGGATCCCCCGCAATTCATCGAGCTCCTGGGCATAGCCGGAGCGGATGATGCCTGGTTCGCTCGCGGAAGCAGGCGGATCTTCCGCGATCGCTGTTTCGATCAGCCGCACCACGTCCGCCAGATCATCCAACTGATTTCGCACCTCGACCAGGCGAGCGGCATGGAAGTGCTCCAGCAGGGAGCGAAGGGCAGGGACAATCTCCAATGAATCGCGGAGTGCAAGGAGCTCGCGCGGGTTGGCCACGCCCGCGGTGATACGGCTGGCCAGACGCTCCAGATCATGAAGTTCACCGAGCTTTCGACTGAGCCGGTCGTGCGCGGGGATATCCATTGTAAAGGCTTCGACCGCATCCAATCTTTTTGCAATCGCGTCCTGATTGAGAAGGGGGGTCAAGAGCCAGGACTTCAACAACCTGCCACCCATACCTGTTTTGGTATGATCCAAAAGGTACAGGAGCGAGCCTTTCCTGCCTCCGTCGATCGCCTGCACCAGCTCGAGGTTCGTGATAGTCGAGGAATCGAGCCTCAGGAACTCGGAAGTATCCAAAAAACGCAGCCGCGCGATTTTTGCCAGCGAATCGATCTGGGTGGTCTGAAGATAATGAATCAGCGCGCCCGCGGCGGAAACAGCCAGGGGCCGGGCCTCGCATCCGAAACCCTCGAGAGTGCCCACCTGGAAATGTTCCAGAAGCAGCCGATGGGCGTAATCGAAATTAAACGCCCAGTCATCCAAGGGGCTGTACACCCAGTCGCCGGAGCAGTCGCGGGCCAAGAGCTTGCGAAGCTCGTCGCCCCCCTGTTCCGGCAAGACAATTTCTTTCGGATTAAAACGGCTGAGTTCATCGGCTGCCTTCTGCCAGGCCTGATCTCCTTCGAAATCAATGGCAAAGAACTCGGCGGTCGAGAGATCCATAAAAGATATTCCTGCGCCGGTCAATGTCAGGAACACGCTGGCAAGATAGTTGTGCTCCTTCGATTCGAGCAAAATTTCTTCCACAACGGTCCCAGGCGTCACGACCCGTGTAACTTCCCGATGGACAAGTTTCTTGGCAGTGCGAGGGTCTTCCACCTGCTCGCAGATGGCGATTTTGTATCCCTTTTTGAGCAGCCGTGCGATGTAGCCGTCGACCGAATGATAGGGAACGCCGCACATAGGAATGGGAGCGCCTGTCTTGTCCTTGTTGCGGGCCGTAAGTGTTATTTCAAGCTCGCGCGAAGCGGTAACGGCATCTTCATAAAACATCTCGTAGAAGTCACCCAACCGGAAAAAGACAAGCTTGCCCGGAAAACGGCGCTTTACGTCGTGGTATTGCCGCATCATGGGTGTAAGGTCTTCCACGATAATCGCCGTGCCTCTGAGTCTTTTTGATCACTCTGTGTGACTCTAAAACAGGGTCTTATCCTAAGAAAGCCGCATGGCCGAGAACGATGCCTGAGGATCCTGGCGTCGAGTGCGAAGAATTGGCTGACTTGACTGGAAATAGCTCTAATCCTTGCACTTAAAGAACCGACAGTATATAATTCCACGCCATGATTGTCAATTGCTCCCGGATCATTTGCGGTTTGAGTTTTCCGGATCGGGATCTGGCATAAGGCGATCGGAAGTCACGAACGGTTGTCTGCTCCACGGGGGGAGCGCCATGATCTCGCCCGAGCAGGAGTTCGGTTTGAAGATATTGTCACTAGATACATCGACGCCCCGGGGCAGCATTGCACTGATGGAAGGACGAGAGGTTGCGGGTGAGCTTCGCTTGCAGTCGCAAGAAACCCACTCCGCACGCCTGCTGGCCGGGATCGGTTTTCTACTGAACAGCACAGGTTGGGAATTGGCGGATGTAAACCTCATCGTAGTCGGAATTGGTCCGGGGTCATTTACAGGCATCCGGATCGGGGCCGCGACCGCTCTGGGGCTCGCGCAGTCGTTGGCGGTCGCTTTTGTCGGAATCTCAGGTCTGGACGCATTGGCTCATCAGCTTCCCGGGGTGGAAGGACGAATTGGAGTGGTGATGGATGCTCAGCGCTCGCAAGTGTACTACGCCGAGTATGTCTCCAGCCACGGAAGGATCCGAAAAGACAAGGAACCTGCGCTGCTGGATCCCGGGAACCTAGCCTGTAATCTGCGCAGGGCGCGTGTGCACTTGATCGGGGATGGCGCCATACGTTATGCGGCCGAGATGAAGGTGCCGAAAGCGGGATGGCCGCGCTTCGTGTATGCAGATCTGTACTTGGCGGCCTCTCTCGGGCGCATCGCGTTGGATCGGAGGCGTTGGTGGCAGTCCGGCGAGTGTCCTTCCTGCAAGCCCTTATACATACGCCCTCCTGATGCTATGAAACTCAGAAGAAAGTGATGTGCTGGTGAAGCAGCTGAACCCGTTTGAGATTTCTGATCTGACCGCAGAGGATCTCCTCGAGCTCGAGGACTTGGAATGCGTTAGTCACCTCAGTTTCTGGGGAGCGGAAAACTACTCCAGATTCCTGCAGCAACCGGAGTATTTTGCCCGCAAGGCAGTGGCAAGAACAGCTGCGCGAATGAGATTGCTGGGGTTTTTCCTTGCCCGCTCGGTGCTCGAAAACCTGGAATTATTGAAGATCGGCGTTTATCCTCAATTCCAGGGCCAGGGAATTGGGGCCTGTCTCCTTGAGGCAGCATTTGCGGAAGGAATCCGGCGCAACTGCCTGCGCTGCTTTCTGGAGGTGCGCAAGTCCAACGCCGCCGCTATTCGGTTCTACCTGAACCATGAATTCAAAATGGCAGGCGAACGCATCAACTATTACACCGAGCCGGTGGAAGATGCCTGGATCATGGAACGCATGTTATAGGGCGTTTCTTGAGGATGCAAAACATTTGCGGTACTATGGGTTCCGTCACAACGAGGGTTGCTCACTCTCAGTGGATCATGTTCTCATGTGGTTCGGTTCGGAAGCGATCAAGCGAGCTCCATGTGTGGGATCCGCCATTCTCATGAGACGGCATGCGGTGTGGCCTGTGTGCCATCCGGCTGTTGGATCTATACGGACGCGACGAACGACGCTCCGGCCGTAAAGGGCCAGGCAGCCCGTGATCGAAAACGCTTTGGATGAAGCCGAGATTTGGCTAGAATAGCCCGTCATTTGATTGTTAAGAAATCAAACTCCTGTCATCCCGAAAAGGAGGACTCCCTTGCGGACCGTAAAGTTTAGCCTCTTGATCGCAAGTATAGCGTTACTGTGCATGTACTGCGGCAGCTCTCAACCTACGCCCGATGCTTGGAAGGCAATGGCAAAAAACAAGGTGGTGCGCATCGGCACGAACCCCTTCAATATTCCATTCGAAACCGCCAACGGCACGGGCGTGGAGGGATTCGACATCGACCTCGGGGAAGAGGTCGCCAAGGATCTTGGTTATCCATCGAAATGGATTCAGTGGCAGAACTTCAGTGAGCTTTTTGACCTGTTGAAAAAGGGCGAGATCGAAATGATCATTTCGTCTGTGGCGATAACAGACGAGCGAAAAAAGGAATTTGCTTTTTCCGAGCCCTACTTCGACAGCAGCAGCACGATCGCTCGACGGATCGATAACACCGCGATTACCGATCTGGCCTCTCTGGCCGGCAAGCGCGTGGGTGTGCAGACCGCTCGCACGGCGGACACATTCATGGAGACTCAAAAGACGGCGGCCAATGTAAAGGTGTCCAAGTTCAGTACGCTCGATGAAGCTCTGGGAGCGCTCAACCGGGGGGAGATCGAAGCGGTGGTAGGCGCTAAGCCCATCATGACCTACAGCATTGCCAAGAACTACTCGACGAACCTCGTCACTACGGACAACGAATTGTCGCACTATCAATATGCCGTTGTTGTCCGCCCTGAAGAGACGAAGCTGCTGGAAAAAATCAACGAGACGATCAGGCGCCTGAAGAGTGCGAAGCAATTTCAGACTTGGCACGAAAAGTGGTTCGGCACGGTTCTGGATGAAATGAAGGGTAAGGCAGCCGATTTAAAGAAGATTGAGGAGCTTAAGATCGCTCCCAAGACTATCGCTGTCACTCTTGTTAAGGAAGCCGGTAGCAAGGTCCAACTCGACCGCCTCGACGGCTTCAATGCAACATTGACGGGTCCCGGAGGCAATTTTACTTCGACCGCGATCAACACCAACGAAGCGGGAACGGGGGGAACTTTCAAGTTTCCGAATCCGATTCCTCCCGGAGAATACAAGTTCACTCTCGCGCGCATAAATGTCACCGCGACCATAACGATTGAGAAAAAGCCGGTGACGAACCTGAGTGTTACCATGACCTTCGGCGCAGGTGGTTTGGCGATGGTGGTGAAGTAGGGATGATCCGCCGTTCTTGCACAATGGCGTAAATCTGTTCGTGAGGAATATGAAATCAGGGGTATTGCGGACCATTCTGGCCACGGCGTTTGTTTCCTGCGCGGCAACAATCCTCTTGCTGCGCTGGGGCATGTTGCCCACGTATCCGGTGCAGGGTGTGGCGCCTCAGTTTCAATCGGCTTCTGCGGCAGACGCCAAGCAACCTCCCTTGAGTCCGGAGGAACAGGTCAACGTCAATGTCTACAACAAGGTCAGCCCAGGAGTGGTGAATATCACCTCGACAGTCGTCGAATACGACTTCTTCCTGACACCGTATTCCATTCCCTCCACCGGCAGCGGCGTCGTATTGGATCTGAATGGCAATATCCTCACCAACAATCACGTGATCGAATCCGCTCGCACCCTTGAGGTGGCGCTCCCGGATCATACGACCTACAAAGCTGAAGTTGTGGGACAGGATCCCAAGAACGATCTGGCGGTGATACGCCTCAGCGGGGCGCCGAAGGAGCGCCTTCATCCGGTTCCCTTGGGGGATTCTTCGACCCTGCGAGTCGGACAAAAGGTTCTGGCCATAGGAAACCCGTTCCGCATGCAGAATACGCTGACGACGGGGATCATCAGTTCCCTGGGGCGGAAGATCCGCACCGATGCGGGCAACCTGATCGACAATGTCATTCAGACCGATGCCGCCATCAATCCGGGGAATTCGGGCGGGCCGCTTCTCAATGCTGCCGGCGAAATGATCGGCATCAACACCATGATCATTTCGCCTAGCGGTTCGAACGGAGGCAACGTCGGCATCGGATTTGCTGTCCCTGTAGACACTGCCCGCCGCGTGGTGGTGGACCTGCTAAAAGAAGGAAGAGTGATCCGTCCCGACATGGGTGAGGAGGGAGAAGACATCACTCCAAATCTTGCATCCGCGTTGGGGCTTCCCGTTGACAAGGGTCTGCTGATCATCAGAGTCTACCGGGGAGGCACGGCGGAGGCCGCGGGGCTGCGGGGCGCCAGTGAATACGCGATTCTCTTCAATCGGCGTTTCCTGGTGGGTGGCGACATCATCACGGAACTCGACGGCAAGCCGATCACGAGCCAGGACGATCTGGACCTCATTCTGGAAAACAAGCGGCCAGGTGACACGGTCCACATTACGTTCTACCGGGGACGCACCAAAAGCGAGAAGTCCATCGTCTTGATGGAACAGCCGCGAAGCATGAGATAGCGGCGGTATGGATCAGCCGGGCAGCGCGCGCTTTGACTGATACGCGCAATCTTGGGCCGGTGGCCATGGCCACCGGGTTCGATCATCGTCCCATCATTCGGAATTGGCATGCGCGAACGCGGGCTCCATCGCAAGCGATCCACGATAATGACGGCGCTGTTTCTCGCGCTGTGCCTGGCGACCTATGCACGCGGCTTCCAGCGTCCGGCGAGCGCCGGAGGGCCAACATCCGTCGGGCAGAGCGAGCTGAGCAAGCTTGCCGAGGGCGTGTTTGCTCAGATCGTCAACCCGGACGGCGACGCCGTCAGCAACTCCGGGGTGGTCATCCTCGACAGCGGCGTGCTTATTTTCGACACGCACTATACGCTGGAAGCCGGCGAAGCGCTTCTGGAGAAGGTCACGGCCGCAAGCGCGCGGCCGGTGCGTTACATCGTCAATAGCCATTTCCACCCGGATCATACGCATGGTAACCAGGCCTTCCCGAGCGTGCGTCAAATCATCGGGAGCACCAACACCCGCCGCGACATGCTCGCGAAAGATCTCGCTGCGCTCAATCAGACACAGGCGATCGTTCAAAGCCAGGTGGAGCAACTCAGCAAGGAGCTCATTTCGGAGCATGATGCCAGGGCGCAGGCGGCGCTGCGCACCCAGTTGAATGAGAGACAGACTTTCATGCGCCGGATGTCGTCCATAAGGATTCTAGCGCCGGTAATGACCTTCGACGATACTCTGACCATTGTCGACGGCGATCGCTCGGTGCAGCTGCTTTACCTCGGCAAGGCGCATACGGACGATGACATCGTCCTCTACCTGCCCCAGGAGAAAATCGCGTTTCTCGGGGACATCTTTTTTCATGACGCAATTCCAAATGTCGAAGATGCGTCGATATTGGAGTGGATGAAAACGCTGCAGGAGGTTTTGAAGCTTGACGCCAGGATGTTCGTGCCTGGGCATGGTCCAGTCGGCGCCAGAAGAGATGTGGAGGGATTCCTCAACTATTTTGAGGATCTCAAGGCGCTCGTGGAACCGGCGGTGGCGCATGGCGAATCTCTGGAACAAGTCCTTGGCGAGGTCAGGTTGCCAGCCAAGTACTCTTCGTTCAGCTTTCAGAAGTTCTTTCCAGCCAATGTCCAGAAGTTGTATGCGGAGATCAAGGCGAGCCAGTCTGGAACAACGACTCAGGAAACCGTGAAAAAATGAGGACTTCCACTATGACTGATGCGGCGCCCAATCAGGAATTATGCACTCGATGCGGCGGCTCGGGTTGGGAGCGCGTCGAAGGCTCAGAGACCGTGCGCCGTTGCGGATGCCACGACGTGACGCGGCTGGATCGCTTGCTCGCGGCTGCGCGCATCCCGAAGCGGTATGAGCACTGCGATCTTGAATCTTACAAGCCGACGGATACTTCACAAAAGAAGGCCAAGGCGGACGTGGTCCGCTTTTTGGCCAAATATCCATTTATCAATGTGGGACTGCTATTCATCGGCAACTGTGGCGTCGGAAAGACGCACCTGGCGGTTTCCCTGTTGAAACAGATTATTCTTGAGAAGAGAGACAACGGACTCTTTTACGACTTTCGCGATCTTCTGCGCGAGATTCAGTCGAGTTGGAACTCGGTGTCGCAAGCCTCGGAACTGGAAGTCCTCAGGCCCGTCCTGGCAGCCGACGTCCTGGTGTTGGACGAACTGGGCGCCAATAAACCCACCGAATGGGTGCGCGACACGATCGCACATATCATAAACTGCCGATACAACGACAAGAAGCTGACCGTCTTCACATCCAATTATCCCGATATCGCTGAACGGCCGGGAGAAGACACTCTCACGGACCGCATCGGCGCCCGCCTGCGCTCGCGCATGTTTGAAATGTGCAAAGTCGTCGAAATCAAAGGCGAGGATTTTCGCAAGGCGATCATGCAGGCAAATTATCGTTTTTGAGCGGCGATTCCCACAATGAATTCCTCCACAGACAACCTGACTCCGACCGTCAAGGAAGAAACGTTTTACCTCGAACGGGTGCGCCAGGAAATCCAGAAGAGAATGGTTGGCCAGCAACAGTTGCTGGATTCACTGATGATCGCACTTTTGACCGGCGGTCATCTTCTGCTGGAAGGCGTGCCGGGCCTGGCAAAAACGCTGGCGGTTAAGAGCCTCGCAGAAGCCATCGATGTGACGTTCCGGCGCATTCAGTTCACTCCCGACCTGTTGCCGGCCGATCTCATCGGGACCATGGTTTTCGATCAACGCACTGGAGACTTCGTTGCACGGCAGGGGCCGGTCTTCACAAATCTTCTGCTCGCTGACGAAGTAAATCGGGCCCCGGCGAAGGTGCAAAGCGCCCTGCTCGAGTGCATGCAGGAAAGACAGGTGACGCTCGGCAAGCAGAGCTTCCAGCTCGCGGAGCCCTTCCTGGTGATTGCAACTCAGAACCCGATCGAGCAGGAGGGCACGTACCCGCTTCCTGAAGCGCAGATGGATCGTTTCTTGATG
>JBEKIX010000055.1:0-20395 GCA_050011535.1 Acidobacteriota bacterium
AGGTCCGGAGGTTTCAGGATCGGCTGCTTGCGTGGTTCGAGCGGCATAAGCGGGCGCTTCCATGGCGCAGCGAACCATCCCCGTATCGCGTCTGGGTCGCGGAAATCATGCTGCAACAGACCCGCGTCACGACTGCGCTGCCCTATTTTGAACGTTTTCTCAAGCGATTCCCCGACGTGCAAGCGCTGGCGTTCGCCTCCGAACCGGACATTCTGAAATACTGGGCCGGATTGGGCTATTACCAGCGCGCCCGCCATTTGCGATGCGCCGCGCGCAAAATCGTCCTCGAGCTGGGCGGCGCGTTTCCGGAATCGCTTGAGGAAATCCGGCAACTTCCCGGGGTGGGGCGATACACCGCTGCCGCTATCTCCTCGATCGCCTTCCACCAGCCCGAACCCGTAGTAGATGGGAATGTGCGCCGCATCATCCGCCGGCTTCTCGGCGTGACCGATGCACCCGAAGAGTTCTTCTGGCAACAGGCGCGATCGTGGCTCGTGGAAGATCGGGCTTCCGATTTCAACCAGGCGTTCATGGAACTCGGCGCGCTCGTCTGCGTGCCCTCGCACCCGCATTGCGGCTCATGTCCGGTTAAGTCGCTGTGTGAGACCGGAGTTCATGGCCTTACGCCGCCGGCAATGCCCGCCGCTGCCAGGGCTAAGGAAACGGTTGAAGTAGTGATGCTCGCACTCGAAAGCAGCGGTAGGATCGCGCTCACGCGGCAGCCCGGTCTTGATTTTATTCCCGGCAAATGGGGCCTGCCCCTGCAAGTTCTTCCAAAGGGCCGGCAGCCGGATTCAGCGGCCAAAAGCCTCGCGCGCAGTGTGCTCGGCCGGACCCCTCCGCTTCATTACGTCCGCTGCCTGCGGCACGCAATTACCCGTCGGCACATCCTGGCACATGTCTACGAGGCATCCATCGAGCCGGCCATGCCGTGTTTCCGGGATGGGCACACATTCTCGTGGATCCCGCGGGCAACGGCACGCAGGCTGTTGACGTCGTCGTTGTTCTTGAAGGGCCTGGAAAATCGCTGACCGGCGTCCGTGCTACTTCAGGCTGCATCAGGCTCTTCGACTACCCGGCGATTCGGTACCTGCCGCGGGTTTTCACTCCGCGGAACGCAGTGCATCCGCAATCGGCTTGCGCGCGACCAGCCAGGCAGGGATGGTAGCGGCTATCGCCCCGACAAAAATCCCAATGCCCACGCAAATCAGAACTGTGTCATTGTTCACATAGAACCGCTGCACAAAGCCGGCCGTGATCGACGATATCTTCACCCTGGAGAAGGTCGCGCGCGCGCCGTAGACACCGATCAGCGCGCCGCTCAGGCCCAGCAAGGCCGACTCGCCGACGAGCAACGAAAGAATCTTGACCTTCCTGAATCCCAGAACCTTCATGACGGCGACCTCGCGCACCCGCTCGCGGATCGACATGGCCATCGAATTGGAAGCCACCAGCACGACAGTCAGGATCACCACGCCGCAGATCGCATTGATCAAAAGACGGATGTTCCCCACCATGGAAAGAAAGTTGAGCACGAAGGCCTTCTCGCTCTCCGTCCGCGTGGGCGCGGTCGAATCGCGAAACAGACTATCCACACGCTCCGCGATCGCGGGCACGTCCGCCGCCGAGCGTGCCAGGATCGAAAACATGATCGTGCGCCCCCTGCGGTTTGTGCCTTCGTCGAAATAGTCATAGTGGAAATAAAGCGAGCTGCCGCCGTCCGCTCCGCCGCGGTAAACTCCGCGGAGCGTCAGCTCGGGATTGAACAAGAAGATCGCGCCCTGCAGATGGATCTTGTCGCCTATCTTCCAGCCGAACCGCTCCACAAGCGTGTCTCCGGCAATGGCACCGGTCCGGTCCGCGAGAAAGGCCTGTTTCTGGTCCTCCGGAATGCGCATGTCGGCATTGATCAAAAAAAACTGATCGGTATTGACCGCGAACTGAGGAAAGTAATCTCTTGGATCCCTATACACACCACCGAACCATACGGAGGCGATAACCGCCCTGACGCCCTCGACCTGAGCGATCCTGTCCCGATAGGAAATTGGAAGAAAGGCGGCAATGGAGACTCGATGCCGGGTGACCAGGCGGAGCGCCGATTCCGGGGTGTCGGCGGAACTTTGAAGCTCCGTGAGCACGGTCCGCAGTGTCGCGACCAGAAAAAGTGACACCGCGATGCAGGATACGGTCAGCAGCGTCCGCCTGCGATTGCGCATGAGGTTTTTCAGAAGAAACTCGAGGAATTTCATTCTTTAGCCGTATCTGTTTAGCCCTGTGGTCATCGAGACGTCCTTTAAAAGCAAAAAGCTGCCACAGATTTCACGGATTACACGGATTTGAAGGCACTACTAAAAGGTGATGTTTCTTGCCGCCTCCAGGATGCTGGCGAAGACGCCGGCATCATTTGGTGCACCTCGATACGCGCATGCCACATGCATATGGATCCGTGAAATCCGTGGAATCCGTGGCTGCTTTTGAAGGGGCTAAACAGTCATCATTAGCCGGCATTCACCCCTGCGGATCCGCGGGCCATGGCGGCTATCCTTCCTTTTCCAGCAGCACTCCTTTATCCAGATAGTGACGGATCTTGGCGAAGGCAGCGGCTCTCGGATCATGGGTCACGAGGAGGATCGTTTTGTTGAACTGCCGGTTGAGGCCCTGCAGCACTTCCATCACTCCCATGGCGGATTCGGCGTCGAGGTCGCCAGTCGGCTCATCCGCAAGAATGAAAGTGGGGTCGGTGACGATCGCGCGTGCGATGGCGACCCTTTGCTCCTGCCCTCCCGAGAGTTGGCGCGGATAGTGCTCCGACCTGTCCGTGAGTCCCACGAGCTCGAGCGCCGTCAGGACGTGTTCCCGCCGCTCGCGGCGGCTGAGCGAAGTCAGCAGCAGCGGCAGTTCGACGTTGCCGAATGCAGTGAGCACCGGGATCAGGTTGAAGTGTTGAAACACGAATCCGACATGGATGTTGCGCCAGGTGGCGAGCTGGTCCTCGGTCATGGAGACCGGGTCGGTGCCCAGCACGCGCAGCTTGCCGCCCGAGGGCCGGTCGATGCCGGCAATGATGTTGAGCAGCGTGCTCTTCCCCGAACCCGAGGGGCCCATGAGGCTTATAAAATCACCCTGGAAAATGCCAAGATTGATGTCGCGCAGCACGGGGATTTCTACGCTGTCCCGCTTGAAGGTCTTGCTGAGATTCGTGATTTCAATCAGCGCTTCGGCCATGATCTGGATCCTCTTGACGATTAATCCCGCAACAGCTGAACTAGTTTGATCCGCGCGGCGCGGCGCGCCGGGAGATAGCCGCCCAGGACGCCGACCGCGGCCGCGAAAATCAGCCCGCGCAGGAAGACACCCGGGGTAAGCCTGAAATGAAAGAGCACCTCGCTGAATGTCTGGAAGTTTGCTGTCCCGGCGGATAGGCCGTGGACAGGCAAGGCCAGGATGCATCCAGCGACTCCACCCAGCAGGCCCACGATCAGCGACTCAACCAAGAACGAAGCCAGGATGTTCCTCCTGCGGAAGCCGATCGCCCGCAAGGTCGCGACCTCTCGTGAGCGAGCCATCACCGAGCCGTACATCATGTTCATGGCGGCGAAACAGGCGCCAATCCCCATGATCAGTGCGATGAAATCTCCCAGCATCTTGACGCCCACCGCCGTGCTTGCCTGATCGGCGAAGTACTTCTTCTGCGGAATCGCCTGCAGATTGATGCGGCGGTCGTCGGCCACCCGGGCCTGGATCTGCCCGGCCGCCTGCGCGCTTTCCGCGCGCAGCAGGATCGACGAGTAGATCGGGCGGTCCCAATCCTGCGCGACCTCATTGTAATCGGCCCAGATTTCGGAATCGTAGGCGGTGCCGCCGGCGTCGAATAGGCCCACGACCTGCCAGTCGCTGCGTCCGAAGTGGATCGTCGATCCGGTGGTCAATTTCTCGAAACGGGTCGAAAGCGCCCGGCTTGAAATGATTTCCCGGAATCCGCTCCGGAACATTCGCCCTTCCACGATTCTGGCTTCGGGACGCAAGGCCAGGGCCGCTTCGGAGGTGCCGCGCACGATAATGTTGGAGCTTTCGCCGCCGATGCGCGTGTGGTTGATGTTGACGATAATCTCGCCGAAGGCGAGGGGTTCCTGTTTCGCGTCGTGCGCGACTCCGGAAAGCAGCCGGACCACCTGCAGCAGGTCCCGTCCGAAATAGCTGTTGGTCTCATTGAGCGATCCCTGCCGGATCACGATCAGATTGTCGTCATGACCCGTGGTAACGAAGGTGGATTCCAGCCCGGTAACGAGGGCCGTCATGGTGATGAAGATTGAGACCGTCAGGCCTATGCCGAAAACGGTCATGGCCGTCCCCGTGCGCCGCGCCCAAAGGCTGCCAATGTTGTAGCGAAGCGGAATTCTCACCAGTTCTGCTCCAGTCTCGCGCCGTCAATCCACCGCGCCCAATGCCTCCAACACGCTCCGGCGCGCCGCCTGCCACGCGGGAACGCCCGCGGCCACGACGCCCACGAACACCCCGAGGGCCACGCACAACGCCATGGTGCCGGGCGTCACGTCAAATCGTTGCACAAACCCCGCTGTGAGCGACGACATCCGCACCTGCGCGAACACCAGTCGCGCCCCGAGAGAGCCGATCAAAGCGCCGCTCACGGCAAGCAGACTCGCCTCTCCGATCAGTAACGCCAGAACGTGCGCTCGCTTGAAGCCAAGGGCTTTCAGAATCCCGATTTCGCGCGTGCGCTCGCGAATCGACATCGCCATCGTGTTGGCCGCAACCAGAACGATGGTGAAGATGACCACCGACGAGATGGCCGTGATCAGGAGCCGGATGTTTCCCAACATGGATATGAAACCCAGAACGAACGCCTTTTCAGTCTCGGTTTTCGTGGGTGCGGTGCTGTTGCGGAAGAGGTCATCGATACTCTGGGCGATGGCCGGCACCTCGGAGGCTGAGCGGGCGCGAATCGAGAAAGTGCCGGTGAAGCCGGCGTTATTCATTCCCTCGTTGAAATAATCCCAGTGGAAGAAAAGGCTGCTTCCTTCGTCGGATCCGCCGCCGTAAATGCCGCGCAGCGTCAATTCCGGATCGAACATAAACAGGGCGCCCTTGAGGTGGATCCTGTCCCCGACCTTCCAGCCAAATCGGTGCGCCAGGTTGTCACCGGCCAGCGCTCCCGTCCGATCCGCGAGAAAAGCCAGCTTCTCACTCTCCGGCAGACGCATGTCGGCATTGATCGCAAAAAACTGATCGGTGTCTATCGCGAATTGGGGAAAGAAATTCTTAGGATCTTTGTATACTCCTCCGAACCACATCTCCCCGACCACGCTGTCCACGCCGCTCACCTTCGCGATTTTGGCCCGGTACGCGCTGGGAAGCGTGTTCGACAGGGAGACCCTGTGCCGGGTAATCAGGCGTAAGGCCGTATCGGGAGTTTCGGGAGGGCTTTCCAACTGCGTCAAAATCGTGCGCATGGTCGCCACAAGAAACAGCGATACCGCGATGCTGGTGACCGTCAGCACCGTGCGCCGGCGATTGCGCATCAAATTCCTGAGCAGGAATTCCAGATATTTCATGAATTGTGCGCGATTCCTCTCTCTGACTCGGAGCCAGGAGACAAAACTCCGGCGGAAAACCTTCCAATTGAAAGTTCGTGAACGAATATATCATGGATGGGGCGCACGCCTATTCTACATTCGGGTAACTGATTGGCTTTTGGCTGTTAGCTCAGATCGGGGAGCCCTACGAACCAAAGCCAAAAGCTAAGAGCCTGTTGGTCTTTTTGGCGGGTGCGCCGCAAATGAAAGCTGCCGGCACGATCTTTGTCCTGGATCCATCATCCTATTCAAGATGAAGCAGGCAGCGCTCTCAGCTTGTTCCGCTGAAGCCTCCGTCATGAGCAACCGCTGGTTTCGCCGCAGTTGATGCACTTGTAACAAGAGCCATTGCGCACCATGATGCTGCCGCATCCGGCACAGGTGGGTGCGTCATCCAGCGCGTACATGGATTTGAAGCCGCTCAGTGGATCCAGGGACGCAGGCGCCGGAGCGGCAGTCCCCTCCGGAACCACGTCGTGGACGTGAACGCCCATCTTCTCCTGTTCCTCGCGCGGCAAAAACTTGGATGCCAGCCACCGGAAGATATAGTCCACGATCGATTTCGCATAGGGAACTTCCGCGTTGCCGGTATGTCCCGACGGCTCGAAGCGGACGTGAGCGAACTTGTCGATGAGCACCCGGAGTGGGACCCCGTACTGAAGCGCGAGGGAGATCGCGGTCGCAAACGAATCCATCAATCCGGAAATGGTGCTTCCTTCCTTTGCCATGACCAGGAAGATTTCTCCCGGCTGGCCGTCATCGTACATTCCCACCGTGATGTATCCTTCGTGCCCGCCAATGCTGAATTTGTGCGTGATGGCCCGGCGCTCCGCGGGAAGTTTATGGCGCACGGGGCGGAATGCCGTCATATCCGTCGCCTCAGCCGCTGTCTTTCCCTTGCCCGCTGTCAACGGTTGCGTGCACTTGGAGTTGTCCCGATAGATGGCGATTGCTTTCACTCCCATTTTCCAGGCCTGCATGAAAGTATCCATGATTTCCTCGACGGTGATGTTCTCAGGCACGTTCACCGTCTTGGAAATGGCGCCGGAAATGAAGGGCTGCACCGCGCTCATCATCTTGATGTGCCCCATGTGGTGAATCGAGCGGGTGCCACGCTGCGCCTTGAAGGCGCAATCGAACACCGCCAGGTGCTCGGCGCGAACAAACGGCGCGCCCTCAATGGTCCCATTCTCATCGATGTACTTGGAAATGGCTTCGACCTGCTCCGCCTGGTAGCCCAGCTTTTCAAGCGCGGCCGGAACGGTGTTGTTCACGATCTTCATGACACCGCCGCCGACCAGTTTCTTGAACTTCACCAGGGCCAGGTCCGGTTCTACCCCGGTCGTGTCGCAGTCCATCATGAAGCCGATCGTCCCGGTCGGGGCGAGCACCGTAGCCTGCGCGTTCCGGTATCCGTGAACCGTCCCCTCGAGAACAGCCAGATCCCAGGCCTCCTGCGCCCCCTGCAGCACGTCCTTGGGCACGTGCTTGGAATCGATCTTCTGCAGGGCGTTGCGGTGCAAGCGCATGACTTCAAGGAAGGACTCCCGGTTGTCTTCATAGCCGGGGAAGGGGCCGAGCTTTGATGCAATGCGCGACGATTGCAGGTAGGCCTCCCCTGTCATCAGGGCTGTGATCGCCGCGGCGAAATCTCTCCCCTCGACGCTGTCGTATGCCAGGCCGTTGTACATCAGAAGCGCGCCCAGGTTCGCATATCCCAATCCCAGGGGCCGGTACTTGTGGCTGTTGCCCGCGATCTTTTCGTTCGGGTAGCTGGCGCCGTCGACGATGAACTCCTGGGCGGAGATCACGATGTCTATCGCTCTGCGGAAGCCCGTGGTGTCGAAATCACCGTTCGCGTTGGCGAACTTCATCAGATTAAAGGAAGCCAGGTTGCAGGCCGAGTCGTCCAGGAACATGTATTCAGAACAAGGGTTGGACGCGTTGATGCGCCCTGTGGCCTTGCACGTATGCCAGCGGTTGATGGTAGTGTCGAACTGCATGCCCGGATCACCGCAGACGTGCGCCGATTCGGAGATCTTCTTCATCAAATCCCGGGCTTTGTATTTGTTGACGATTTCTTCCGTCCGCCGCTCACGAGTCAACCAAATGCCGTCCTGCTCGACAGCCTTCATGAAATCGTCCGTGACCCGCACGCTGTTGTTGGCGTTCTGGAAAAAGATGCTCGTGTACGCCTCCCCATCAACGGCATTGTCGTAGCCGGCTTCGATGAGGACCCAGGCCTTCTTTTCTTCCCTGGCTTTGCACTCGATGAATTCCTCGATGTCGGGATGATCAACATCCAGAATCACCATTTTCGCCGCGCGCCGCGTCTTGCCGCCGCTCTTGATCACGCCGGCGAAAGCATCAAAACCTTTCATGAAACTAACCGGCCCAGAAGCGACCCCGCCGCCGGAAAGCCGGGCGCGGGACGAACGCAAAGGCGACAGGTTGGTTCCGGTGCCCGAACCCCATTTAAAAAGGCGCCCCTCCGTGCGCGCCAGGTCGAGAATGGATTCCATCGTGTCTTCAACCGAATTGATGAAGCAGGCGGAACATTGAGGCTTCGCTTCCACTCCGCAATTGAACCATACCGGCGAATTGAAGGAGACATACTGATTCAGAAGGAGGAACGCCAGCTCATCGCTGAATGTGCGCGCATCGGATTCGGATGCGAAATATCGGCCCTTCACACCCCAATCGGTCATGGTCTTGACAACACGCCCCACGAGCTGGCGTACGCTGTGTTCTCGCTTCGGCGTGCCCAGCTGCCCATGGAAGTATTTCGCCACTACGATGTTCGTGGCCATCTGAGACCACGACTTGGGAATCTCAACGTTGTCTTGCTGAAAAAGGATCTCCCCTCTTTCATTTGAAATCGTGGCCATCCTGGTCTCCCACTCGATTTCATCGTAGGGAGACACTCCCTCCCTCGTGTAACGGCGTGGGAACTCTACGCCCGCGGGGGCCGCCTTGTGCTCTTCCGCGGGATATCGCGTCGAAATTCCCTTTTCCGAGGGCAATGCCCTGTTGCTTTCCATCCCAACCTCCTGAAATCTACTGAACCCTGATGCGCAGGCCCGAATGAAGGTGACGACAAATAGCGTGGCCATCCCCCGGAAGTCCGGCACTCGCCGGATCTGCTGGAGGATAGTTGCTTCTTGTACACCCCCGTTACGACATCGTCAATCGAAAAACTCTCTACATATTGTATCGCCGCTCATTTCCTACCACAATATCTTGCGCTTTTCGTCCAGAAAGCTCATTCTGCAGGACTTACGGCATCGGCTTCAGATCATCGTGCCACAATGACGCAGATGAACTCCCTTCTGCGTGCTGTTTCAAGGTCAACGCCTGCAGCTTTTCCTTCTGTGGAATCAATCCAAGCCCAGGTCGAAGTCCACCTGCTGTTGCGATCGTATCTCATCGCTTACAGGGCTCACGTCTTGGTCTGTAGCTGCGCCGCCCCTTGCGGGGCGCGCCACTGTCTGAAACGCAAATCTGGCAGATTGACAATGGCACGGCCCTCGTCCAGAATTGCGGCGGACTCCAACTTTGAATCAGCTTACAAAAAATGATCCGTTATCTCGTATTTGATATCGAGACCAGGGTTGACAAGGAACTGGTCAAGCAGATCTCTGATCCGGAAGACGCCCTGACCCTGGATCAGGCATACGACAAGATGCGGGATCAGATCTTGGAGCGCAGCGGCCAACAGAGCGACTTCTTCCCGATTCCATTCCACATTCCAATCTCGATTGCGACACTCCAGGCGGATGAGAAGTACAGGATACGCGCCTTGGGGTGTCTCGGGGCCGACCGCTTTTCAGAAAGCGAGCTGGTGGCCCGTTTTTGGCAGGTATTCGAAACCGCCGAAGTTCTGGTGACGTTCAATGGCCGCGGCTTTGACCTGCCGGTCCTGGAGATTCAGGCGCTGAAACACGGGTTGTCGCTGCCGCGCTATTTTGCGGCGGGACAGTCCAGGCAGACCTACCGTGGCAGCCGTTACAGCGATGCCTATCACATCGATCTCTACGACTTCCTCTCCAATTTCGGCGCGGCGCATCGCCGCGGCTCGCTGGACATGCTCGCCAGGATTACGGGGCTGCCCGGGAAGTACACCATCGCGGGAGAAGACGTCGAGTACCTCTTTCGCCAGGGACGCCTGAAGGAGATCAATCAATACTGCATGACGGACGCGCTTCAAACTTATCTGCTGTTCCTCAAGGTAGAGTTGCTGCGCGGTAGATTGGACGCTTCCGGTTACTCGGCGGCTGTCGGTTCGGCGCGTGAAGAACTCGCGCAACGGGCTGCCAACGCCGGTCCGGATAACTTCCTGCACGACTTTCTGCGGCGCTGGGTGCAGGGCGACCAGCAGGAGTCCCGGATCCCGCGTTGATTTGCGGTTTTGTGTGGTTCCCACCCACGGCCCTCTGGGTCGGTAATGGCATGACTGATCCACATCGCGGCCGCGGTCGACTTGGTATTCCCCGGGAAAACTTCAGCTCTTGCACCTCTGAATCAGCTGGCGCAGGAGACGAACGGCGCGCGGCAGATCGGCCTTTTTTACCAGGATGTGATCGCTCGAAAGCGTCGAGACCGGCAGCGCGTTGATTTTGGCATCGGCCAATACGCCGCCTATGGCCGACATGTAACCGGGCACAACCATCGAGAGCTTATAATCGAACGCGATGACTTTCATCGGTTCCGACACAATCGACCGGTCAAATATGCTCTGCATGCGAAGCCACTTGCGTCGCGACACGATCAAGCTGGTTTCCTGGTTCTCCTTGATGAAAACTGCGAACCGGGTCGTGGCGGGCCGATACCATTCTCCAGGTATGGGCTTGCTGTTTAAGGGAAGGCGGATGACCAGATAATCTTCAGGCAGCACCGACAACCTGGTGCGCACCAACAGTTTTTTCAGTTCGGCGGAAAGAACAGCCATGATTGCCTCATATATTATGTTGCGGAACTCGAAAAGCGATCAGAATGCGATTGTATGTACCACAGTCAAAGATGGGGCACAAGAGTACGGGGCGGCGGCAAAACCGGATTGCGCCGGTATCGTCCGCATCACCGAATAAGTTGTACAGGGATTGTCCGATTTGCTTACAACTTCCTCAGACGCGGGCCGCAGGCATAAATCATTTATTGTCAATATAATGGGGCTCCCCATGCAAACGCCGGGTGATGAATGAGCCCTAAACCTGTCAGGATTTCTTACAGTTTTGTTTGACAATCAGAAGCGGCGAATCCGGAAAATCACGCGGACAAAAACTCATCGCAACGGATAAATCCTCATGGTTCAACTACTTCTCATCCTTGCCAATTCTTCTGACTCATCAGGCCGTTAAACGGAATGCAAATTGCTTATGTTTAATTTGAGCAATCCGGTCGTGATGCTGATGTAACCACCCGGGATTTACGCAGTATCTAACGGAGTGTCCCCTCACCCCGAGTAAAACAAGAGCGCTTGCGGTCGGCATGCCGCGAGCGCTCTTTTTTTCGCGCCACATTCCGGCAATGAGCAGCGGAGAAGCCGACGCCTTACGATCCGATAGGCTTTCTTGGAGGCTCTTCGAGCCCTTAGAGCCTTTGAGGTTCGACTTTTTCATCGCTCTGCAGGTACCAAGTCCTCATTGCAGCAGCTAACCAGCTAAAAAAAGCCGACAGATCATCGGTGCGCAAGCGCATAGATCTTTTCGCCGGCCCTGATTGGAATAGCAAGCCGGTTCTCCTCTGGCGGGATCGGACAGCTGTATCCCTCTCCATACGCACAATACGGATTGTACGCCCGGTTAAAATCGAGTTCGTAGATCCCCGATGCGTTTTCATCAAGATCAATGTAACGGCCGGCCCCGTAAGTCTCTCTGCCCGAGGTGGAGTCCCTGAATGGGACGAAGAGACTGGCTTTTCCGGAATCCCCGCTGTCATCCAAACGATAAACTTGCAGCCTGCACCGCTGTCCTTCAGCATCGAACTCGAAGAAGCCGTAACGCAAGCCATCCCTTATTTCGCCGGTATTCGTCGCCATCCGAATGCGAGCGGGGGCCGGGTAACGGTTCAACTTGACACGAAATTGCAATGCAGGATTGATTGGAAAGTAGGAGAGACCCTGGAAACGCGCCCTGTCCTGCGCGGGGATTGGAGATTGAGCGCTGGTCTTAAACGCAGCATCCCTGTCTCTGCGGGTCTGCAGCAAAGAGTCTAAGTGCTCCGGGGGCGGCGCCTGCTCGTGTGAGCATCCCTGCATGAACGCCAGCGCCAGGGCAAGAACAGGAATCATGCACCCCAACAGAACTCTGACGCGCGCGGGTTTTCTCATGTGCAGAATTATAGGGAGCGGGATCCTTTTCTTGAAGTCATTCGTTGCATCCACCGACTTCTTTTCCATTGCGGTGAGCCTTTAGCCGTAGCGACAAGGATTTGGTGTCCTAAAGACAGGTCCAACCTCCAAGGCTCAAAGAGCTCGAAGAGCCTCGAAGAAAGCTTATCGGATTGGCAGGCGGCGGCGCGAAGCGCCGGGCCTTACAGGGCCACAGAAGCCGACGCCCCTTGGAGATTCTTCGAGTACTTTGAGTCTTGGAGGTTTGCATTGGAAGTCGGTCATGCGATCCGATTTTTAAAAAAAGGCAACTTTTTTGATGCTCGCCGCGTCTGAAGAGTATCCATTGACTAACCTCCTTCGTGAGCGGCGGAGCGGAATGACGCCTTACCGTTTCCGCCGCTTTCTTCTGCGCGATGCGCCTTGTAGTCAAAAGCGACGCCGTGATAACGTAGGACGGTCCTGGTAGCAGAAAAATCCCATTTGCTCCGCCGGAGGAAGATAACTTTGTCCCTGACGAAGCGCACAATTCTAAGGTATTGCTCTGATCTTACCGATCTGCCTAAGGAAAAGACCTTGAGTTGAACGCATCCGGTACCGATAGGCCGATGTGAAGTCACGCATTATTATTGTTCTGATAGGAGCACACCATGCTTTCCGGCCAGGATTACGCCAGTCGGCTCCGGGAGGAAACCCGCAAAGAGCTGGCCCACCATCTTCAAACCTTGGAAGAGGACATCCGCACTCTCCAAACAAGCTTATCAACATCCTTTGCACAAATAGCTCAAAAGCTCGGATCCACCCTCGAACTGGAAGTGCCCGCGGCTGAAGCAATCCTCGCCGACACGGTGAAGGAGACCGAGAAACGGAAGGAGGACTCCAGGGATGAGGAGATGTTGCAGCTCGCCCGCTTTGCTCATGATATGAGGCAAAGTGAAACCCAGGAGGAGATTCTGAACTCTCTGCTCGACGGAGCCCATCGGTACGCCCCGCGGCTGGTGCTGTTTGTGGCGCGGGGAAACCACTTCATTGCGTGGTCGTCGCGTGGCTTCAGCGACGAAACAGCGCTGCGCAAATGCTCTTTCCCTATCCTGGACAGCCAGTTGCTGCGCGAGGCTCTTGACGCGGATGGATTGATCACGGTAAACGACCTCTCCAACGAACCAGTCCTTTTGCAGGCGTTTCCGGAAGGAGCGCAATGGCCCTGGCACGCATTCCCCATGAAAGCAATCCACCGCCCGGTTGCCGTCCTCCTGGCCACGGCTGCGGATGGCCGGAAGTGCGACCTCGAATCTCTGTGTATCCTGATGGATCTGACAGGACTGTGCATCGAGAACATAGCCCTGAAGATACTGCAGGAAGTCAAGTTCGCCAAACCGCCGGTCCCGGCCCCGTCCCCCCAGCCTCCGGCGGAAAAGAAAGTCGAAGCAGAGCCCGCTGCCCTCTCCGGCGGCGTAGAAAAAGAGCCCGAGGAAACGCGTGCCCCGGAGGAGACCGAGCCGGCAGTTCCCGCAGATCTGACGGCCGAAGTCAGTACGGATGCCGGCGCGGAGATTGAGGATGAAGTCCAGGCTACGACCGCGAATCTCGAACCGTTACCATCCGCTTCTACTGCCGAAGCTCCGCCAACCGATGAGGAAGCCCGAACAATTCCCGCTGCCCCGCCGGAGGAGCCGCAACGCGATGGCACAACGCAGGCCACGGAGGAACAAGAGCCTGCGATGTCGCCGACCGCTGAAATGGCGCCCGCAGTCGAGTTGGCGGTCCCCGAGTCCGTACGGCCGGCTATTCTGCGAGAAGTGCAGCCACTTACGGAGGAGGAGAAGCTGCACGCGGATGCAAAACGATTTGCGCGCCTGCTGGCATCTGAGATAAAACTTTATAATGAGCAGCGTGTCCTGGAAGGACGCGCAAACAGAGATCTGTACGTGCGACTCAAACGGGATATCGACCGGAGCAGGGACATGTACCAAAAGCGCGTCTCGCCTCTCGTATCGCTGAAGGTCGATTATTTCCACGATGAAGTCATCCGAATCCTCGGAGACAATGACCCTTCGACACTTGGGAGCGAATATCCTGGCCCCCGCGTCGAGAGCTAGACGGACTTGCAGGAGCATCTATTGACATCGCTTCAGACCGGGATGAAACTGCCGACCGTTGCGGCGTGGCGGCTGCTCGTTGTCTTGGCGGCAGCGTTTCTCGGAGCTTCGTTCTCACTGGCACCCGCCCGCGAACGTGAATCCGCGCCTCAACAGATTCCGGGAACCTTTGATCCGCTCCTCTACAATTATCCTCCTGCCTTGCAGGCAACGTTGGGCGCCTTCGGCAAGGCGGTCGAGGATTATGCCGCCGGCCGATTTGAGGCGGCTCTGGCCGCGCTTCCCAAAGACTCGGCCGCCGCAACTACGGCAGTGCCTGATCAAATCCTGCTCTATCGGGCAAAGATCGATCTTGAATTGGGGAACGGGAGGGACGCGCTTGACGTTTTCCGCTCACTCCCGAACCTGCACCCCGATTCAACCGTGCTCAAACAAGCGCTTCTGGGTGAAGCACGGGCGCTTGTGAAACTCAATGATCCCGCCGCGGCACTCGAAGTCCTGGACAGGGCAAAACTCAAGGATTCAGCAGAAATCCTATCCCTCCGAGGCCAGGCGCTGGAACAGGAAACAAAGAAAAACGAGGCGATACAGGTTTATCTGCACATTTACGCTGAATATGCCAACAGCAGCCAGTCGGTCTTTGCCGAACAGCGCCTGCGAGTGCTCGCTCCTACCTTCCAGATGAAACCAGAGAACCGCGGAATCATACTGCGGCGGGGTGAGAACCTCGTCCGGGCCGGAAAAAATCTGGAAGCCAGGACCTTGCTTCTAAAGCTCAACACAGCGCACCCGGGAGGAGCGCAGGGAGAAAAACTCCGGGTCGTGCTGGCCGACGCGGACACAAACCTCAAGCGCCTTACCGAAGCCCTGCGGTATCTGCGATCGATCACCGATCCCGCCCTTGACGCTCAGGCCCTCTATCTGGAGGGCGCCTGTAATCGCGGCCTCAAGAATCAAGCTGCTTTCCTGGCGACTCGGGATCGGGCGCTTCAGCATTTTCCCCAATCGCCCTATACCGAAAAGCTCTTATACTCGGTTGCCACTTACTACGATGTCGAAAACGAGCCGATGTCGGCGCTGCAGGCCTACCAGGCTATCGCCCGCGGCTTCCCCAAGGGAGAGTATTTCGAGCGGGCGCTCTGGAAGGTGGCTCTTTACTCCTATGTGGCGAAACGCTACCAGGACGCGTTGACCGGTTTCTGGCAATGTCTCCTCGCCGATAAGAGCCCGGGCTCGGCCGCGGCATCAGCCTACTGGATGGGTCGCTGCTGTTTGCATCTGGGAGATCCGGAAAAGGCAGTCTATTTCTACCGGCGTTCCAAGGAACTCTCAAACAGCAGTTACTACGGGCAGAGGGCTCAGGAAGCACTGGCCTCGCTTCAATCCGAGTTCACCGGCCCGGCCGCGGAACTTGGGGCGGTGGATTTCCAGGAGATCAGCCGCACGCTGGACGGCATCCATGCCGGTCAAGCGACGATTTCATCGCCTTCCACGGCAGCTGTATGGCTCATCGAGCGCTCCCGTCAGCTGTTGGCAGCCGGGATCCCGGATTTGGCTCTCGCTGAGCTGGAACGTGCTCCCGCCGGTTCCGATGCCGACGACAGGGCTGTGAGCTACAGCATGTCGCGCATCTATCAGAGCAAAGGCAACTATCCCGCCGCCATCGCGGCGCTGCGCCGGGCAATTCCGGACTATGCCGAGTTGCCCCCGGCTTCCCTGCCGGACGAGGTGTGGGAGATTTTATTCCCGGTGCGCCATTTCAACATCGTCACCACAAACGCGGCACGAAACAACGTGGATCCGAACCTCGTGCTGGCTTTGATCCGGCAGGAGTCCGCTTTTCAGGAAACTGCCCGCTCGAGCGCCAACGCACGCGGCCTGATGCAGGTGCTCCCGTCCACCGGCCGCATCCTTGCAGGCAAAGCGGGCATCGTGCCTTATTCGGTTTCCAAACTCTATCATCCCGATGCCAATATCGCGCTGGGTACTCGCTATCTGGCTTCGCTCCTCCAGCGCTACGACGGCAAAGTGGAGCTGGCTCTGGCAGCGTATAATGCAGGCGACAGCCGGGTGGACCGATGGTTGGAGGAGTTCGGAAACCTGGATATGGCGGAGTTTGTGGAGCGTATTCCTTTCGGCGAAACGCGAGGCTACGTAAAGCAGGTCCTGAGCAGCCTGGCCCACTATCATCTGAGAACGGCCGTAAACCCCGGATCATCTGCCGATCTGCAAAAATGATGACTGAGCACTTCGTCTCATAAACATTCTGGCGTATTGGGCAGAGGCCCGCGTCCTCCCGGCTTATGGACATGCGGATTCTCTGCCTTTTGCCGTCCGCGTCAGTCCGCGCTCACCCGCGTCGTGGGATAGGTCATTTCGGAGAATCAGGATCAGCCGCCGTGTGGCGAAAAGAGAATTCAGCAGAGGATCAAGTGTTGGTGAGCCGCTGCCAGAGCGGCGACGAAACGGCATTCGAGGAACTGGTACGGAAGTATCAGCAGACCTTGTTTAATATCATCTACCACAACATGGGCCACCATGGCGACGCAGAGGACATCGCCCAAAAAATTTTTTCCAAGGTTTATTTTTCGCTGATGAAGTTCGACAACAACCGCCCGTTCTTTCCCTGGATGTATCGCATCGCCGTAAATCAGTGCTACGACGAGATGAGACGGGCCCGCCGCCGGCGATCCCTGACTTTCTCCGAGCTCAACCTGGACGAAGCCGAAAACATCGAAAACCTCATCAAACAGGATGCCGTTCAGGAAACCTCCGCCGAGGAGCGCAAGGATCTCTATGACCTGCTTTATAAAATGCTGAACAAGCTGCCGGAGAAGCAACGGAAAGCTCTTGTACTCAGGGATCTGGAGGACGTGCCCTATGAGAAGATGGCCGAAGTAATGCTTTGCACCGAGCAGGCAGCACGGCTGAAGGTCTTTCGAGCCAGAACCCGGCTGCGCGACATGATGTTGAAGGCAATACGGCGCCGGGAGCACGCATCGGTCAGGCCGTAACCAAATTCGAGATTCGAGATTCGAAATTCGAAATTGAGAATACTGAATCTCGAATTTCGAATTTCGAACCAGCAGTAGAGTTCTCAGGCTTTCTCAGAGAAGACTTCTTCCAGGATCGCTCGGGCCAGATCCTCGGCGCCCATGCCGCCAACCTCCACGCGCAGCTGAGCCTTTTCATAGAAACGACGGCGACGTTCCATCAATTCCGCCATTTCAAGCATCGTCGCAAAGAGGGGGCGTTCATCGCCAGCGTCGTAACAGCGCGCGAATATCAGTTCCACGGGAGCATCCAGCCAGACGCTGATTCCAGTGGCAATGATGATCTCCTGATTTTCGGAGCTGCAGAATGCGCCGCCACCCACTGCCACCACCGTGTGTTTCTGTACGCTCGCCCGCTGCAGCTCTTCCCTTTCGAGCGCCCGGAAGCAAGCCTCTCCTTGAAGCGAAAAGATCTGGGTGATCGGCGTTCCCGCTCGCCTTTCAATCGCCTCGTCGAGATCGATGAAGTTCCACCCGAGCAATTCTGCCAAACGCGCCCCAACGGCACTCTTTCCTGCTCCCATGAATCCGACAAGGTATACGATTGGGGCCTTCATATCGACCTTGTTCCAAGGTTACTTCTGAGGCGTGCCAGCGCGTCAAAAAACCCCGGGAAGCTCACATCTACGCATTCGGCCTGATCGATGCGTGTCTCGCCGGAAGCCGCCAGTGCCGCCACTGCAAATGACATCGCGATCCGGTGATCCCCGTGGGATTCGATCGTTGCCCCGTGCAGGCGCTGCCGGCCGACGATGTTCATCCCATCGGGAAACTCCTCGACTTCGGCGCCCATGGCGCGGAGATTGGCGGCAACCACTGCAATCCGATCACTCTCCTTGATCCGCAACTCACGCGCATCGCGGATCACGAGACCGCCGGCTTGAGATCCCAAAACCGCCAGCACGGGGATTTCGTCGATGAGAGCGGCGGCGAGCTCCCCTGCCACCGGCGGCAGGCTCGCACCCAAGGCTGCGGGATCGTGGTGTGCTCGCAGATCTCCACGTGCCTCACCCGCATGCTCGGTCTGGTTCTCTACTTCCACCCGCACACCTGCACTCTGCAGATAGTCAACCAGCGTGCGCCGCTGCCGATTCAGGCCGACCCCTGGCAGCAAAACCTCTGAACCGGGCGCCAGCACCGCAGCCACGATAAAAAATGCGGCGCCCGACAAATCTCCGGGGATCACGAGGCGCCGCGCTCTCAAATCAGGTCTGGGCTCGATTTCGATCCACTTCTCCCGGCGCCGCAGCTTGCCGCCGAACTGTACTACGGCGATTTCTGTGTGATCCCGAGTCGCTACTCTCTCTTCTACGGCGGTAGGACCGTCTGCAAACAGGCCAGCAAGGAGAACGCATGATTTGACCTGAGCGCTGGCAACGGGAAGAGAGTAGCGGATCGCTCGAAGGTTCCCGCCCCGAATGCGTAAGGGCGGCATCCCGCCTTCTAGGGAATCTATGTGTGCACCCATGAGGCGGAGCGGCTCAATGATTCTGCTCATGGGGCGCCGGGAAAGAGATGCATCGCCGGCAATCGTCGTTTCAAAGCGCTGTCCGGCCAAGATCCCCGACAGCAGTCTCATGGTCGTGCCGGAGTTCCCGGCATCGAGATCGCCGCTCGGCGCCTTCAGGCCGTCCAGCCCATTGCCGGTGATGAACACGGAGTTGTCCCGCGTGCGGAGGTCCACTCCCAGGGCGCGCAGGCAGCGCAATGTACTCCGGCAATCCAGGCTGCCGGCGAAATTCAGCAACTCCGACTCTCCCTGCGCCAGCGCGGCCAGCATTGCGTAGCGATGCGAGATCGATTTGTCGCCGGGACACTGGACGGCCCCTATCAGCGGCGCGCCTGAACGGACGGACTGGATCATGACGGCAAGTCCCCGGGGAAAAACTCCAACTCGATTTTCTTGAGCTTCTTGACCTGGTCGCGCAGGGCGGCGGCCTTCTCAAATTCGAACTCGCGCGCCGCCGCGCGCATCTCGTTCTCTAAGCGCTCGATCTCCGCCTTCATTTCTTCCGGCGACCGGTACCGCGCGGCTTCTTCCGCGACTTCCGGAACCTCATAGTAATCACCTTCGTAAATCCGGATCATTTCGTGATCGAGCGGCTTGATCACCGATTGTGGTGTTATGTGATTTTCCTCGTTGTAGCGATTCTGGGCGGCGCGCCGGCGAACGGTTTCATTCATGGCGGTCTGCATCGAGCCTGTGACGGTATCCGCGAAGAGGATCGCCTTGCCGTTAATGTGCCGGGCCGCTCGTCCCATCGTCTGGATCAATGAAGTCGTCGAACGGAGGAACCCCTCCTTGTCCGCGTCAAGTATGGCCACGAGCGATACCTCGGGAAGGTCCAAACCTTCGCGCAACAGGTTGATCCCGATCAGCGCGTCGAATTCGCCCGCCCGCAGGGCGCGGAGAATCTGCACGCGCTCCAGGGTCTCTATTTCCGAGTGCAAGTACCGCACCCGCAATCCCAGCTCCGTGTAATAGGCCGCGAGGTCTTCAGCCATGCGCTTGGTCAGGGTCGTGACCAGGACTCTTTCGTTGCGCTCGGCACGCGCGCGGATTTCCTCCATCAAGCTGTCGACCTGCCCGGCAACCGGGCGAATCTCGAATTCCGGGTCCGTGAGACCGGTCGGGCGCACGATTTGCTCCACCACCACACCTCCGGACTTGGTCAGCTCGTAGGGCCCGGGCGTTGCGGAAACATATACAATCTGATTTACGCGGTTTTCAAATTCGGTGAAGTTCAACGGCCGATTGTCCAGCGCCGACGGCAAGCGAAAACCATATTTCACCAGGTTTTCCTTGCGTGAACGGTCTCCGAAATACATGCCACGCACCTGAGGGACAGTAGCGTGACTCTCGTCGATAAAGAGCATCCAGTCGCGCGGCATGTAATCAAGCAACGTGGGCGGCGGTTCCCCGGGCATGCGGCCCGTCAGGTGACGCGAGTAGTTTTCTATGCCGCGGCAGTAGCCCAATTCCTTCATCATCTCGAGATCGAACCATGTGCGCTGTTGGACCCGGTGTGCCTCCAGCTCCTTGCCTTCCTGCATCAGCTGCGTATGCCACCCTTCCAGCTCCTCTTTGATCGTGTCGATGGCATGCAGCAGCTGGCCGCGGGGCTGAACGTAGTGGGACTTGGGGTAGATCGGCAAACGATCGTGCTTCTTCAATGTACGGCCCGTCACGGGATCGATCTGGGCAATCGAATCGATCTCATCTCCGAACATCTCGATGCGGATCGCGTAATCCTCGTAGGTGGGATAAACCTCCACGATGTCTCCACGCACGCGAAAGCGCCCGCGCGCCAGCTCGAAATC
>JBEKIX010000056.1:0-20223 GCA_050011535.1 Acidobacteriota bacterium
TTGCCTTCCAGCAGACGGTGTCTCGTCGCACATGCATCAGCCCATTGAGCGGTCGCAATCTGCATTTCCAACTGACACAAAACGGTGATCGAAACCAGTTGGTTATTTCCGGTATCATTTACAGCTTTTAAAACCTTCCCAAAATTTGAAGACGCCTCGGAAAAATGTCCCGATCGGCACAAACACTCCGTTAGATTGCACAGGGCCTGGGAAAGTAAGAAGGGGGACCGAGTTCTACGCGCTGCAGAGACAGCTCGTTCGTGCGAAGCCAGCGCCTTACCCATTTTGCCCATGCCAGCCAGACAAATACCCAAGTGTGAGTACGCCATGGGAAGCAAATGAAGTGCTTTAAGAGGCTCGAGAAGCTCCACTGCCGTTCTTGCAGCCTTTGCGCCTTGGCTAAAATCGCAGGCAACTCCACACAACCCGGACACGAGAATTGAAAGATGTGCAACGAGTATCCCATTTTCAGCATTCGACGGAAAGCGCGAACATTCCTTGAGCAGAGTGAGACCTTTGCGAGGTTCCGATCTAGCAAGCAAGCAGAAAGCAAGTTGCGAGAGCAGCGCAACTTCCGCGGCCTGATTATCCATGCCCGCGACTCCGCGCCTTAACAATTTCATGCCTTTATCAGCAACCCTCTTAGAATTCTCCATCTGACCAAGAAACTGGTACGCTCGAGCCAATTGTGCACACACCTTAACCGATAGTGTTCGTTTGCGATTGGCGGATGATTGTGATTCCTCGTTCAAGATATCAATTGCCCGTTTGGGGGTTCCGAGGGCGCAGCAGACATCGGCAGCTTCGATCGACGCTTCGCACACCTGTTCTACGGATTGGAGTCGCCTGTGTTGGAGTACGTACTCATAGAAGCGCAGCGCTGGCTCGTTCGCGAATTCTGCTTTACAGGCCCGCGCTGCCCTCAAGGCATAGTCCACGGCTTTTGCGCCGCACTTCGCTTCCGTAAAGTGAGTTGCCAGTTCCTGGAGGTTTTCAGCGCCCTTGCGCTGCTGCTCAAGAACTTCGCCGATTCGCCTGTGCTTTCGGCGGCGTACCGCGGCCGGCAGACTCTCTGCAATCACCTCGGGAAACAGCGCATTCAGAAACGCAAAGCCGTTGCAGCTTCCTACGTTCACTTCCCGAATGATCTGCCTCGACATTAATTCCTGGAGGTTCTGCCCCAGTTCTTCAGAACCGCACGAGCTCAAAACTTCCAGTTCGTCCCTGGTCACGGCACGCCGGATCAGAGCCAGCCACTCTGTCACCGCGTTCGCGCCAGGAGAAAGCCGGACAAGTCTCTCTTTGAGAACCGCCGCAATGGTTGAAGGAACCTCGAGGCGCTCAAACCCCTCAGCGGCGAAGCGCCATCTCCCCAAATCCCGGTGAAATATCTGCTGGTCCACAAGATGCTTCAGAATCTCCTCGACAAAAAACGGGTTTCCGCCGCTCCACTCATACGTCCATGGGCCAATTTCCCGGGCAAGAGAAATCTCACCGGTCATGCCTGCCACCAGCTCTTCTACGGCCGGCTGCGGCAGAGGCCCAAGCGTGCAAGTTTCGGCCCGCTGCTGCCGGACAGACAGCTCCATCAATCTCCTCAGCGGCCCGCGTTCAGATTCTCCGGGGCGCAGGCTGACGCACATGAGAATGGGATGAGCGAGAATATCCGAGGTCAGATAATCCAGGACCGAAACGGTCGCCTCATCCGCCCAGTGAAAATCGTGCAACAAGAGAAGCGTCGGGCGGTCTGCCAACAATCTCACGATTTCTCTCGTCAACAGGTCGCGAAACGGGCCCGCGGCCGATCCGGATGAGAGTTCAATCTGCGTTGGATCTACGACTTTAGGAACGTCGTCAAACCGGAAGAGCGCGCTGTCACTGGCTGCGCCGGTCGGTTCCGCGCGCAACAATGGGGCACGTCCCAGGATCTGGCGGTAAGGTTCGTACGATCTGACCTCGTGGGGAAGGCAGGCAGCTTCTACCACCTTCCAGCCCTCCAGCAGAGCCCAGATCTTGAGCTCCTCGAAACATCTGGACTTGCCGGAACCGCTCTCACCTTCGAGGAACACGGTTGAGCCTCTGCCTCTTTCGCGGACCCGCGTCGCTCGCTCCCGGAAAAATGACATCTCCTTGTCACGCCCGACGAAGCGCGCAGCGCCGAAATAAGCTTCCGCGGGCCGCGAGACCGTGCCGGAAAAGTCCCGGCCGCTGGCGACGCTCAGCAAGCGAACCACATCCTCGGCGGATGAGGGCCGCTTCTCAGGATCTTTTTCCAGAAGGGCGAGTAGAACCTGGGCGAGCCGGGCACCTCCTTTGAGGCGCTCGATTGGGCGGACGTCCACTTTTCCCTGAAGGTGCTTTTGGACAAGATATCCTTGATCATCGTCGTCGAACGGCAGGCGCCGGGTAAAAAGCTGGTACATGAGAATGCCAAGAGAATAGAGGTCGGAGCGGGAGTTCTGGATGTGCCCGAGCAGAACCTCCGGAGCTATGTAGGCAAGCGACCTGGCGGTTCTGCGTCCTGTGTTCGTCCATTGACCAAGGCCAAAGTCCAGGATTTTCAGCTGCAGTTCCCCACGATCATTTCCGGCCAGGATCAAGTTGGATGGTTTCAGACGCCGGTGAGCGATGCCACGCTCGTGCAAGTAATGAAGCACCCTGCAGAGCTGCACCATATGGTGGAGAACGCCATCGATGTCCCATTCCTCGGAGCTCTGAAGAATATCATTGCCGTTTACGAAAGCGCGTACCAGATAGGGAATGTTTCCGCCCTCGATAACACCGAAGTCGAGGATGTGTGCGAGCTGAGGATGCCTGAATCGTCCCAGAATCGACAAGTCCTTACAAAGAGCGCCAACTTCAGCGGATCCGTTCCATTCGGTGAGGGCCCTGATCACAACGCGGGCCTCGCCGTTCACCAAGTCTCGCCCTGTATACGCGCATCCTAACTCCCCCTGCCCAAGAGGATGTTCGATGCAATATCGATCACCTACGATCGATCCGGATTTGAGACCCGCTAACGCCATGGAAGCCTCACATGTGGATTGGGATCAGGAGAGGGAGTGTCATCGCGCCGTGTCGAGAATCCGACTGGGCTCCTCTGCCGTTCGGTGTTTGAATCACCAACCCCCCTTCTGCTGCCGGGATGAAGCCTGAAGATGGAAGGATATTTTATGCCAATACTGATGAATTATCATAGAAATCGAATCTACGATTGAAGGACTATCGGCGCGGCCTCCGTGTCGTCCTCGAGCGCAATTCCTATGGGGAGGCGGCCAAAGTTCTGGGCGCTTCAGGTTTGCAGGTTTTCCGCCGCCGTGTGCTCCCTGCCCTGGCGCCGTTTACGCTGGCGCAAATCACCGTCATTGCACCCTTGGGGTTCGTACTTGCGGCTCTTTTCTGCCTGGTGAGCCTCGGCAGGCATACCCCTTCGGAGTCTCCCGCACAGCTGCCCCAGTGAAGGCCCACAAAAAACGCAACCGTCGTCAGAGAAAAACGGGACGCACCCGACCCGTTAGGGATTCGCAGGCACAGGTATGTCCTTACCGGCCCTTTGAATCACAGGAAGGCGACGCCCCTGTAGGAACGTTCCTACAGGGGCAATCGTGCCACTTTGCAGACTGCCGGACATCTTGCTCGCGAAGGCAGGCACGTCGACTATGACGCTCGCCTCTCACTTCTCATGCCTGGTTCAAGGCATGATGCGTCCAGCAGAGATCCTCACGAAACAAGAGGGGATCGTTACTTCTTGAGCGGAACCACCGCATCCTTACAGGCTTTTGCCACGCGGAATTTCACGACCGTCTTGGCAGGAATCTTGATCGCGGCGCCGGTCTGCGGATTGCGGCCCATGCGCGCCTTGCGATGGGACTTCACGAGCTTTCCGATTCCCGGGATCACAAAGGCCCCGTTCTTCTTGGTCTCTGCGATGGCTGCGCAGGCGAGCGTCTCGAGAACCCCACCAGCCGCGGCTTTTGTCAGTCCATTCTTTTCCGCTATCAGCGAAATCAGCTGCCCCTTCGTCATCACTTTAACAGCCATACTTACCTCCTTGAGTAATTGCTTACAGGAATAGCCCTACGTGCACCACCAAACAAAGACATTGACATTTTGCGGATATTCTCGGAAAAAGCAATCATCAATTTCGTATTTCTGCCGCATTATTGCGGGAAATCAGCCGTCTCAAGGCATCTCAGGCCGCGCCGGCCCATTCGAAACGGCGCCCACCACGCGCGCCGCACTCAGCGGCCCGCCTGATAGTAAGGGTTTCTGCCCGCGGCGTGATCCGTGGTATCAAGGATTTCTCCCACTTCGGGAATCCTTTCGCGAATCGATTTTTCGATCCCCTGCTTGAGAGTGACGTCGGCGGCGCCGCATCCCTGGCAACCGCCACCAAGGCGCAGATACACGGAATTCTTTTTCACGTCGATCAGTTGCACCCAGCCGCCATGCATTCCCAGGGCCGGGTTGATCTCGCGCTCGAGCAAGCGCTGGATCTTCGCGCGGAGCTCAGCCTCCGAGGGAATGCCGCGGACAAACTCTTCTGTGACTGCCGCCTCGCCCGAACGCAGATGCTCTCGAATCCTGGCGCCGATTTGCTTACCCACGGTCTGCCACGGATCGAAGCCGGACTTTGTCACCGTGATCTGATTCTCGGCAATCAATACGTTTTGTACCTCGGGCACCTCAAATATCCGCATCGCCAGAGGCGAAAACCTGGCCGCCTCTCGATTGGCAAAATAAGCGGAGCCGCCCTGGTAGACGGGTCGATCAACCGTAAATTTGCAGACAGCCGGGTTGGCGGTCGGTTCGCCTATGATGGCAATCTCGTTATCCACGGCTCTCTCCTTTTGTGAATGACTGATTCTGAAGGTACCTGACATCCCCAGTAAAGTCAATCCAGATGCGCATACGGCGACGCCTCCGCGCTCTGCCAAACTGGAGAAAGGGAGCATCAAACGGCTCGACAAGAGACCTGTCCTGCGGTTAGATTAGCTTTCTTCGATGCACGAGCACGGTTCTCAAACCACCGAAGCCAAGGAGTTCCCGCATGGTCCCGACGAGAATCTCATTCGCCCTGGGGATGGCCGCCCTGCTCCTCATTCACGTTCCCGGGGCACCGCGAGAAAACGCGCCCTCTCTTGTTGTCACCTCGCCCCATGTAATGCCGGCGCCCGCCTCGTTAACGCCGGGCGACGGAAAGCTCAGGATCGATTCCAAATTTCGTGCGGTTTTCGCAGGATACAAAGAAGCAAGGCTGGCGCGCGCTCTGGCACGGTTCTATGACCGGTTGCAGGAGCACACGGGTATCGCATTTCTGCAGGAGACCGCGGCAGCGGGCCCGGCGCAGCTCACGATCGAATGTGCGGGACCAGG
Organism: Acidobacteriota bacterium; assembly: GCA_050011535.1. Taxonomy (GTDB): domain Bacteria; phylum Acidobacteriota; class UBA6911; order UBA6911; family UBA6911; genus JAFNAG01. Next base: position 5,377 of record JBEKIX010000056.1, read on the forward strand.
CGAACGAGTGCAGTCTGTGCGCGCCGATGAGACGTACACTCTGCTGATCACGCCGACTTCAGCGCGAATCGCGGCGCCGTCTCCCCTGGGAGTCCTCCACGCGATGGAGACACTCCTTCAACTGGCGGATCTGGATGCTGAATCGTTCTTCTTTCCGGCCGTTACGATTCAGGACCGGCCGCGATTCCCTTGGCGCGGGCTGATGATCGATGCCTGCCGCCACTGGGAACCCCTCGAAGTTATCAAACGAAATCTGGATGCGATGGCAGCCGTCAAAATGAATGTCCTTCACTGGCACCTGTCGGAAGATCAGGGTTTTCGGATCGAATCGAAACGATTTCCTAAACTTCAAGGACTGGGATCGGACGGCCTGTATTACACGCAGAATCAAATACGAGAGATCGTCGCCTACGCTAGGGACCGCGGCATCCGTGTGGTTCCCGAGTTTGATATGCCGGGTCACACTGCCGCCTGGTTCCCGGGATACCCGGTGCTGGCCAGCGCCCCTGGTCCCTACCAGATCGAGCGCAAGTGGGGTGTGTTTGATCCCTGCATGGATCCGACTCGAGAGGAAGTGTACGTTGTTCTCAATTCTTTTCTGACGGAGATCGCGCCCCTCTTCCCGGATGAATACTGGCACATCGGCGGTGACGAGGTAAACGGCAGACAATGGAACAGCAGCAGCAGGATCGCCGCCTTTAAAAAACGCCGCGGCATGAAAACGAACGAGGACCTGCAGGCCTATTTCAACACCCGCCTGATCCGCCTGCTGGCCCGGCATGGGAAAAAGGCAATCGGATGGGACGAAATCATGCATCCGGATCTGCCGAAGAGTGCAGTAGTGCAATCATGGCGCGGACAGGCATCCCTGGCACAGAGCGCCCAGAAGGGATATGCAGGCATCCTGTCCTGGGGCTACTACCTGGACCATTTGCGCCCAGCAGCCTACCACTACCAAGTGGATCCCGCAGGACAACAGGCCGCGGCTCTCAGCGCCGCACAGCAGGCCCTGCTGTTAGGCGGCGAGGCTTGCATGTGGGGAGAGTACATCACATCAGAAAACATCGATTCACGTATCTGGCCTCGGGCCGCGGCCATTGCGGAGCGACTCTGGTCTCCGGCCGATGTGAAAGACATCGATGACATGTACAGGCGCCTCGCCTGGGTGAGCCGTGAACTGGATCTGCTCGGCCTCAACCACAATTCAGGCTACCCACGCATGCTCCAGCGCATGGCCGGAGGCAGCTTCCCGAAAGCGCTGCAGGTCCTGGGAGACATTCTCGAGTCGGTAAAGCAACTGGGTCGCGGCCGCCTGCGCGCTTACACCAGCCTGACGCCGCTGAACCGTATGACCGATGCCGTTCCACCGGAAAGCGACCTCGCCAGGGAGTTCAATCGCAGCGTGGATCTCGCCCTGACGGGCCAACCCGGGCTTCAGGCACAGAGCCCATATCTCCTCCTTTGGCTGAATCGCTGGCGGGAGAATCATGCTCTGTTGCAGCCGGCATTGCAGGGTTCGTATCTCCTTCGCGAGCTGGACCCGGTTTCGGAAAATGTGGCCGCCCTGGCATCATCCGGCCTGGAGGCACTGGATTATCTTGAAAGCGGCAGGAAACCACCGCAGGACTGGTCACGAGATCAGGCGGCTCTTCTGCAGCGCGCCGACAGGCCCGAGGCGGAGCTTCTGATCATGATCCTCCCAGGAGTGCGCAAACTCATCACAGCAGCCAACCAAATCCCCTAGGGGTGAATGCGGCGAGATTATTCGCGGTCGGTCATCGGCACCCTGCATCGCGTGAAAAAGACAATGTTTGCCGCGACGCGCAGATCGCTTGCCGAATGTCTTAAACTGCCTTTTTCCCGACGGGAAAGGGCAATATCGTATGATCGAAAGTCCTCACCTGCGTTCTCGGGCTTGCAGCGGGAACGCTCTCTTCCTCGAAATCGAGGCGGGAGATATTGTCCCATGAGACGCTGCACTCGCGATCACCCGAGCGCACGATCAGGAATTGAGGATTCGAAAGGTCGAGCACGTCCACAGGCTTGATGATCACCTGTCTTTCATCCACGGTGACGCTGATCGTACTCTTCGATGCATAATGCCCAGGACAGTTGTCCACCGGAAAGATATCCGGCCCCTTGATCAACTGCAGAATCCATTCCTGCCTCTTGCTCGTCAACATCAGTCCCCCCACATCCCATACCCCTGATGTTTCCAGACGCGCAGGTTCGCATAAAGGTCCCGCGTCTATTCGGAAACGCAACATTCTACTTTAAGCACAGCACTAGCGTCAGTTCTGATATTCACTCAAGCACGCGAGGGGGTTACGCGCCGGGTGGGTTGAACTGCTTCCCACCCTTGTTCGTGGCATCGAACAATTGCATCATAGCATAACGGCGAGCGCACTGCGCAAATATTTTGCGATTGCCTTTCGACCAAGAAGCTTGCAGCCGTGGTACAGCTGAGATAAGATCATCGCGCTTCTGTCATGGGGGGAGAGGATGACCCTTCGTGGTTTGATGGCCTTGCCCCTTTTCGTTCTTCTAAATCTAATGGTGGAAATGATTTCGTGCTCCCAGATTCCTATGCAAAACGTCTGAACCGGGTCACGGTTCCTTCGCAATGTGACCCATTTTCCCGCGGCTTCAAATAGAACCTGGTCAACTGGAGACCGTGGAATCCTATGGATCCAACCATTAACCTGCTTCGTCAGCTGGTCGCCATCGATTCCGTGAACCCTTCTCTCGTTCCCGGAGGAACGGGCGAACGGGCGATCGCCGCCGCCATTGAGAGCGAACTGCGTGACGCCGGATTGGATGTCGAGGTCGCGGAGGCGGCCTCCGGACGTCCCAATGTTGTGGGAATTCTCAAAGGAAGGATGCCGGGCCGTTCCTTGATGCTCTGCGGGCACATGGATACCGTCGGCGTTACGGGATTCAATTCGCCTTTCGATCCGGTCATCAAAGACGGCCGTCTCTTTGGTCGTGGCGCCCAGGACATGAAGGGAGGTCTGGCCGCCATGCTGGGGGCGGCGCGTGCACTGGCTGAAAGCGGCGGACTGGCTGCCGGGAGCCTGATTCTGGCCGCAGTGGCGGATGAAGAATATGCGAGCCTGGGCGCGGAAGCTCTGGTTGCGCACTATCATGCCGATGCGGCCATTGTCGCGGAACCTACGGATCTGGTCATCGCGACCGCACACAAGGGATTCTCCTGGATCGAGATCGTCACTCAGGGCGTCGCCGCGCATGGCAGCCGGCCAACCGAGGGACGGGATGCGATTCTCCGCATGGGGCGGGTCTTGGCGCGCCTGGAAACTCTCGATCGCGAACTCCAGTCAAAAAAACCACACCCATCGCTGGGAACCCCGTCTTTGCACGCTTCCCTCATCACCGGCGGGCTTGAACTCAGCACGTATCCCGACCGCTGCGTGCTGCGCATGGAACGCCGCACCATTCCCGGCGAGCGAGACAGTATTGCTTTTGAGGAAGTGTGTGCCATATTGGATGCGATCCGCGCGGATGATGACGATTTCTTGGGATCTGCGCAGGTTATGTTTAACCGGCGTCCCTATGAAACACCTGCGGAGCATCTCATCCTCAAGGCGTTGGAAGCAGCAGTCACGAAGGCAGGAGTGCCGGTACGCCTTGGCGGCGTCTCCTTTTGGACAGATGCCGCCATCCTGGGATATGCAGGCATCCCTTCGGTAGTCTTCGGTCCCGGTGGCGCCGGCCTTCACGGCGCCGAAGAATATGTCAAGATCGACGAGGTGCTTGCCTGCCGCCAGACCTTCATACAGCTCACCCGCGATTTCTGTTCGCGCCCATAAACAACCGACAGACGCGGGTGCAATCCAGGAGCATTCGTCGAGGCGCCAGCATCGCACGGAGGATTTCATGAATGATGGCAAATCCGTAGTCTATCCTTACATCCCAAATTCGGCGCCGGAGACCAAGGCGCAGATGTTGAAGGACGTGGCTGCGGAAAGCACTGAAGACTTTTTTGAAGATGTCCCCGAACGGCTTCGGATCAAAGGGATGATGAATCTGCCGGATCCTTTTCCTTCGGAGTGGGCTCTCAAGAAGCACGTCGAAGGCATCCTCGCCAAAAACAGGACAGCCGCGGAGTGCCTCAGTTTCCTGGGCGCCGGATGCTGGCAGCATCATGTTCCCGCCGTTTGTGACGAGGTGAATCAGCGCAGTGAGTTTCTGACCGCGTATGCCGGAGAACCGTACGACGACCATGGCCGTTTCCAAGCCCTGTTCGAGTACACAAGCATGATGGGTGAACTTCTCGACATGGATGTTGTCAATGTACCGACGTATGACGGCTACCAGGCGGCAGCGACCGCTCTGCGCATGGCGGCTCGTATTACCGACCGGCAGGAAGTGCTCGTGGCGCGCACGATGTGCAGCGGAAAGCTGATGAAGATCCGTGATTATCTCAAGCCCGACGTCGAGCTTCGGCTGCTCGATTATAATCGGCTGACCGGCCACCTCGACCTCGATGCTCTCCGAAGCGCGATCTCGTCGAACACTGCCGCCGTCTATTTCGAAAATCCCTCCTACCTTGGTTTCATCGAAACCGCCGGGAATGAAATTTCCGGATTGGCACATGATTTTGGCGCCCTCAGCGTCGTCTCCGTCAATCCCATCACGCTTGGCGTGCTGACGCCGCCGGCACGCTACGGCGCCGACCTCGTCTGCGGAGATATCCAGCCGCTCGGCATGCACATGCAGTTCGGCGGCGGCCAGGCTGGATTCATTGCGACTCGGGACGAGGAAAAGTATGTCATGGAGTTCCCTTCCCGGCTGTTCGGCATCACGTCGACCCGCGTCGAAGGTGAGTACGGCTTTGGCGATGTGGCCTACGAAAGGACCTCCTTTGCTCAGCGGGAGAAAGGAAAGGAATGGGTAGGCACTGCGGCGGCCCTGTGGGGTATTACGGCTGGAGTCTATCTCGCGCTCATGGGCCCCAAAGGAATGACCGAAATCAGCGACGCAATCCTGGCAAGAGCAAGATACGCAATGCTGCAGCTGAGCAAGATCGGCGGCATACAAACTCCGATCTTTCAATCCCCCCACTTTGGGGAATTTGTCGTGAACTTCGACGACACCGGCAAAACGGTCGGCGAGATCCATCGGGCTCTTTTGCAGCACGGTATCTTCGGCGGCAAAGATCTGTCCCGCGAGTTTCCCGAGTTGGGTGAGAGCGCGCTATACAGCATCACCGAGATTCATTCTCAGGAAGACATCGATCGGCTCGCCCAGGAGTTGAAGGAGGTTGTGGCATGACACGACAGGAGCCGAACGAACTCTCGACCGGGAAGCGCCGAACCGCGCTGCGACACTATCACCAGGCACGATGGAACGAACCGATCCTCTTCGAGCTGAGCTGTGCCGGACAACGCGGAATTCTCGTGCCGGAGGTGGAAGAGGGCATCCGGAATGCCGTGGGTGATGCCCGAGACTCGCTGCCCCAGTCGATGCGGAGAAGAGATCCACCCAAGCTGCCCGAACTTTCTCAACCGCACGTGCTCAGGCACTACCTGAGGCTATCGCAGGAAAATCTTGGCGCCGATCTGAATATCGATGTGGGCCAGGGCACCTGCACGATGAAATACAGCCCGAAGATCAACGACCAGCTCGCCCGGTCGTCCAAAATGGCCGATCTGCACCCGCTGCAGGATGAAGAAACTATCCAGGGGATTCTTGAGATTTTCTACCGGTTCGAACAAATCCTCAAAGAGATTTCTGGAATGGACCGGTTCACTCTGCAGCCGGCGGCCGGCTCTGCCGCGATCTACACCAACGCATCCATCATCAGGGCCTTCCACCACGCCCGCGGTGATAGGGCGCGAAACGAGATCATCACCACGATTTTTTCGCACCCATCCAACGCCGCCTGCGCCCGGACGGCGGGATTCGATATCATCACTCTTTATCCCGATGATGACGGCTACCCCAATTTGGCGGCACTCCGAGCCGCGGTCTCCGGCAGAACGGCGGGCCTGTTGATTACCAATCCTGAGGACACGGGCATTTTTAACCCCAGAATCGAGGAGTTCGTCCGAGTGGTTCACGAGGCAGGCGGATTGTGCTCCTACGATCAGGCGAATGCCAATGGCATTCTGGGAATCACCCGAGCGCGCGAAGCCGGTTTCGATCTGTGCCACTTCAACCTGCATAAGACGTTCTCTTCTCCTCATGGTTGCGGAGGTCCGGCAGTGGGCGCAACGGGCGTGACCCGTGCCTTGGCCCGCTTCCTGCCGGTTCCCGTGGTCGACTTCGACGGCAACAAATATTATCTGGACTATGATCGCCCGGAAAGCATCGGCAAGATTGGACCATTTTATGGCGTCGCACCGGTCGTTCTAAGATCCTATGCCTGGGTCATGGCGCTCGGCGCGCGCGGGCTGAGGGAGGTCGCCGAAATCGCAGTCCTCAACAACAACTACCTCTTGAAGAAGATGCTGGAGATTCCGGGAGTAAGCGCGCCTTATGCGAAAGGAAAGCGGCGCATAGAGCAGGTTCGCTACAGCTGGGAGGGATTGACGCAGGCAACCGGCGTGCACTCCGAACAAATCGGTTTGCGGGCGGCCGATTTCGGCGTCCACTACTGGACAAGCCACCATCCTTACGTCGTGCCTGAACCCTGCACGCTCGAGCCTACCGAGTCGTATTCGAAGGACGACCTGGACGAATACGCCGCCATCCTGGCACACGTTGCAGCGGAGGCAGAACGGGATCCGGAACTTGTCTCGACAGCTCCGCACAACAGCACGGTGCACACGATCGATCATGAGCCTCTGGATGACCCGGCTCGCTGGGCGATGACCTGGCGCGCCTACCTGAAAAAGCACCGACGAGAACGGATGCCATGAACAATCTTTGGGGAAAGAGTGCGTTGATAACCGGAGGCGCATCGGGAATTGGCCGTGCGACGGCGTTGCTGTTCGCCGCCGAGGGTGCGTCGATTGCCATCGCGGATCTCAACGCGCCCGCGGGCTCCGACGTCGTGCGCCAGATCTCCGGACAGGGCGGGCGCGCCGTTTTCGTACCGTGCGATGTAGCGCGCGCACAGGACTGTGAGCGCACCGTGCTGCAAACCGTGGAACAACTCGGCCGCCTCGATATTCTCCTTAACAACGCCGGGATCATCCGGCGTGCCGCCGTGACAGAAACCGAGGAGGAGGATTGGGACCGCGTGCTGGCGGTGAATCTGAAATCCGTCTTCCTTCTGTCCAAATACGCCATACCCGTCATGGCACAGGGCGGAGGCGGAACCATCATCAACATTTCCTCCGGCTGGGGTCTTGTGGGCGGACGCAAGGCGGCATCGTACTGCGCCTCGAAAGGAGGCGTCGTGCTTCTCACCAAAGCGATGGCCCTCGACCACGCGCCCCAGAACATACGAGTCAACTGCATCTGCCCGGGCGACACCGATACGCCCATGATGCGGAATGAAGCGACTCAACTCGGCGAGTCCGCCGAAGCGTTTCTTGGCGAAGCCGCGCGGCGGCCGCTCGGCCGCATTGGAAAACCGGAGGACATCGCACGCGCCGCGCTCTTCCTCGCCGGCGATGATTCTTCATTCGTCACCGGGACCACGCTGGTGGTCGACGGCGGCGGACTGGCGGGATGACATCATGGACTCCATCAAACCGGATGAGGATTTCGCAATCCTGTTGCGCACCTCGGACGTCGCGCTTCTGATGATTATCAAATCCTTGCTGGATTCGGCGGGAATTCAGTACATGGTCCAAGGCGCTGAGGATTTCCGCATGCTCCCGCTGGGCTCCCCCGGCGGATTCTTCAATCCCTCAACCCTCGGCGCCGTGATTCGGGTCCGAAGGGAGGATCTGGCCGATGCCAGGCAATTGCTAGACCAAAACGCAGCGCTTCCCCTTGACGATACTTGCCGCGATCCGAACCGTGACGATGAATAGCAAAGGCCATGCCGCCCGACCCGTATGCACGCATGCGATACAAACCGCAGTTGGGAGAGCCGCTCTCGAAGATATATCCGCTCAAATCCTCTCGCGCAAGCTTCTCAGCCCGTTCATGGGAATAAGCTCGCATTGGCTCCTTTAAGTCACGGCCGATCTTCGCCATTACTAGCCGTATGTCAGCGGCGGACCGTTCGAGGCGCATCGTTTCGCGCGGTCTGCCCAGCCCATGCTCAACTTCCGAGCAAACAGATCCGACGCGTCGGAGGCAGCCCAAAGCTTGGCCTCGAATCCAAGATTTGCAGTGACGGATCCTTCCATCACGGAGAGCGCAGTGATAAACGAATCCAGGACGACTGGAAGGACATCATGCCGGTCCACACGCCTGTTCACGCGAGCTGGCTCAACTAGGTGGAGGTCTATTTCTCAGCAGTACAGTGCCAAGGGCGCTTCGACTTGGAAGTTCGTTGGAAAGCGCTCCGGCGCGATGTCAACTATCACGCGGGACGATTATCGAGGAGGTTAAGAAGCTTGGCGCGGATGAGTTGAAAATGGGCCGCCCTATGGAGCGGCCCATTTCAGAGATCAAGATTTGCAATGAAAGCTAAGCTTTGAACCGGCAGGCGATAAGAATGACAGCGCCGAGGCCGATCCCGAGCAGCACGATGAATCCGGGTTCAGGGACCGGGGTGGCATTCAGGAGCATTACCCCAGCCACCTCGTAGTTGTCAGGCCCAGTATTCTGGTTATCATCGTTGTACCCGCCGAAGAACACCCGAAGCTTCCCATTCGCTTCGAATGCCGTGTCCGGGTTGGAAATCAGCACCAGAAACGAGAACGTGAACGAGGGGTCAGCCATGTCGGCCAAGCTCAGCGTCTGGCCGGTTCCTGAACGCCAGACTGGGAAGGCACCCGGATCCGGGTTATAGCTTGGATCGCTCGCGACGATACCGTAGGTCCAGCCGGGCGGCGCAGCTAGCACTTTCCATGACTTGACGCCGAGGTCGGCGACATCAGGATCGGCAATATACTTCTCACCCCACGCCACCGCTGCCGCATCGTCCTTGCCCCAAAGATTGATCTCGTCGAAGGCGAAGGTGTTAGTGGTAGGGTCTGCCCACGCACCGAACCCTAAATTTGCCACCGTTGAGGCGGTACCTCCGTTGACCCCGTATGTCGTGGCCTGCACGACCCGAGGGCCGGTTCCGTCTGGGGCGCCGGTGGTGTCGTTGTTGAAAGTGCTGTAGCGCCTGGGCGCCAGCTGACCCGCCGGGCCCGCTCCCGCGGCGTCCGCCGAATAGGTCCAGATGTCGACACCCGTAAAGGTGACACTATACCAGGCGGAGTCCGCCATCGCGGCAACCCCACCAACGCCAAGCAGCACGACCGTGAAAATGACAACCGTCAAGAGGCTCCTAAGATTAGAATTCATAATGCATATCTCCTATTTGTATAGATGAGAAGGCTTTTGAATTTCTACTCCCTTGCCTCCTTTTATGCATGTTCTGAGTCTGTCTACCTTACCCGCCAGATTCAAATCCCGCTTATGAGCAAACAAAGAGAGTTGCGCAAAATACCAATTCATTAATATTCAAAGCAATAAGCGGACCATAATTAATGCAGCCTGCCACGTTGTGAGGCAAGTTGCATAAACATCTATGTGTTAAGCAATTAAGCATTACAATTCGTTTCCCTGAGTGTTTGAATGCAGCGCCACATCGCTACTCTAGTCGTCCAGAATCTGGACGGTCGACTCTCAAGATGAACTTTCGACATCTGTAAATTAAGGAGTTCAAAGATTTTCCAGAAATGGACAGCATAAAGCCAAAAGTGTACGGAAAACCTACGATTTCGCCTGGCATCGACAACGGAGTACATGGCCATAACAAGATTTCCAGCAATCCCATTACGATCCTTGCGCGGAAAGAGGAGGTAAGAGGTTCAAACAAGACTAATGTGCTAAGTACCTTTCAAAACAGAAAATCGTGGTTATTGTGAAAAGTAATTCCAATTAATTGACTGCGGATTGTGTCTTGTTTCTGGACCGGTCACATGAAACTGTATTTCTTCTTACTGCGAACAATTGAGGAATAAGAGATTAGCAGGAGATACCCGCAATTTCATTTTCCATATACTGGCAACAATCCCAGCAGCCCATAAACCTGCCTCTGCAGCGGCGTCAGTTCAGGTTGTTGCCTGATTCTTAGGTCCGTTCAAGACCAGGAACAGGGCTGAATCGAGATTAACTCTGGTGTATCGGCGCCGAACCCGCTTATTGACCTGATCTCACATACCTCCAGTTTTCTGCTTCTCGGATTCGTCCGAGCTCGTTCAGGAGCGCCGCGAATTCTTCCGGCGTTTCTACCGACGGCTCGCGGTGAGCGGAATAGGCAGGGAAACTGCTCGCAGTCCAATCAGCCGGCTTTCGACGCGGCGAAAGACAATTCCGTTGGTCAGGGGACGGTCGGGAGGGCAGGCTATGAGGATTGCGGGTGCGAATCCCTTCAAACTGATTCGGAATCCGAAGACATCAAATTTGATTTCTTAGGGCAAGTTCTTTCGGATGCGGATTCAGATACAACTGACCTTTCAGGTAGTCGCTCGCGAATTGCCGTACGTAGTGTCTCAGCATCGTCACGGGAACGATGAGCGGCAATTCGCCCTTCCGATACTCCTCGATCATGCCGGATAGCTCACGTCGCGATTCTTCATCGAGCTGCTTCTTGAAGTAGCCGGCCATGTGCTGCAGCACGTTCGCGTGCCGCCCGCGCGTGGCCGGAATCGCGAGTACGCTCATAAAACCTTCATGATACTCGCGACGCAGCTTTGTGCGCGGCATTCCCTTTGCCTGCGCCACCAGTTGTCCCAGCGCCGGGAGTGCCTTGGGGGAGTGGGCGAGGAGTATTCACTTTTTGGCGGGAGGTGCGCCGTTTTGAAAATAGGCGACCAGATCCCTCATTTCCTCTCCGCTCAGTGCAGGCCAGGACAACTTTTTTTCCCGCAAGAGCGATTCCATGCGCGGGCCGTGATTCCAGATCGCGGCTAACAGAGAGTAAGGCGATGCCGTTGCCTCGGATTGCACTAGAGAGGCAGCGGCCGCCGCCTTTCCTGCGATTGGGGAATGACAGGCAGCGCATTGTTTAAGACGAAAAAGATTGCTGCCCGCCTGAGGGTTCCCAGATGAGCCGTATGCCTTGAGCCAGTAGATATAGGAGAGAAGGTCCTCCATTTCAGGCAGTGAGATCTTGGGATATGGAATTCCGCTGGAAGCAAACATTTGCGACATCCGGGGGTGATGGTTCCAGAGGCCGGCAACCAAGGAACTCACGCTTGCCGCAGCGCCGGAAGAAGCGAGGTTGGGTGCGGGACGAGATGGGCCGGTCCCGGACTTATGGCAGCTCCCACAGCCCTTGGAACCGAAAAGAGTCCGTCCGCGCGTAGGATCACCTGGCACGACCATTTCCATCTCAGTGGGGGTGCGGTTGCTGGCACGTAGGAATGCCACGAGATCTGCGACTTCCTTCTCTTGAAACTGAGGCCATTGGATGCGCTTCTGCGACATGTACGTGAACATGCCGTTTCCATGGTTCCAGACGGCCACCGCCAGGGCCACGGGCCCAGTGAATTGGGACATCTCGTATATGGCCCTCCCCGGCTTGCCCGCTGCCTGCAGCGGGTCCGTGGCATGACACTGGATACAATCCCTGGATCTGAAAATCTTCTCGCCCATCCCGGCCTCACCGGGCTCGGAGTTGTAGTTCAGGTAGTAGAGATAGGCGATGATGTCCCGGAATTGCGTTGTGCTGAGCAATGTGCGCGCTTCATTGTCGCGTTCGATTACGGCATTCATGCGTGACCAATGGGACCAAACGGAAGCACAGAGTTCGTAAAGGTTACGTCCCATGCCGACAGACGCCAGGGCAGGCCCTCGCTTGCCGCCGGCACTCCAGACCGAATGGCAGCGGACGCAGCCCTTGCTCACGAAAAGGTCCCGCCCGGCTTTGGCATTTCCGGGATCCTCCAGCGGTTCGGCAGCCATGAAAAGCACGACCCCGAACCCGAGTGTCAGAAGCAAAGGAATGAACTTCCGAAGCAATCCGAAGTGCTGTGGCTGCGGCAGCATGGCGCCTCCTTTAGATCATAGGCTGGCAGGGAACGGCGTGCCGCGTCCCTGCAACGCTGTTTTTTACCCATTTCCCGATCTCTGCGGCTTGACGAGGCCTGGGAGATCCCTTCAAAACCTCCGAAGAACAGAGGCTTGCGGTGGGTGCGGATCTATGGCCCCTTCCGTGCTCGCCGCAGATACTTTGAAAGATCCTGCATGTCATTCGGATCTAGCTGGATCCATTTCATGACCTCATTTTCCATGCTTTGGTACATGATGGGAGCATGATTCCACATGGAGGTTGCCAGGCGGAGCATTTCGAATCGCTCCCCGCCCTCCAGGAGGTTGGGCCCTTGCTTGTTAGGCCCATGGCAGGTGATGCAGCCCTTCGAGACAAAGAGATTTTCTCCTCGAGCCGCATCCCCCTCATCCCGGGAAAAATGAAGAAAATACACATAGGCGAGGATGTCCGCCAACTCGCTGTTTTCGAGGCGTGGGAAGGCCATGCCCCGCGCGGCTATCGTTGCCTGCATGGCGAAACTGTGGTTCCAGATCAGGCCACAGATCTCGGACATGGACTTGCGCAGTTGTTGTTTGGAGAGATCCGGTCCGATCGATTTTCCCCCTCCTGACTGATGGCAGCTCGCGCAACCCTTCGAACGAAAAAGGCTCGCACCACGCGCCAGATCTGGCAGAGGCAAATAGGCAGTTTCGGCGACGGAAGAGGTAACCTCACTGCGAATATAGGCCTGCAAGTCCGCCATCTCCCTTCCATGGAAAAGAGGCATCGCGATGCCGCGAGCCCGCTGTGTCTCACGCATGGTCCGCCCGGCATTCCACATAGCTTGGGACAGGTTGACGGGCGCGACATAAGCGCCGAACCGCACAAGGGGCAGAGCGCCGTCCCGCAGCGAGTGGCACGAATCGCAGTGCTTTCCCTGAAACACCTGCTTGCCGAGTTCGGCACTGCCCGGCCGATCCAGAAGCTTCAGGTAGTAGATGAAGCTGATGATGTCGGCCATTTCCTTTTCGGTAAGAATGGGCCATTCCCGTCCCTTCTGCTTCAGCAGCTGGACCATCCTGGGAGTATGGTTCCAAAACATCGAAGCCAGCTGTTGAAATGATTGATCCGCGCCCGTCGCGGCGAGGTCAGGACCGATCTTGCCGCCGACGCCCCAGATCGAGTGGCAGGTTATGCACCCTTTGGAGGTGATCGCCTGCATGCCTTGAAGAGGATTGGCAGTGTCGAGACGCACAGCCGCGTCCTCGGCGCGCAGAAACAAACCAGCCAACAATAGGGCTCCTGCAATCAGGAGCGTCATGTGTTGATACGCCGTTAAGGTCACGAATCCCTCCTCACAGCGGTGCTGCGGCCCCCGCCGGTTGCACCCCGACCGGGGGCAAGGTCTCGGGAAGATAGTCCGAAACCCGATGCGTCAGCTCAACCACCGATTCTTTCCCTTCGCGCAACTCCCAGATGGAGATCATCGGAAAGAACTTGCTGGCGATCATGTAGAGCAGAATGAAGCCGGAAAATGTACCCGCCATGATGCCCAGCTCAACCCACGAAGGCGCGTAGCGGGCAGGCTGATAGAGGTCCAGGCGCGGATTCACTGAAGTCGGAACCACGATATTGAAGCGCTCGAGCCACATTCCAATCACCACGAAGCAGGATGCCAACGTGGTCCCCCATGCATTGCGTGTCTTCTTGCGGCACATGAGGCAAAAGGGGATGAGCGAGCAGAACAGCACCATGATCCAGAATGGCCAGGCGAAGCGGCCCGAGAGCTTGTCCCAGAATGTGCGCATCTCCGCGGCCTCCTGCCCGTAAAAGGCCGTCAGGTATTCCGCAAACGTGAAGTAGGCCCATAGACAACTCATGAGCAGCAAGAGGATCCCCATATTGTTAAAATGGGCATCCTTGAAATAATTCTCGAGACGGTAGACTTTCCGGAGAATGGCCATTGCGATCAGCAGGGCTGCGATCCCTGAATAAATCGCGCCCATAACGAAGTAGGGGCCAAATATGGTGCTATGCCACATCGGTCGCAGCGTGAGGGCGAAGATCCAGCCGATGACGGTGTGCACGGAGATCGCGACCGGGATTACCGCCACGGCCAGCACGCCGATGGTCTTTTCCAGGAGGTGCTTTTGCTTAGGACTTCCATTGTAACCTAGTGCCAGCACCCTGTAGAAGCCGGGCATTTTGATTTTCCGATCGCGGATGATCGCGAGATCGGGAATCATGGGAAGATATAGATAAATCGTGCAAGAACAAAAGTAGAGTCCGATGCTCGTCACATCCCAGAGCAGCGGCGACAGGGGCTGCGCGTGCAGGATGATATTGAGAGCTCGGTCCGGCCGCCCGAGATCGATGATCGGTTGCACGGCCCCGAAGCTGATCACCAAGACCGTGATGAATTCCGCGGAGCGTGTGATGCTTCTCCTCCACTCGGCATTGCTGATGCGCAGGATCGCGGAAATCAAGGTCCCCGCGTGGCTGATGCCGATGAAAAAAACAAAATCGATGATGTAGATTCCCCAGTATTCCGGGTTGTTCAGGCCGGTCGTGCCCAGTCCGTAGCGAAGCTGTCTTAGATAGGCGACCAACCCAAAGCAGCAGATCAACCCGAGGATCATGGCGGCGTACCAGAACTTCCCCGTGGTTACGACGAGAGGCCGGAGCAGATCCTGTTCATCCTGAGGCAGGCCTGCGAGCATCGTTTCCGGGTCGGACATGGATCAAGTCTCCTTTTTCAGGTAGAAAACCTTGGGCTCCGTGCCCAGATCTTCCAT
>JBEKIX010000057.1:0-20193 GCA_050011535.1 Acidobacteriota bacterium
CCTCACAAGCATTTACAACCGCGTTCGTTTTGGAGGCAGGACCGACGCTACCGACGCTGCACAAGCGAGAAGCCTGCTGCATTCACTAAAGCAGAACTTATAGGTAAGCCGAGAGTTACAGTGAGGATCCACCTACAGAGCGGTTGGCTTCAGATGGCCTCCCAAAGGGAGGCGTTAGGATTCTGTAAGACCTGTAGAATCTGTGACCTGCATTTTCGCATGCAGCAACGCAGCGCAGATGCGCAATTCACTTCCGGAAAAGGCGCAGAAGCTGATCGTGGATCTGTCCCAAGTTCATTGCCGCGGTCTTCGGATTATCTTTGAGAGGATCTGCCAGCGACAGCACTCTGGTCCCATCCTTGTCATAAACCGTGATCCGATAGACAAAACAATCTTGGCACGGCGACGGCGGCGGGATCGCTGCAATCGCGCTCGATGAAGCAGCCGGAGAGATTTTGCTCACCCACTCCACAACGGTGCCGGAAGGGAGTTTTGCCGTTTTCCCTGCCTCATTGATTACGCGGCCGTCGGGATAGATCCAGAATTGATCATATACTCCGGCATAGCCGCCCATGCGCTCAA
Organism: Acidobacteriota bacterium; assembly: GCA_050011535.1. Classification (GTDB taxonomy): domain Bacteria; phylum Acidobacteriota; class UBA6911; order UBA6911; family UBA6911; genus JAFNAG01. Next base: position 583 of record JBEKIX010000057.1, read on the forward strand.
ATCTCATGACATAACCGGAGGGCGCGGGGGACAACTCTTTCACTTGTGTGTCCTGTCCCAAGGCGCACACGCAAATCATGACGCTGCCAATCGCCGCAAAAATGAGACGCCGGGACCCACTTGTGATCAGCATCATATGACCCTCCATTTGTAAAGCATCTGCGGGTGTTCGGCATAAGTGGGGTGGGGATCTAACCACTTCCCTCACACAGAAGTCGCACCCAGATATTCTGGTTGCTATTTATTATACGGAGCAAGGATCTTATTCTTAGAAATATTCGTCTAAAACGAGTGATTGATTTGCCGGGGTGATGGGAAGAACCTTGATCAGGGCAGGCGGAAAGCCTAGTATTCATTGTCTCCCACGCTGATGCGGCAGCGAGGAGCCGGGGTGAGAAGGTGGCAAAGATCGGCTTTATAAGTCTTGGGTGTCCCAAGAATATAGTAGACAGCGAGGTCATGCTGGGGCTGCTTCAGAAGGAAGGGCACACCATCACCCCCAACCGTGCCGATGCAGAAGTCATTGTCGTCAATACCTGCAGCTTCATCGAAGACTCAAAAAAAGAATCCATCGACACCATATTGAACGCAGCCGAATTAAAGAAGAGCGGGCAATGCAAACGGCTGATCGTTACCGGGTGCCTGGCCGAACGCTACCCCAAGGAGATCCAGTCGGATCTGGTGGAGGTCGATGCGCTCCTAGGGACGAACCAGATCGAGCAGATTGCGAGCGCGGTCTCTGGGGTCGATGTTCTCCCGCCGGCTTCTTTCGGGCGTAGCGACGCTGATCAATATTTGTACGACCACACGACGCCGCGGGCGCTGATTACGCCGTCCTACACCGCTTACATGAAGATCGCCGAAGGTTGCGACCATACCTGCGCTTTTTGCATAATCCCCAAGATTCGCGGGCCCTTCAGGAGCCGGAGCATCCATTCGCTGGTACAGGAAGCTCGGAGCCTGGCCCAACGCGGCGTCATCGAGATTACGCTGGTTTCCCAGGATACGACCAGTTATGGAATGGACTTGGGCCTGCAGGACGGCCTGGCGCATCTTCTGGAAGCGCTCGTCAAGGTAGAGGGAATCCGCTGGATCCGGTTCCTGTATGTGTACCCCGAACTGGTGAGCGACCGGCTCGTGGACATCATTTCTTCCCATGAAAAGATCTGCAAGTACGTGGACATGCCCTTGCAGCACGCAAGCGCCAGGATGCTCAAGGCGATGAGGCGCGGAGGCAATCGCACAGGCCTCGAGCGGATGATCCAACGAATCCGCACAGGGATCCCCGATGTGACTTTCAGGACGACTATGATCGTCGGGCATCCGGGTGAAACAGAAGAAGATTTTCTGGAGCTGAAGGAATTCTGTCGCGACATGGAGTTCGACCGGCTGGGAGTTTTCAGCTATTCGGATGAGGAGAACACGCTTTCATACGAGCTGCCTGGCAAGGTGCCTCGACGCACCGCCGAGAGGCGCCGGCGCGAGTTGATGCAGCAGCAGTCCAAAATCGCCAGGGCGAAGAACCGCCGCCTGATCGGCTGCGAGTTGCCGGTGTTGATGGAAGGGCCGTCGCAGGAAAGTGAGCTCCTGCTTCAGGGTAGGCTCGAATCGCAGGCGCCGGAAATCGACGGCGTTTGCATCATCAACGATTCGGAAGCCGGTCCGGTCCACACCGGCGAGTTTCGCGTAATCCGCATCACCCAGGAGCTCGAACATGACCTTCTGGGCACGATTGTCCGCTAGAATACCTGCCACGGGTGCTTCGGGCTGCGAAGAAGCCCCTATTTTCTTCGCAGGTCGGGGACTCTGTGGTTTGAGTGAGGCGGTATGAACATCAAGTGCCCCAGATGCGGTAAAGAGATCGGGTTCGAAAACAACCCCTTCCGGCCATTCTGCAGCGAGCGCTGTAAACTGCTGGATCTGGGAAACTGGCTCGTAGGTTCTTACGGCTTTCCTGTCGTAGAGGATGAAGACGAGGGCCATCCGCCCGAACCGGAGGACGCCGGAGATTCATGAAAGATCGCATTTGCCTTTTTGTTGCCAGCGTGGGCCACATGGGCATGCTGCCGGTCATGCCCGGGACCTTCGCATCGATCGTCACTACCGTGGCGTACTATCTGGTTTACCGTATCTATTTCCGGATTCTGCCTGAACTCCATTTGAGCGTCATTTGTGTGGTAACAGCCATTGGAATGTTTACTGCTGCGCACGCCAGCCGCGCGCTCGGCAGCGAGGATCCTCATGAAGTGGTGATCGACGAAGTGGCGGGCCAACTCGTGGCGCTTCTGCTGTTGCCGATCAACTTCTTCAATCTCATCGCGGCTACCTGTCTTTTTCGATTGTTCGACATCCGGAAACCTTTCCCCATTCGCAAGCTGGAGCCGCTCGCGAACGGAGTTGGCATTATGGCCGACGACCTCCTCGCCGGCGTTTATGCCAATATCATTCTCCAGCTGGCGAACCATGTCGTCCATGGATAGCATGGATGGCACGGATCATGCCATGAAAGCGGAAATCATTGCCATCGGATCGGAGCTGCTCACACCCGACCGCATGGACACCAACTCGCTCTGGTTGACTCAAAGGCTGAATACGGCGGGTTTTGAAGTGCATCTCAAGTCGGTCGTCGGCGACAACATCGACAACATCGAAACCCTGCTGAGGGCAGCGCTGCGCCGCTCACAGCTGATTATACTGTCCGGCGGGTTGGGGCCCACCGAGGACGACTTGACACGCATGGCAGCCGCGCGGGCGCTTGGCCGCAATCTCAGGCTCGACGAAGAGATCCTCGAAAGCCTGCGACGCCGATTTGCGCTGCGCGGTACCCGCATGGCGAAGATCAACGAGAGGCAGGCGGAAGTGATCGAAGCCGCCGAGATTTTGCAGAATCCGGTGGGCACCGCGCCAGGTATGTGGATCGAGGAAGGAGGCACATACCTCGCTCTCCTGCCGGGTCCGCCCCGCGAGCTTCAGACCATGTTTGACACTCACGTAATGTCGCGGGCCTTACAGCTAGGAGGGGACCGAATTTTGGAGACAAGGTCGCTTAGTCTGCATGGTCTTCCCGAATCCGAGGTTGACACGCGCATCGCTCCCATTTACAAACTCTACCCGCACATCCAGACGACGATCCTTGCCGCCAAGGGCTGTATCTCCGTGCGCCTTCAACACTGGCTCGCCGCCGCGGAAAAGCCGTCCGAACTTGAGGAACTCGCCGATAAAATCCTGGCCGAACTGGGAGACGTCGTATTTACCAATGCGGACGAAAAGCTCGAGGATGTGGTGGGCAGGCTCCTTCGGAAATCCAGCCGTTCCCTGGCGGTCGCGGAATCCTGCACAGCAGGAATGCTTGGCGCTACATTGACCCGCGTTCCCGGAAGTTCTGATTACTTTAGAGGCGGCATCATTTGCTACAGCAATAAGCTGAAAACAAACCTGTGCCACGTCCCATCCGAGCTGCTGGAGCGGCATGGCGCCGTGAGCGCGGAGGTGGCTGAAAGTCTGGCCAGAGGTATTCGCGAAATAACCGGCAGCAGCATAGGCATTTCGGTCACCGGCATTGCAGGCCCCGGCGGAGGGACGGAGCAAAAACCGGTGGGGCTGGTATATGTTGGCCTTGCCGATGCTTCACGCAGCGAGCACACACGTCGTGTCTTCTCGGGAGACCGCGATACCGTGCGCGAACTGACCGTTTCTGCCGCGCTTGGACGCCTGCGTCGGTTTCTGATATCGACAGGGGATGCCATATGAGATCGTTCGTCGCCATACCGCTTCCTGTTCAGGCTCGAACGCTGCTTGATGATTTGCAGAAAACGCTGCGCTCCTTCGGCGCAGACGTTCGTTGGACAGCGGCTTCCTCCATTCATCTGACGATGAAGTTTCTGGGTGAAATCGAGACAGCTTCTCTCGCCCCGCTTGTCCATTCACTTCGCGTGGCAACGGCCGCGGAACGCCGCTTCACGCTGCGCATGCACGGTCTGGGCGCCTTTCCAGACCTCCGGAATCCGAGGGTAATCTGGTGCGGCCTGGATGGAGATTTGCCCCTGTTGGAGTCGCTTCAGAAGAAGGTGGAAACTGCGTGCGCAGACGCCGGCTTCCCGCGGGAAGAGCGGCCTTTCCAAGCTCACTTGACGCTGGGCCGGGTCCGCGGGAAAACGAATTTGAAGCCACTCCTCGACTATATTAAAATCGGCAGCGGCCTGGAACATACCATCGAGGTGAAGGAGTTCAGTGTCTATCAAAGCACGCTGAGGCCTGAGGGGGCTCTTTATAGCGTGCTGGCAACGATTGAGCTGAAGGGAGACTGACTGCAATGAGACCCGAGTACCTGATCCCCTTGCTTGGCTATTTCCTTGGGGCGATCCCTTTCGGATACATTCTCGTGAAGTTGACCACCGGCACGGACATCCGGAAGGCTGGGAGCGGAAATATCGGGGCCACCAATGCATTCCGCAGGAGCCCCTGGATCGGGATCCTGACGTTTATCCTGGATGCGGGCAAAGGATATCTGGCTGTCCTGGCAGCGGGTTGGCTAGGCGGCGACACCCACGTGCAAGCCGCCACGGCGCTCGCTTCCATTCTGGGTCACGTATTCACTGTCTTTCTCGGCTTCAAAGGCGGCAGGGGCGTTTCGGTGGGATTCGGGGCATTTCTTGCGCTTACTCCAAGGGCGGCGGGCATGACCATCATCGTGTTCTTCCTAACCGCCATCGTGACACGCTATGTCTCCCTCGCATCGATTCTTGCTACCGCCGCATATCCTTTGTGGGCTTACCTCTATCACGAACCCTCTATGGCTTTTTGGGCGGCGGTGATCGGGGCGGCGCTCATCATCGCGAAGCATCACGAGAATATCCGAAGGCTCCTGGCGGGAAAGGAGCACAAGTTCGCGCTCGGAAATCGTCCGGGATAGTCGCTGGTTGGGGAGGGCTTATGGCAATTAGCAAGGAACTGCTGGAGATTCTGGCCTGTCCGTTGTGCAAGGAAGAGGTACGTTTAACCGCGGATGGCAACGGCCTCAAATGTGTCAAGTGTCATCGTGTGTATCCGATCCGCGACGATATCCCCGTGATGCTCATCGATGAGGCCAAAATCGACGAGGAAAGCTAACTTGGGCTTCATCCACATAGCACACCTCCTAGACGGAGCGATACTCTGATTTGCTAAGCCATGAAATTTTGCGCCGGGATTTTGAGCGAATCGGCCGAATCCTTATCATCCGCCTGAGATCTCTAGGCGACTCCATTTTGGCACTGCCACTGATTGAAGCTCTCCACGCCTGGAGACCCGATCTTGAGGTGGACGTCCTGGTGGAAGCTCCGTTCGCCGCCGTTTTTTCCCGGCATCCCGCCGTGCGTGAAACCCTCTTAGTGCAACCACGCGACCACGGCGGCAGGCAGGGCTGGTCCCGCCGCAAGGCCTGCTTCGAAATCCGCCGCCGCCGGTACGATGCTGTTGTGAATCTGCACGGCGGAAGCACGTCTCTGCTTTTCACAGCCACAAGCGGCGCCGGCATCAGGATCGGCCAACAAAAATATCGCCATGCCTGGGCATACAACGCGCGGATTCCTGCTCCGCCTTCGGTGTGGCAGCGAGCTGATCTTCACACGGTGGAAGATCAACTTACGCTCCTCCCCTGGCTCGGGATCCCGGTTCCGGACAAGCCCCGCGGCAGGCTCCACCTGGACGATGAAGCTCGCGCACGCATACACAAGCGGCTGGAAGCCGCGGGAGTCGAACCGTCCAATTACGTTTTGATTCATCCGACCGCGACGCAGGCATCCAAGCAATGGAAAGAGGCAAATTTCGCCGCGCTTGCCGATCGCCTGGAGGAACGTTACTCCTTCCCGGTAATCTTTTCTGCGGCCCCCCGCGAGGGCCAGGTCTTGCTGGATATCGGCCGACATGCCAGGCATGCGCGGCGATACTGGTGCGATCTCGGGGTTGCGGATTTATTCGCGCTCATCGAAGGATGCAAGCTGTTCATCGGCAACGACAGCGGCCCCACTCACGCAGCCGCCGCACTAGGCAGGCCTCTCGTAGCCGTATGGGGGTCGTCAGACTTTCGGGCATGGCATCCATGGGACACTGCATGCGAATCGGTTCGGTCTGATCTGCCGTGTATGCCGTGTCCTGGCTACACCTGTGCCGCCTTCGGCCACCCTAAGTGCATTGAGGATATTCCGGTCGAGATGGTCGAGCATGCCTGTGACCAACTATTATACGGAAAAACATAAATTCTGCCGGATGCTGGTCAGTCGTATGTTATCTGAATTTCATAAGGCGCACATGAGTACCGGAAAGCGATTCTTGACGCCCGCCAATGTGATATTGGCGTCATCAAGGCCCGAAGGGCCGGCAATGAATAGGCCCGGCCGTAAGGCCGGGATAGGGGTTGCAGAGAGATGGAGCGCCGAAGGCGCGGCACTCTTGAAATCCCAAGTGACGCGCCTTCGGCGCTCGATTTTTCATCCGGAATCGGATCCCGGCCTTACGGCCGGGCCTACGAACTACCGGCCCTTCGGGCCTCAAAAATCATTGTTTCAAGACACCCCCCTCAAATCTTGTCGCACGCCCTATATGATCTTTTGCTTGCGGAATTGCTTATGAGGCTCTGTGTACCTATCTAGTGCTGAGTGCTGAGTCAACGAATTGGTCCGAGGCGGCCGCTCAGCACCCATCACGAATACGAATCAATAAGGGGGACTTATGCCGCTTACACCTCATGTCGAGAGTCATTTCACGGCATCCAATGCGGTTCGCGACATCGTGATCGGAATGTCGGACGGGTTGACCGTTCCCTTCGCCCTGGCCGCGGGCCTGTCGGGCGCGGTCACGGCCACAAGAATCGTCGTCACGGCCGGCCTGGCTGAAATTGCGGCCGGCTCGATAGCCATGGGGCTGGGGGGCTATCTGGCCGCGCGGAGCGACGCGGAGCATTACGCGAGTGAGAGGATTCGCGAACAGAGGGAGGTCAGGGAGATTCCCGCGGACGAGGAGAGGGAGGTTCAAGAAGTTCTGGAACAGTACGGCCTGTCGCCAGAAGAGAGCAGCCCCATTGTAGCTGCGCTGCGAGATAAACCCGAGGCTTGGGTAGACTTCATGATGCGCTTTGAACTCGGCATGGAAAAGCCGGATCCACGCCGCGCTCTCACCAGCGGCCTGACGATAGCGGGCGCTTACGTCGCCGGCGGGCTCATTCCTCTGAGTCCATATTTTTTTCTGGGCAGAGTCGCAGCCGGCTTAGAGTTGTCGATTGTCCTCACGCTGCTTGCGCTGGCTCTCTTCGGTTACATCAAGGGGCATTTCACGGGCGCCAGGCCGCTCCGCAGCTCGATCCAGACCACTCTGATCGGAGGCCTCGCCGCCGCGGCGGCCTTCGCCATCGCGCGCGGCATTGCCCAATAGGTCGTCCGGGGTTTGATCTCCGAGGCCTCTTGTCTGTGCAGGCTAAGCGGAAGCTTGTTGGATAGCGGCAAGAAGTTCATCGGGGCCCACGGAAGCCGTGCCAAGCTTGGCAACCACGACTCCCGCCGCAATGTTGGCCAGAATGGCCGCATGCCTCATCGACAGTCCCGTCACCAGACCCAGGCATAGCACGGATACCACCGTGTCCCCGGCACCTGTGACGTCGTAAACTTCCCGGGCCAGCGTCGGGATGTAAGTGACCCTCGAACCGCCTTCGAAGAGAGCCATGCCCTGCTCTCCCCGCGTTATGAGCAGATGGTCGAACCTTGACTTGTGCAGGATTTTTCTGCCGGCGCGCAGCAAAGCCTGCTTGTCATCGATATTCATACCTGCTGCGTATTCAGCCTCTGCAATATTCGGAGTGATGACGGTAGCAGGCTGATAGATGTGGAAGTTTCTTGCCTTGGGGTCCACACAGACGACTCTTCGGGCTGATTTGGCCATAGGCAGAATCTTCCTCAGAAGACCCGCCGAGATGAGCCCCTTCGCATAATCCGAGACGATCAGAGCATCCACAGCACTCAGATGATTTCGGAACCAGTCCACGATTTTTTCCTGAAGTTCGGGAGGGAGCGGCGTTCTGTCCTCGCGGTCCGTGCGACAGATCTGTTGGTGATTTGCAACGATCCGGGTTTTGACGCTGGTGAAGCGTCCCTTGTCGGTCATGATGCCGCTCACCGAGGCGCCAATCTCACGAAATCTGGCGCGCACCTGTTCGCCTTCGACATCATTCCCTACGACTGCCAGAGGAAGAGGCTCTGCGCCGAGGCTGCAGATGTTGGCGGCGACGTTGGCGGCGCCACCCAGGCAGGCCGTCTCCTTGAGGATTTCTACGACCGGCACGGGCGCTTCGGGGCTGATTCTGCTTACCGCGCCCCAGACGAACCGGTCCAGCATCACGTCGCCGAGGACTAGGATTTTCTTCTTCCGGAACCGACCGACTGCCTCGGCGAGCATTCCCGGGTGACAATTGAATTCAGAAAGATGCATAGCCTAGCCGAGCACAGGGTCCGAGCCGGTTCTATCGGCCCGGAATGATTATGGATGGCTGAGACGGCCCGATCCGGTCGCTCCGGGGAATATTGCGAATGAGAAAGTCCACAAATCGGAGAGAGGATGGGCCCGCTTCGAGGTGGCTCGCTACCACGGCGCGAAGCACCTCCAGACATTCGATCGCATCCTTCAAATGAAGGCGTGGTTGGTCGTTTTCCTTGGGGTAACGGAGAGATTGGATCCGGGCGCTCAATTGCCTGCGCAGGCTTTCAGCCGCGAGGTTGTTTGACGTCGTTTCATAGATCACTCCATTACTCTCGGTGCGCAACGTCTTGAGCAGGCAGTCCAGAGATTCCGCCACATCCATGTCGGAGAGATCACGGGAAGACTTGCGTTCGGCCGCGATCGCCGTCTGCAAATCGGTGATCACGAAGTCAAATTCGCCCAGCACACGCGCCCGCTTTTCCTGTTCAAAGGGATCAGACGTGCGGTAGTGGCGCAGACCTTCCTGTCCGGCTTCGCGTTCCCTGCCGGCCTGCAGATATCCGCAACTCTCGGGACAGTCGATCTCGAGAATCCGCTCTTCACCGCAGCATTGAGCGCAGATAAGTGCGTTCTTTGCCGGACAGTGTCGCTTCCCTTTTCGCTGGCCACATACGAAGCATCGCATCGAGGTAACACTCTCCTATATCATTTTCGGCCCAAAACCGGATCGCATTTTATACCATATTCGAAATTGGTGACAGGCACCCTTTTTCGCCATTCGTTCTCGAATCTGCCGAGATTTTCCCGGCGGAAAAGGGTGCCTGTCACCAATTTCGAATCAAGCTTCTCGGCATTCTGCCTCGCGTGCGGCAAAACCTGTCAAGAAATCCTCTGGCAGAAGCGTAATGGGGGAATGCCCTCTCTGCCCGGTTAAACTCAGCCGTGTGGTGACGATGCCGTCCTGCAACCGCCTTGCCGTCAAACAAAACGTGCAGCATTTCGTGGTACAGCAGATAAGACAAAACCCGCTCCGGAACTCTGGGGGAGTCGAGCACGGGACTGATCGTGATCGTATGGTGCACGGGGTCATAGTGACCCAGGCGACTCCAACTTCTGCGCGCGCCCCAGCCCAGTCTGGTGACTTCCACCTGGCCGTTGAAGTATTGCAGGTTTAACGACCCGTAGATGACGTCCAGCGAATGGTGCTTTCCGCGCGCATCCAGGATCTGTTTTCGCCCCCGCTGCAAACGCCGCTCCTGAACGCGCCGTTCGACCTCCGGTTCACGCCGGAATTGTTCGTAAACCTGGAGTGCAGCGGATGGGGGCTTGCGGCGCAGAACTTTGCAGCAAAGCAGCACGACAATCGATTCCAGCACGGCCCGGGGCGCCTGTCTGCAATGATCGCTGATCCGAATGATCCAGGACGAACCACGACGCCGAATCGTGTGCGTCAATCCAATGTAGGGGTAGAAACCAGCGGAGATTTCCTTGTCCTGGAAGGAAGCGGAGAGTTGCCGCAACGTCGAACGGCATACCTCCTGGATCTGGAAATCATCGGACATCCGTATCCCAGCGCGGCCAGTGGCCCGCAAACAAATTCGAGATTCGAAATTCGAGATTTGAGATTGAGAGTATTGAATCTCTAATTTCGAATCTCGAATCTCGAATCTCGAATCTGGCTAATGATGCTATTCCTTCGTCTGCGGGCCTGCTTGAAGCTTGGCCACTGCGTCCTTCAGCGTGTCGATGTCGGCCTTCAGCTCGGGCAGCCGCCCGAACAAGGCGTTCAGACGCTTGTATTCTCTCAGCGGCCGGATTGGCACCCCCCAATACACCTCTCCGCCGCGCACGATCTTGCCCGGAAGAATGCCCGCTTTGGAGCCAATCACGGCGCCGCTCTGAACCCGCACGTGGTCACCAAACCCTACCTGACCGCCAATCACTGCATGATCCTCAATCACAGTGCTGCCCGAGATGCCGGTCTGTGCGGCGATAACCACCCCTTTGCCGATCCGGACGTTGTGCGCGATCTGCACCAGATTGTCGATCTTCGTTCCGGCGCCAATCTGGGTCACGCCAAGCGAGCCACGATCGAGCGTCGTGTTGGCGCCGATCTCAACGTCATCCTCAATAATAACCTGCCCTACTTGAGGAAACTTGAATTGCCTGCCGCCGTCGGGGACATACCCAAAACCGTCGCTCCCCACTACCACTCCGGCATGGAGGATGACCCGGTTCCCCAAGACCGCTCCGGGATACAGAACGACATTCGGGTGCAGGGTGCAGTCCGCGCCCAAGACACAATCTGCGCCGATGACCACTCCCGCTTGCAGATTGCATCCGGCGGAGATTCGAGACCGCGGGCCGATCACCACATGGGGGCCGAGGTCGACGTCCCCGGCAATCTCAGCGTCGGCGGCAATGATGGCGCTCCCGTGCCGAATCCCGCGAGGACGGGCTCGTGGCGCCAGCAATTCCGCCGCGCGAGCAAAATCCAGCTTGGGATTATTGGAGAACAGCGCGTTACAGTCCTTTGACACGAGATCGGAGGGGGCCAGGACGCAGCCTGGTTTCTGGGTGTCGGCCCGCGTATCGAGCTTCCGATCCCGTTCCAGGAATACCAAGGAATGCGCATCTGCCGTTTCCCACGCAGACACTCTGTCGATGCGATGGCCGCCGTCCCCCTGGAATGGGATGGCCAGTAATGCCGCGATTTCGGAAATCGTGTAGTCCATATCTGGAAACGCTCGTGGATTGGAGAATCCTGTACTCAAGAGCCGGTTAACGGATCGCCCTGCCTCCGGGCGCGCTTTTCGTGTTCTTCGGGCCGGATTGTGTGTCGCCCGCAGGCGCCGCCTGACCCCCCACCTGTGGCATGGACAAGCTGTGGGAAACAGTCCCCAACTCCACCTCCCTGCCTCTGGTGTAGATCTCGTGGCGTCCGCGGGTGCCGTGCCAGTCTGCCAGGCTGGCTGCCTTGTGCCTGCTCTCGATGATCTGTCTGAATCCCACGCCGGTGTTATAGGCACAGAATGAGATTTCGCCCTCTTCCGTACCATAGGGAATCACGCACATTTCCGTGCGCCTGAAATCATAAGTCCAAAGATCCTGGAACAACATTCCTTCCACACATAGCACGCGCCATTCATCCCGGTCGGAACGCGTCGTCATGCGGTCATTCCGGTCGCTGTCTGACCTGGCAGAGCTGGGCTTGAACAGATTGACGATCTGGGACAGCGGAAATCCCTTCGGCGCCAGTGCCGGTTTGTAGTTCCGAAGAATGGCCAGGCCAAGTTGGACCGTAGTAAGCGTTTTGCCGCGCGCGCTGTCTGTAACTCGGGCGACATCCTTCACGAATCGTTCGTAATCGAAAAACCTAAACAGGGGGATCCATTCATGCGTGCGGCGGTTGACGACGAGGAGACTGAAGACGCCGCAATCCGGATGGCAGTTGCAGGCGCTCCATCCCCACCGGGCCTCCGGTCCCTGGAGTATATCCATCACGCTTGTGAAGGCGCTGTATGTGGAGAGCGGGAACCAATCTCTAAGCGGCTCCCAATCGTTGCGCAACTGGGTTTTCAGGTCCTCCACCAATCGAGACAAGGGATAACGCTGGGCAAAACGCGTTGCATCATCGATCTCCTCATCACGGCCAGAGAAAGAGATCGGTTGGAACACGACAGTCTGGACCTTGTCGATATTTCGGACAGCGAATTCGACGATGGATCCTACTCCATCATTGTTGACGCCGTTGACGATCGTCGTCACGAGCGTCGTTTTCATGCCCACCTGGGCCATGTTTTCAATCGCCTGGAGCTTGACGTCGAGCAGGTTGGCGACGCCGCGATGCCGGTTCTTCTCGTTCGTGGTGCCGTCGAACTGCAGATAGGTCCCATGCAGCCCAGCTGCGCGCGCCTGGCGCGTGAACTCCGCGCTCTGGGCAAAACGGATCCCATTGGTCGCCGCCAGTATTCGATAGAACCCCAGCTTTTTGGCATAAGCCACTGCGTCGAGGAAATAAGGAGAGAGTGTCGGCTCGCCGCCGGACAGAAGTACGATCATCTGGCGCCGGGGCTTGAAGGAGATCGCGCGGTCCAGTATGCCCCTGACTGTTTCAAAATCGGGTTCATGGACATAGCCCACCTGGTTGGCATCCATGAAGCATGGTCCGCACATCATGTTGCATCGGTTCGTCAGATCGACCGTAAGCACAGTACCACGCCCATAGCGGATGGAGGAGGTGCCGTGGGAGTGGATACCCTGATCGTCCGCGATTTCGAAATCTCTGCCAAAAAACAGACCTTCGATGCGGCGGGTGAAATCCGGATCCGTGGAAAGGACATCTTCGAAAGGCCCGTGGATCGCACATACCTTGCGCATTAAAATGCGGCCATTCTCCTCGACAATCTCAGCCTTGATCTGTCCCAGACTGCCGTCGGTGAGTTGCGCCGGATCCAGGGTGCCCACCAGGATTTTGGCGCGAGCTTCCGGCACGCAGCGCGGACAAAGTGAATCGGTAACACGCGGAAAACCAAGCGGTGGAGTAGAGCGCTCTCCGCTCTTGGGCAACCTGGCCGGCGCCCATCGGGGATGGGGCAGTTTACCTGCAGGAAAGTTTCCGTTCACCAGTTGGAACGCGCGCCACGCAAAATCGGATGCCCCTGTGACTAAGCCGGATCCGGCCCATCGCCATAGAGGGCTCCGGTCTTGATCATCACGGAGGAAAGAATCAGTGTACATATACTCGGCTTCCAATCCGCGCTGGATAGAAGGAGTCGTGCGCCAGCCCTGCGGGCTTGCATCGGGCAAGGCCGCTACCGGGACCCTGTGCATCCAGTATGCGCACCCTGCTCCATCTAACCCAAACCCCCACAAGGAGTAGCGGGAGGTACGTTAGCAACTTTCAAGTGTCCCGTCTACGGAATTCCTCACCGCTCCCTATTGAAAGCTCTTCAGGATCAAAATGAGCTCTGTGAGGGCAAGTCCCATGAGGGTCCGATGCTCACGGTTGCGAAACACACGCCTCCACAGGAAAGAGGTCGAATGAGCGGAGGCGCCCCTGAAATTGGGGAAAAACATCGGAACGCGCCGGGAGTACCCGAGGAATTCATCTCCGTAACCATGCAGCAACTCCTGCTCCTCCCGCTTCATGACAGGGAAGTAAAAGACGAGGAAGAAGATGCCGAACGGCAACATAAGCCAGTATCCCTGTCCGGCCAGAAGCACGCCAAACGCCATCAAAAAGGATCCCAGGTAAAGCGGGTTGCGCGTCATCGCATAGGGCCCCTCCTGAGCTAGCGCTCTTCCCTTTTCGATATATCCCGCCGCCCAGACACGAATCAGGGCGCCGAGACATGCTATGCCTCCTCCAGCCAGGAGCGAGTGCCCGGAGGGGTGCATGAGATACAGAAACACTATTCCCAGCAAGGTGCCTGCCGGCACACGTAGTTTTTGTGCAGTAGTACCCCAGGAAAACATGTGTACTTAGCCGCCCCTGATACCTATGAACTCCGGTCCGCTATTTGATTTCCTTGCCAACATCCGCCCCCTCGCGCGTGTAGGGAGTGGTCAGCCACTTTTTGGCCTCGTCCAGGGCACCGTTGGTATTGTCTTTGGTATTAAGAGCCTTATTATACTCTGCCATCGCGCGTTGGCGCTGCCCCAAAATGTCATAGATCTTGCCGATGTAGACGTAGCACCAGACCTCAATCCATTTGGGGTCGCGGTCACCGTTCAGGGCATCCCGGAATGTGTTTGCGGATGCCTGCAGGTTCATCTGGTCGAACAGCACCTCCGCCAGACGAAAATGCACGATCGATTTTCTGGGATTGATCTTCAGCGCATCTTGATAGACGCGTACCGCCTCGACATAATCTCCCTTATCCTTCATTTCGTCGCCGAGCGTCAGTTTCACTTTGAGCTCGAGCTCGTCGGAGTCACGCATGAGCCTGCTGTCCGGATCGAGGGTCACACTCTGAGGCCACGTAAATGTGTCGATGTCGAACGGCGTCGATTTCCCGTTGAGCTCGACGGTGGTCCGCTCTGTTTTCCCCGGGGATCCCGCCTCGACCTCCAGGGGCATGCGGAAAAGATCGCGATCCTGTTTGATGCTGCCAGAAACACGAAACCCCTCGCGAGTCTTATAGACAACATAGTCGACACTGAAGTTGGGCACTCCGGTAGTGTCGACCCATTCAGCAAAGTACCAGGCAAGTTCTTTGCCGTATAGCTGCTCGGCCAGCTTCTGAAAATCGGCCAGTGAACCGCCGCTGCCTATGTACTGTTTGGCATACTGTTTGAGCAGGTCGGAAAATTTCGCCGAGCCCATCATTCCCTCGAGCATGTTCAAGATTGCCGCGCCTTTACCGCAAACGACGGATTCATAGGCATCGGTGCCATAGCCGAGGCTGAGTCCGGTCCGCACGGCGCTCTTGCTTTCAAACTTGAGTCCCAGCACCAGGAGATCGTCTATCTCATCTTTCAGCGATTCAGCGCCGCCGCTCTGGCCCAGATACAGGGCGGCCGCGTAGTAATCCATTCCATCCGCGAGCCAGAGGTCATCGGAGCTCCTGATCCCGACAGTGTCCATCCACCATTGAGAGGCTGCCCGACGCGCGAGCGCGCGCAGAGGAGGAGTCGCACCGGAAAGTTCCTTGTGGGTGACAAAAATGGTTCCCAGAGTTCCGGACTGCAGCGCCAACTTGTCATCCACTTCCACGAGGCGAACTTCTTTTCCGGAAGCGGAATCTCCCCAGAGGTGCTGATAGTATTGCAGGGGTTTGGCGAGCGCTTCCGCGCTCTTGCGAATTGCTTCGATGTGATCTTCCCGGGCAAAGCAATCGATCGTCAGATCATCAAACTGCGCTTTGCGTTCAAAATAGCGGCCAGCCACGATTGAAATCGGCATTACCGCTGTCTTTGCGGACCAGCCGAATGTCTCCGTGGTGGCATGAGTCTCAATCGGCATTGGATCGCCGGGACCGACTGCTGTCATTCCCAGCGGCAGCGTGACCGCAATGGTGACCGTGGTCCGATCCGCGAACAGCTTGTTGATCGGGAACCATTTTCCCGGGTAAAGCAGATAGCTGCCTTCCAGTCCGATATATACATTGTTTTCGTCCCGGGTGTAATTCCGGCTGAAGCGATCGAGGTCAAATCCGCCGCTGTATTCCAGCTTGATCGTGGTGCTGTCTCCCTCGCTTAATTGTTTCGGGAAGTGGATCGCGATGTTTCCCGGACCAGGATCGTCCTGCGTGACATCCAGAGAGCCTCCTTGCGCATCGGTAGCCTTGGTGACGGTCAGATTCTCGCTCAGCTGAAAGACAGCCACGTCGGTGATTTCGAGCGCCTTGAACGTAATGGCTGCGACCGCTTTGAGTTCGTGCGGGTCGGGGTCGAGCGTCAGCTGCAGATTGTAATTTGCCACGCTGATTCTGGGCAGTGCGGAAGCTTGTCGTTTCGCCTGCGAAAAGAGACCGGAGACGAGACCGAGAGACAGCAACGACACTAAGACATACTTGCTCATTATTCGCATCTGCATTCGTTCACTCCAGGTACTCTGCAACATATGCCGCCACCGTTTCGGAAGCGCACCGCGAGCCCAGCAGATTCCGAATCGCGGCGAAGCTAGCTCTCATGGCCGCGCTCTTCTCAGGGCAATCAAGATACTGCAAGGCTGTCGCAGCCAACGCCTCGGGGGTCGCATTCCCCTGCAGGTATTCGGGCACAATCTCATCCTTGGCGATCAAGTTTACCAGCCCTTTGTAAGGACTGCGTACCAGAATATTTCCCAAGGCCCAACTCATCGGAGAAATCCTGTAGGTAATCAGAAACGGCGTTCCCGCAAGTGCCGCTTCGAGGGTGCTCGTGCCGCTTTTTATGAAGCCGAAGTCGGAGCTTGCCAAAATCTTGCGTGAGCTCGCCGTCACGATGTGAAAGTGATCGGGCCGTTGATTTTCCTTTAACACGCGGGAGCAGATCCGGGCTACCTGGGACTCATCAATCGCAGGCGCCACCGAGATCAGGAATTGCGCCGGCCGCCTGCGCTGAACCTCCAGGGACGCTTTCAGCATGGATGGCAGGACGTATTCGACCTCTCGTTTCCGGCTTCCCGGCAAAAGTGCGATCGTCGTGAGGGCAGAGTCCGCGCCCAATTCGCGCAGAAAGGATTCACGGTCTCCCTCGATGGAAAATTCCTCCAGGAGAGGATGCCCCACATAGTCCACGCTAACTCCCCGCACCCGATAATACTCTTCCTCAAATGGCAAGATCACCAGCATGCGGTCCACATACTCCCGGACGATGCGGATCCTGCCTCGTCTCCACGCCCATAACTGCGGGCTGATGTAATAGATAACTCTCATGCCCAAGCGTTTCAGTCTTTTCGCAAGCCGCAGGTTGAATTCCGGGAAGTCCAGCAGGACTGCCACGGGCGGCTTCCGTCTTCGGCATTCCGCAATCAGATGGTGAAACGTCCGGTAATAGGTGCGCAAATGGTTTAGGGCCTCGCGGGGACCGATGCTTGCCAGGTCGCGTATGTGGCAGAGAAGCTCGACTCCCGCGCGCTGCATTTCGTCTCCACCCGTGCCAAAAAACTGCAATTCCTTGTCCTGGAATCTCTCGCGCAGCTTGCCGACCAGGCGCGCCGCATATCGATCGGCGGACGTCTCCCCTGCCACGAGGAGGACAGAGCGCGAAGCCGGATCGGATTGAATCACAGTTTCTCCATAGGACAGGTCGTCGCGGGCTACAGATCAGGTATTGCGTACAATCCAGGCGCCGCCGAGCACCAGCTCGCCCTGGTAAAACACGGCCGCTTGTCCCGGAGTGATCGCCATCTGAGGACTCTCGAAATCAACTCTGACGGAACCATCAGGAAGGGGTGTGATGGTGGCCGGCGCTTCCGGATGGCGGGAGCGGATCTTCACCTGCGCCGTAAGAGGTTGTTCGGGAACAGGGATGGCGATCCAATTGGCCCGCACCGCACGGAAAGAGTCCATCGCCAATTGAGCTCGCTCTCCAACGACCACACGCTTCTCGTCGGGTTGCAGTTCAATCACATAGAGCGGAGACGCGTGGGCTATCCCGAGTCCGCGGCGCTGCCCGATGGTGAATCGATGGATGCCGCGATGGCTGCCGATCACTCTCCCTGCTGAATCCAGGATTTCACCATCAAGAGTGTGCTGCGCGCCTCCGTCCAGGTTGAGATACTTCTCCACAAAGCTTGCATAGTCGCCGTCGGATACGAAACAAATCTCCTGGCTCTCGGGCTTTTCAGCCACATCCAGACCCCACTGGCGCGCAACCTGACGAACCTGCGCCTTGTCCATGCCGCCTAAAGGAAACATCGCTTTTGCAAGCTGCTTCTGGCGCAGTTCGAACAGGAAATAGGACTGATCCTTGTCCGCATCAAGCCCCTTCCAGAGCAAATACCTGCCGGTTTGATCGTCGCGCGTGACGCGCGCGTAGTGGCCGGTCGCCACATGGCCGGCGCCGATATTCTCGGCCAGCTGGAGCAGGTGGTCGAACTTCATGCGCGAATTGCATAAAACGCAGGGCGACGGGGTCAGGCCCTGACGATAGTCTTCCACGAAGGCCCTCACTACGGTCTGCTCGAACTCCCGCTCGAAGTTGAGAACATAATAAGGAATCGCCAGCCTAGCGGCCACCCGCCGGGCATCGTAGAGATCATCAAGGGCGCAACAACGCCCGAAACGACGCACGTCCTCGGCAGGAGCGTTTCGCTTCTGATCGTACAGCTGCATGGAAAAGCCGACTACATCATGCCCTTGTTCCTTTAGCAACGCGGCGACCGCGGAGCTGTCGACACCTCCGCTCATGGCCACGGCGACTTTGCCTTGTGTCATGGCGCCAAGGCTCCTTCCGGCAGCCACAGAATGCAGGTCCGGACAAGATGAAGGTCCTTCAGATTCGGATGAATGATGTATTCGTCGATATTACGCACCCTTTCAAGATAAGAATTCTGCAGCCGCTGGATTTCGCGGCTTACGTCCGTTTCAAGCGACATGAGGCGATCTTCCAAATCCGAAGGAGATTGATCCGAATATCGGGGCAGATCCGCCTCCCCCTCAAGCGCCAGTTCCGTTCTCAGGAAGATTTCCGCTATTCTTTCGGCCACGGCATGCAACTTGTTTCTCGCCTGACTGCCTCCGCGATCGGACTCAAACTCCGCTGGCCGGTAACCGACGATGAACTTCTTCTCGATGCGCTCGAGACGCCGGTTCACGACCTCGCGCAACGTCTCGAGGTCATGGCGGAATGACTCATGGCAAGCATCCAGACATCGCGACAGAAAATCAGCTTGCGACTCGCCCGGATTTGAATAAATGTTGAGAGCAAAGTTGCGATAAACCAGCGCCTCGGCGCGGCGCAGTAAGTAAGACATGTACTGGGCCTCAGCGCGAGATAAATAGCCCTCGCTGACAAACTCGGGAATGGCGCCGAGTTGAACCCCTTCCGGCCTGGTCACCTGCAAAGCGGCAGGATCCACTGTTCGCACCATATCACTCGTCCAAAGCAGATCGCCCTCCAAGGGGAACAAATCCAAAACGTCGCTGATTCCGGTTGTCCATTGGTATCCTGAGCGAATATCAGCATAATCAATGCGCGCCTCGAGGTACAAGCATGGCCTGTAGTCCTGCGGCTCAGTAGATGTGGAGCGGTAATACAGATACTTGAACTTGCCGGCCCGTTCCGATTGTGAAGGAAAAACCTGAGGGCTCAATGACATAGAGCGAACTCCGCATAGAAACTGAAACCTCCATTTTATCATGATGCGCTCTGTCCGGAAAGCGGAACAAAATCATGGATTCTAAAGATCGGAATCCAGATTTCGAACTGGACGAAATTGGGAACAGTCAAGAATGGCGCTTACATAAGGCAAAACTCATCTGGCGGCCTTCTCCCCTTAAACCCCGGGCTGCGCTGCCGCTTGCCCGGGGCTACTCTCTTCCGCGCCTCCGGCGCGCTTTTCCCCTGGCAGGATGTCGCGCTATGATTCGTCACCTGACCCGAAGGGTCAGCGGACAGTAGCCGGGGGCAAGCTCAGCCTCCGACGGCGTCGGATTGAATAACCTGTGACTGGTCACGGCCACGGGCGGTATCCTAGTCAAGAGCACGACCGCAGTTAAGGCCCTTCACGCATTC
>JBEKIX010000058.1:0-21438 GCA_050011535.1 Acidobacteriota bacterium
GTCACCAGCGTGGACAAGGCAAACGTGCTCGAAAACTCGCAGCTCTGGCGACGCGTGGTGACCGAGATTGCGCGCGGGTACCCGGACGTGGTTCTGGAGCACCTGCTGGTCGACAATTGCGCCATGCAACTGATTCTTGCTCCGCGCCGCTTCGACGTTCTCCTGACAGAGAACATGTTCGGCGATATTCTGAGCGATGAGGCCGCCGTGCTCGCGGGCTCGATCGGGATGCTGCCGTCCGCTTCTCTCGGGGAGCGCAAGCTTTCGGGCGCCTGGACCGGGCTGTACGAACCTGTTCACGGCTCCGCTCCGGATATCGCCGGACAAAACAAGGCAAACCCGCTGGGTGCCATTGCCTCGGCGGCGGCGATGCTCGACTACAGTTTCGAACTCAAGGAGGAAGCTGCTGCGATTGCCTCCGCAATCGAGAAGGTGGTGGCAGGAGGCAGAGCCACTCCGGATTTGCATCTTGCCGGCACGCCGGCAACAACTTCCCAAGTGGGAGAGGCGGTTTGCGAGGCAATCTGAGTTCGAAAGATACCGCGAAGCCGCATCAGCTTCTCAAGACGACACCCTCGCCGCTGCGGCCGTCGATACGAACATCCAGGGGCTTGGGCAACCGAACGTGCCGCAGTCTGCTCGATTCCGAGACGGCTTTCTGATCATGCAGCCACCGCCAATCGATGTTCCCGTCACCGGCCACATGATTGATCGTGAAGTAGCCGATGCCGAGGGCGGTTACATTATGCAGGAAGTGAGTGCCGAACGAGGGATCCACAATGAAACCGGGCAGGGTTGTTTCGATGATTAGCCTTGCGGCGGAGATCTGTCCCCACGTGACAGGGATGCCAAGCCAGGGGTCTGCCGTACCCCAGCGCCCAGGCCCTATGAGAACATAGCCATGGCCCTCTTTTCTTAACCTGTCGTTGATTTCTCCGATTTCTCTTGCGATGGTCTTGGAGTCGGCTGGGTTGAACGCCTCCGGCTTCACATAAACGACATCCGCCAAGTCATCGATGAAACCGTGTCCGAGGGCCCTGCGGCTGTGACAGACGGCTTTCCCCATATCAATATCCTGAAGGTTGACCTTTACGCCATTTTCCAGAGCCGTCATGGGCCGCATCTGCAGGATGTAGAATATCCGCTCGGCCAGATCCACAGCGAACTCCATTTCCACGTGGCAACCGATGGCTTCCGTGCTGATCTCGAGAACAAACTTGAGCATTTCGGCCAGAGGAAACATACGGTGTTTAAGGATATGCGCAAAAGTCACCAGGCGTGGCCCCGGCCGTGAGATGCCGTCGTAGACCGCCTGGTTTTCCACCGAATAGGTTGAGCCAAGCGCCTGCAATGTCCCATCCTGCTCTGCCGCATCCAATCCGAGCCTCACAAGGTTCGCTGAGGAATCGTAATCGACGGGGTGTTCCGGATGGCGCATGTCCAACGCAAGGAATTCCTTCTGGGAGTTGTTCAGATAGTCGTTCAGCGTGGCAAACTGATGCAGGTGCCTTGGATGCGCAGGAGAGAAACGGAGGACGCGGTAACCATCGACAACTGCCTTTCCCAGGCCCAGTGCGACATGTGCGGCGCCGTCCTCCGGCTGGATAGGCGGCATTGGGTAGAAATTGTATGATTGCGCAACGCCGGAGAAGCTCGGGTAGAACCTGTCCGCGTAGCGGCATCCCACAAGTCTCTGAAGGATCACGGCCATCTTTTCCTCGTCCTGCAAGTGCGGTGTCGTGCCCAGGTAGGCGCGGGCTTCTCGCGAAAAGGTCGATGCGTAAACAAGCTTGATCGCGCGGCAGAGTTGTTCGAGGCGAACTCGTGCATCCGGATGGCTATTCGGCAGCAAATAAGTCTCGTATATGCCTGCAAACGGCTGGGACTGGGAGTCCTCCATGAGCGAGGAGGAGCGTACCGCGAGAGGATAGCGCACTTTTTCGACGAACCCCTTCAGATCCTTCATCAGCGATTGCGGCAGCGCAGCGCTTACGCAAGTATCCCGGAGCGACTCATCCCCCACATCTTCGTGAATGATCGGGTAAAGGTCGTTCTGTTCCATGAAGGCGTCGAAAAGGTCTGTCGCGACAACTGCGGTGTTGGGGATGGCGATCCGGGCACCTTCGAAGCGGTGCGTAAAGCTGCTCCTGCCCATGAGTGTGTTGAAGAACGCGATGCCCCGCGCCTTTCCCCCGAGGGAGCCGCTGCCGATTTTCACGAAATTGATGTCCGGGGTGAAGTACTCCGGAGAAAAATTCACCGTCACCCCGATCTGCGCCTGGTGCAAAGACCGCTCGAAGTTGCGTATAAGGTAACTGCGCAAATCGTCAACTGTCTTGAAATCCGCGAGCGCTACGGGACGGATCCGGTGGGCCAACTCGAATTCGGTGCGGGCCTTGAGCCACCGCGAAAAGTGGTTGCGGTTGGCGTGGTAGGCGACGGATTCCGCCGGAATCTTCGGCAGCAGGTTTACCATCGCATGAAGGTCAGCGACCCGGCCAAGCTCGTCCCCTGATGGCGAGCGGAATATGAAGTCACCGAATCCGAAGAACTCCAGGATGAATTGCCTCAACTCCGAAAGCAGGCTTTCCGAGTGTTTGTTCAAAAACGATGCGCCGATCTCGCGGGCGCGCGCTGCCGCCGTGCTGTCCACGGATTGCAGCAGTACGGGCATATCCCAGCTGTCCTGTTTCACCAAAGAGGCGAACCTGAACCCGGCTTCAGGATCGAGCTTTCCTTCTCGAGGAAATTGCACGTCAGAGATAAGGCCCAGCAGATTCGAGCGATATTGCCGATAGAGCGCCATTGCCTCCTCATACGTGGAGGCCATGAGAATCTTGGGCCGCGCGCGCATGCGCAACATTTTGTGGCTGAGGTTGACCCCTTCGGCGATCAGCAATCGGGTCTGTTTCATCAACTCAGAGTAGATGAGGGGCAAGTAGGCTGAGTAGAACCGCACCGAATCCTCGATGAGAAGAATCGTCTGAACCCCCGCTGCCTTCAGATCCTGGTCGATGTTCATGCGGTCTTCGAGCAGCTTGATGATGGCCAGCAGGATTTTGACGTCGCCCAGCCACAGGAATACATGGTCGATGCCCGCGAAGTTTTCCGCGCGCAGGCGTTCGACATCGAGGAGGTTGTAGGCCAAGAGGATCACCGGGAGTGCCGGGGAAATCTTCTTGACCTCGCGTGCGAACTCGATGACGTCCATGTTCCCCACCCGCATCATGGTGAGAATCATGTCGAATCGGCCCTTGCGAATGTGGTCGAGGGATTCCTTGGCGCTGGAAGCGCGGGTCACCCTGGGGGCATAGTGCAGACGGAGGTCAAGATATTCGCTGAAAATCAGCTCGGTTAAACGATCGTCCTCGGCGATGCTGGATGAATCGTAGGGACTGGAAACCAGAAGAATCTCGCGGATGCGATACGGCATGAGCTTATCGAAACCGCCGAACTGAACTTCATAGTCAAAGAAGGCCTTGTCCATGTCGCGCGCGCAACCTTTCCGGGAATTACAGCCCCCAAGCAGCGCTATTGTAGTGACCATTCCTCCCGCCATCAACTGTGCGCTGAATCAACGCGATTTCCCATTCCAGATTGCTGCGTGGTTTAAGCTTGAATTCAGGTGTACGATCCCCTTGATGCGCAGTTCGCGGCAGATAACCCTTGTGGAAGACGGATCTTAGAAACCGATGAGAGGAACACCTGTCTTTCTGGCGATCCGGCCTCACTCATCGGAGCGAGACCTGCCCACACGCGATTGGGCTCGAGCGCGCGGTCCCAATGACTGCCTTGCACGTAAGCCCGCTCGCAGATACTCTTTTAGATCACTTCATTCAGTCGTTGAATTGCGTGGAGCGCTTGGCACCAGGCCCTCATCCCCAGGGAAGATGCCCCAGGAGACTCGCTGTGAAGAGGTTTTTTGTTTCTACGATTGTGTGTTCCACTGATTCTGTTCTGTTTGAGCACACCTCTGGTTTTTCCGGACGACGTCAAATTGGAGTGGGATGCAGTCGATGCGCCCACTCTCTCCGGCTACAAGCTGTACTATGGGAGCGCCTCAGGCAGCATCAGTTCTGCGGTTGGGATCCCCGGAACGTCCGAGGTTACTCCGAGTGACGAATCAAGCCAGGCAAATCGGTTGCCGGCAATGACACCAGCCCCTTCTGCTCCGCCGCAGAAGACGTACGAACCGGATCATCTCGCCGGGGTGACACGACGGACCAGCAGCCAGGTGTCAGCGCTATCACCTTGAGTTTTGAGTCAGAATGATTCCCCTCGCGCGAGTGCTTCCAACAGGGCGGATCTCTCGTCATCTCCCGCGGGGAGCGGATGGTAGACTGTGCAGCGTCCTTTCTTTACGGTAACCGCCCGCACACATTTTGACAGGAATGCCGTGATCTCATGTGTTGCGACCACGACCGACGCACTGTTGCACAGGACTTTTTCCAACCAGAGAAGGATTTGTTCCCTCATCGCCCGATCCATCGATTCCAGCGGCTCATCTAATAGAATCACGCGGGGCCAACCTATCCACGCCGCCGCCATTACCGCTCTGCGTCGCTGGCCCATCGAGAGTTCTCTGATGGAGCGGTTGGAGAGCTTTTCGAGCCCTGCGCTTTCGAGCGCCTTCAATCCGCTTCCCATCGCCTCTCCGCGCAGTCGACAGACAAGACGAAGGACGTCCCAGAT
This sequence comes from Acidobacteriota bacterium, assembly GCA_050011535.1. Taxonomy (GTDB): domain Bacteria; phylum Acidobacteriota; class UBA6911; order UBA6911; family UBA6911; genus JAFNAG01. The sequence goes on from JBEKIX010000058.1 coordinate 4,693, forward strand.
CGTTGCATAAGGCGTAAGGTCGGGTTGTTCGGGGACGTATGCCAGGCTTCGCCGGGCTTCGACCTCATCGCGCCACAGGTCGCGACCATCAATCTCCGCGCGGCCCCGATCCGGGCGCTCCACCCCGGCTGCCAGTTTCAGCAGCGTGCTTTTTCCGCAGCCGTTTGGTCCGAGAACGAGAGTGAGACCCGAGGCGATCTCGAGACTGGCACCGGAGAGCACAGGCTCGCCGGGACGGTAGGCATAGTCAACGTCGGTAAAGCGGATCATCATGAGCTCCAGGATAGTGAATCGCCGCCGGCATGATGTCGTCGCTCCAGCCACAACGTCACCTTCTGCCGTGAGTCCAGTCGTTGCGCCCAAAAAGATGCCGCGGGTGCAGCCGCCAGCGCCAGAACCGCTGTCCATGGAGCCAAGGCAATTATGGCGGAGATGCCCAAGCCTTCCATGACAAAGGGTCCAATGCCGGAGCGTCTCTCAGGCAGGCGTCGGGTGTGCGCTGCTGCCAAGCATGCCAGCAAAGGGAGAAGGAGCAAAACTACAAGCGCAGATCGAATGTTAATGAGCGCCGTGGGGATCAGAATGGCTGTGGCGTGAAGAGCCAACAGCAGTGCATCCGCAAGCACTCTGCGATACGAGGACCAGGGCAGCGACCTCACCCATGGCCAGACCGGCCGGCGCACGCAAAGTTTCGCAGACAGGAACGACAGCAAAACGACCGCCGACATCGACCCAAAGAATCTCGCCGTGCCCGCCAGCAGCGCCCCTTCAAGGTCGCTGTTACGGATGAAGAGCGCCGCACAGCCCAGCGGGAGCGCGGCGAGTGCGTAAGCTGTAATCATTTGCCAACCCAAGGCCCGCCAGGCAATGCGAAAGCCGATTGGGATCTTCGATTCGCGCAACGGCCGGCGCGCCTTCGTCACGCGCATCGGACCTGCGCTTGCATCTGCCAGCAAGAAAAGGGCTATCGATATCGGCCAAGCATTGCCGAACAGAGCGGCCAACGCGCCCGCAATGGAAAGAGATACGGAAACCAGCCGGTTCTTCACCGGAACGGCTGAGATTGCAGCGCCGGTCAACAACAGTACGAGGTCCAGCAGAAACGAACACGAGACATCGACTCCCTGAGCGCGCGCAACGGCCAAAAGGATGAGGAGTCCAACCGCGAGCGGAGATTGAATGGCGACGAGGGCGAGCGTCAACCCTCTTCGGCTGGATCCATCGCTGATGGGGAGGTGGCGCATCCAGGCATTGAGCCCATGAGTCATCCGGGAAGCAGCCCAAGCGGGAAAAATGAACGTCAGGGCTGCTAGAATCAAAAGCATGCCCATGGAATGGGGATAACCAAAGATCGCGCGCGCGATCCACGCGACGGCCGCTGCGGGATACATCTGAAACATGATGAGCGCGACAACCGCCGAAAAAAGCGGGATGAATGACTGCAGGGCCAGGCGGACTCCGACGCGCAGATGAAAAAGCAGGATTGCTTTCATCGATCATCCTCATCAGGCAACAACGAAGATGCGTGCGATTATCTTACGGATGCAGCTTCAAGGCAGCAAATTTGACGTCAGCCGCGGGATTCTCATCATGCCTTTGTCGGCTGGGTCAGTGCGATCCATGCCGGGTAATCACCCGGGTAACCTGCGCGCGCTTGAAGTTCGCGCACGCTGGGAAGAATGGAATCAATGTGATCGCCGGTGAGCGCCTCCTGTCGTGCGAGTCTTTCCGCGACTGCGCTCACCTTGGCCCTGGCTTCTGCCGCGGCGTCGTCAAACACCTCCTCATAGCCCGTTCTTGTTCCTTGAAGGTAGTGCTCGAGCATGTGTTGTGAGACCACACGCCCGTGCTTGGCGGAAACGAGTATGTTCCCCTTGCCTGTGACCGCATTGCCCACGGCAAAAACGCCGGGGACACCTTCCAATTCGCCGGTCTTATCGTCCTCGAGCCGGTAGGTTTCGCCGCCCATAGGAATTCCCGGGATCGGTTCGGGAATGCTGCCGATGGAACTGATCACGAGGGGAGCTTGAATCTCGCGCTCGGTTCCCGCCAGTGCACGCATTCGTCCGTTCTCGGTCGTGGCAGCCGCCAGACTAAGACCAGTCAAGCGATTCCCTTCCGACAGATAGGCCACGGGAATGCTCTGGTCCTGGAAAGTAAAGAGATACTTCTCCACGAATAGCCGGAGAAGTTTGCGCCGCGTGGCTCTCGTCTGTTCCATTTGTTCCGGCGTGGCGTTCTCCTTGGGCTCGGCGAGGGGCATATCCTCGGCCCGGCGACGGTATGTGATCGTGCATCCCGCGAGACCAAGATCGGTGAGCGTCATGCCCCGTTCCGCAAGAATCTTGCTGACCCCGCGCTGCTCTGCCTCGTACAAGTCCACATGATGCCCTCGCGCCGCGAGGGCGCGAGTGACGGTTTCCAGCATGAGGATCTTGACGACGTCCAGGGAAGCAAGGCCGCCGCCAACTACGAGCGCGCCATCGGCCGGTTTCACTTGCGGACCGTGGTATGAAGTCTCCAGGTAATGGTTGAACCAATAGACCAGCGCGTTCTGATAGTAAAAGCCATGCCCTACAAACTGATCGACGCCGGAAAGCGGCAATGGACGATCGCGCCACGCGCCATTGGCCAGGATTACTGCACTCGGACGCCACCGCAGGAGATCCTTGAGGGCCAAGTCTCTTCCCAGCCTCGTCCGCGGGACAAAGTGGACACCGGGATGAGCCAGCTTACCGTCGATTTTGTTCATCTCCTGCTGGCGTTGTTTCTCGTGCCACCGGGGAAGCCCGTCCTCGATCTTTCCATAAGGGCGATCGTTTTGCTCCAACACGATGCAGATCACATCTTTCTGTGTAAGCTGGGACGCAGCCTCAGCTCCGGCGACCGCTCCACCGACAATAACCACTAAATGACGCGCATGTTGTTCTGTCATGGACATTCACCAGTCTTCGTCATACGCGTGAACCGAATGACGCAATAATCACCATCTTTATTAGGATACCAGAAGCGCGCCGCGATTCAGATATTGCCGCCGCTGCCGGAGTTCGCCGCGCGACTGTGCCGGTGCCGCGGACTGCAATCACAATCGTGAACCAAGTGGCAGGCATTGCTGATATCCTGTCTCTTCTGGAGGACAGGTTTGATTCGAGGACTAATTTTCGACATGGATGGCGTGTTGGTGGACAATGCGCAGATTCACACACTCGCCTGGCAGCAGTTGGGTAAAGAGGCCGGCATCGATCTACGGCCTGAGGCCGTGCGCGCGGTTTTCGGGCAGCGCAACCGCGAGATGATGGCGGCCCTGTTGGGGGTGTCTCTGAATGTCGAAGAGCAGGCTCTGCTCGCCCGCCGCAAGGAAACACTCTATCGTCAGCTCATGGCGCCGGTGCTGAAACCGACTCCGGGCGCGATTGATTTTCTCAAGCGCACCAAAAACTCCGGCTTCAAGACCGCTGTCGCGACCAGCGGCCCGATTGAGAACACCGACTTGGTGCTGGACGGGCTGAAAATCCGCCCGCTGTTCGACACCATCGTCACTGGAGGCGACGTGGCACGGGGCAAGCCTGACCCCGAGATCTTTCTGCTTGCCGCTCAGCGCCTCGACCTGCCCGCCTCGGAGTGTCTCGTTTTCGAGGATTCCGCGGCGGGTATCGAAGCTTCATTTCGGGCCGGCTGCCTATGCATCGCCCTGGCAACCACACACACCCCGCAGGAACTGCAGGAATATCCCGCCGCGCGCATCATCTCTGATTTCACGCAGCTGACCGTCTGCGACCTTTCCACTCTCGACAAGTGAAGGTTGTCAACCGAGAGTTACTGGTCAGTTCATAATCCTGTGGACGTCCAGCGCTCGATTGAGCCATGGAGCCTTCGAAGTTGAGAGATAGGATGGCTAACCTCTGAGACTCGAAGCTCGAAGATTCTAAGTACAGGTAACTGTTTAGCCCCTTCAAAGCAGCCACGGATTCCACCGATTTCACGAATTCATATGCATGTGGTATGAGCGTATCGAGGCGCACCAAATGATGCCGACGTCTTCGCCTGCATCTTGGAGGCGGCAAGAAACATCGCCTTTGTAGTGCCTTCGTGAAATCCGTGGCAGCTTTTGGCTTTTAAAGGACATCTCGATAACCACAGGGCTAAACGGGTACAAGTATTGATGTCCACTTACCAACGAATCGATTAGTACGAGCTTTTTTCAACCCATATCAGTGCGAGATTCACGACGGTTTCAACCGATTTTCCCATCCCGTAGACGGAGAGCCATTCCGTGGGTCCATGATAATTCTGCCCACCGGTGAAGATGTTCGGACAGGGCAGCCCCCGTTCCGTCAATCGGGAGCCGTCGGTGCCGCCGCGTATCGGCCGCCACTCAGGCTGGAGTCCGGCTCTCGTGGCTGCATCCCAGAGGTAATCGAGCACGCGCGAGTCGGTGCCCATGTAGTCGTTCATGTTCCGATACTGTTCGACAATATCCAGCTCGATCTTCGTGCGCGGATGGAGCGCCTGCACTTCGCTCACGATCGCTTCCAGCTTTCCCTTCAGAATATCCAATCCCGGAGTGTGGAAGTCGCGCAGCAGGATCTTAAGTGTGGATTTCGCTTCGGCGCCCTCAAGGACATGGGGATGGATATACGGTTGGTACCCGTCGGTCTCCTCGGGCGCGATCTCTTTCGGCATGCGGACGATGATGTCTCCCATCGCCCGGATGGAGTTAACCATGATGCCTTTCGCTGTTCCGGGGTGGATGTTGCGGCCGCGGACCGTGATAATGGCCTGATTGGCGCTGAAAGTTTCTTTGTTCAAATCACCGGTCTTGTCGCCGTCTAATGTGTAGGCAAAGCCGGCGCCGAATTTCTGGATGTCAAAGTATTTTGTTCCGCCGCCGACTTCTTCGTCCGGCGTAAAGCCGATGCGAATGTCTCCATGGAGAAGACCAGGATTAGCAAGCAGCGTCTGAGCTGCCGTCATGATGATGGCGACACCCGCTTTGTCGTCCGCACCCAGGAGGGTGGAGCCATCGGAAGTCACAATGGTCTTACCTAAGTTGTTGGCCAGTTCAGCGTTCTCCGATGCGCGAATGACGGCCGATGAATCACCGGGGAGCACGATGTCTCCGCCCTGGTATTGGACGACCTGGGGCTTCACATCTTTGCCGCTGGCCGAAGGCGAGGTGTCAACGTGGGCGACAAAACCGATGACGGGCACGCGGCCATGGGCCGGATGATCCGGCGGAACGTTGCCCGGCAAGGTGGCCATGACATATCCGTGTTCGTCGATCGCGGCATCCCCAACTCCCAGGTCGCGTAGTTCGTTCACCAGCAGGTTCAAGAGATCCAGCTGCTTCGAAGTGCTCGGATAGCAGGTTGCATCTTCGGCGGACTGCGTGTCGATCCGGACATAGCGAAGGAATCTCTGCAATGCGCTCTCTCTCATGGCATCCTTTCTCACTTTGGCATCTGCTCCCCGGGTTCGGTCCCCCAGGTTCGCCGATAGTTGATTTTGTATGGCTGCCCAGGAACGACAACCTCGATGCGCCGGGGTTTATTCGCAGCCGGGTCGAGTTCGGTGAGGTATCCGACGGCGTAGTAGTTTTTCAAGGAGTAGGCAATCGCGCGGCACACTCCTTCCATATCGCCCGTCCCGGCGGAAAACTCGCGGCCGCCGGATTGTTTCATGAGCTGGCTCCTGCTGATCCGGTCGCCTCCAAGTGTGATCAGAAGTGCGGCCTTGTTGTCGAGTCCGAGAGTCAACAACGTGCAGCCTGACACCTGAATGTGTTCGACGGTAGCCGGACCCAGCCCTCGAAAGCGATTGGAAATCAGGAGCAGTGCCTTCTTCCCGTAGTTCGTGGTCCGCAGCTGATGAATCGCCATGTCGATGGCAAGGCCCGTTCGAGGATCCTCCGTGCCGAACAGCTCCTTCATCACTCCGCCGGATCTGCCGTAAATATTGTCGAGCGCGTCCCAGAGCAGCATGCGGTTTGGTGTGAAATCCATTTCAAGATAGGCATCCCTGCTGTCGAACGAATAGAGACAGAGCAGATCCGGGCGCGCCAGATCGGAGGCAAGCTCCCGGATGAAGCGCTTCAAAATGACGAGCTTGTCAGAGGAGATACCGCTCGTGTCCAATACCATTGCCAGGCTCACCGGCCCGTCAGCCATCCAGGAGAAGTTGGAGATCTCCATAAGCTTGCCATTTTCCTTGACGCGGAAATCCTTGCGGTCGATCCCCAATACCGGATTGCCGCCCCTATCGAGCACCTCGACATCCAAAGATACGAGATTGACCTGCACGTTGAATTTCGGCGGCCGTTGCTGCGTGCTTTGCGTAGCCGCCGCAGTCGCAATGGCCAGCATGCCGGCGATCGCCCAGAATGCCGGTCTGAGGTCGCGAAGGTTCATTCGGGCTCCACTCATTTCTCCATTGGAAGATTTCGTGGAATTTGTGAAATTCGTGGCGTCTTCTTGTATTTTTGCTGAGGATATCAAATTCTTGTTACAGGGCTAAAAGGGTTATCTTTCCCCGCCTCCCGCTGGTACCGGTTCCGGGGCAGTTTCGAGGACCCGTCTCTTCGTGTGTCTCCGGAAGAATGCCTGCAGCGCCTCCATATATGTGTAGACCACGGGAGTGATATACAGGGTAATTAGCTGGGAAAAGATCAGCCCGCCTACCACCGCCAGACCAAGGGGACGCCGGGACTCCGAGCCGGCGCCAAAACCAAGCGCGATCGGCATGCTGCCCATCAACGCCGCCATGGTCGTCATCATGATCGGCCGGAACCGGATCAGGCACCCCTGAAAAATCGCCTCTGCCGGACCCTTGCCTTCCTTGCGTTGCGCCTCGAGCGCGAAGTCGATCATCATGATGGCGTTCTTCTTGACGATGCCGATCAGCAGAATGACTCCCACAAAGGCGTAAAGGTCGAGGTCTTTATGGAAGAGCATCAGGGTCAGAAGGGCGCCGAAGCCCGCGGCGGGGAGGCCGGAGAGAATAGTCAGGGGATGAATGAAACTCTCATACAGGATCCCAAGCACGATATAGATCACGACGATGGCCGCGGCCAGAAGCCACGCCAGGCCGCCGATCGAGGATTGGAACGCCAGCGCGGTTCCCTGAAAACCCGCGCTGATGGTGGAAGGCAAAGTATTGGCCGCCGCAATCTGGACCGCGGTCACCGCATCCCCGATCGACGCGCCGGGTTTGAGGTTGAAAGAGATGGTAACGGACGGCAATTGGCCGAGGTGGGTGATGGAAAACGGTCCGAAGTCGCGTGTCGTGCGCGATAACGCATCCAGCGGAACCAACTGGCCGCTCGAGGATCGCACATAGAGCATCGACATGGCCGACGGATCCCGCTGGTATTCCGGCTCGAGTTCCAGGATCACGCGGTACTGGTTGTTCGGCGCCAGAATCGTGGAAATTTGCCGGTCTCCGTAGGCCGTGTAAAGCGCATCCTCGATCTGGGTCGCCGAAATTCCCAGCGTCGATGCCTTATCGCGATCGATCGCCACCTCCGCCTGCGGGTTTTTGATCAGGAGATCACTGGTCACATCCTGCAACCCGGAGATCTGGGCGATCTTCTGCTGGAGAATGGGAGCGTATCGGTACAGGCTGGCCGTGTCCGGGCTCTGCAAAGTGAACTGGTACTGGCTCTTGGTCAGCTGACCGCCGATGCGGAGCGGAGGCAGGTTCTGCATAAACACATTGATGCCTGGAACCACGGACAGTTTGGGCCGCAGCTCCTGGATCACCTGGTCCACGTTCAGGACGCGCGCCGGGTGCGGCTTCAACTGGATGAATAGCACGCCGGAGTTGACGCCGCCGCCCGGGCCGCCGCCGCCGACGCTCGAGAAAAAATTCAATATGTTGGGATCCCCGCGCAGGATCTCGGCGAGCGCCTTCTGGTGGTCAACCATGGATGTGAAAGAGATTCCCTGAGCTGCTTCCGTGAAGGCGAAGAGGTTTCCGGTATCCTCGCTGGGAAGAAATCCCTTCGGAATGATCACGAGCATATACGCGGTGCAAACAACCACGATTCCGCCAACAGCCATGGTGAGCACCGGGTGCCGCACAACCTTTTTCAGACTCCACTCATAGGTCCGAAACATCCCGTTGAAGAAATGCTCCGAAGCCATGTACAGCCGGCCATGCCGCTGCTCTTTCGGCGGGCGGATAAAGCGGCTCGCCATCATCGGAGTCAAGGTCAGCGAGACAAAGCCCGATACCAGAATCGACGACGTGATGCAGACGGAAAACTCGTGGAGCAGGCGTCCCACGATGCCGCCCAAAAACAGCACCGGAAGAAAGACGGCGGCGAGCGACAGGGTCATCGACAAAATGGTAAAGCTGATTTCCCGCGAGCCGTTGAGAGCTGCCTGCATTGGCGGCTCACCCATTTCCATGTGGCGCACGATGTTCTCGAGCATCACGATGGCGTCGTCGACGACGAATCCAACGGACAGAATCAGAGCCATCAGCGAGAGATTGTCCACGCTGTAATTCAGAAGATACATCACCGCGAAGGTGCCCACGATCGACATCGGCAGCGCCAGGCTTGGTATCACCGTTGCCGAAAGGTTGCGCAGAAAAAGGAAGATCACGAGCACCACGAGCGCGATGGTCAGGAAGAGCGTGAACTTGACGTCATTTACTGATTCGCGGATCCCCAACGAGCGGTCGTACATGACCGAGAGATCGACGGAGGCGGGGATTTGATCGCGAAACGACGGCAGCAGCGCCCGAATGCCGTCCACGACTTCGATGGTGTTGGTCCCGGGCTGGCGCTGGACGGCAAGCACGATCGCGGGGGTTTTGACAAACCAGCTGGCGGCCTTGTCGTTCTCGACGCTGTCGAGAACGCGTCCCAAATCGCCGAGCCGTACGGGAGACCCGTTGCGATAGGCGACGATCAGCGGCCGATATCCTGCGGCTTGCGTCAATTGCCCGTTGGCCTGAACCGTGAAAGCTTCCATGCTGCCCCAGAGAGTTCCGGTGGGGAGATTGACGTTTGCGTTCTGAATTGCGTTCGACACTTCATCGATGCCAATGCCGCGCACGGCAAGAGCTTTTGGATCCAATTGAGCCCGCACCGCGTATTTCTGCGAACCGAAGACCTGGACCTGAGCCACGCCGCTAACCATCGAGATGCGTTGCGCCATGAGCGTCTCCGCGTACTCGTCCACCACGGATAGAGGAAGAGTGGGAGAGGTCAGCGCCATGTACAAAACCGGCTGGTCCGCCGGATTGACCTTTTGATAGGTGGGCGGACTGCGCATGTCCTGGGGCAACTGCGACGCGGTTTTCGCGATCGCCGCCTGCACGTCTTGAGCGGCCGCATCGATGTTGCGGCTGAGATTGAACTGGATTGTGATCGACGTCGAGCCGAGAATACTGCTCGACGTCATGCTGTCAATGCCCGCGATGGTCGAAAACTGGCGCTCGAGCGGCGTTGCCACAGCCGAAGCCATGGTTTCCGGGCTCCCTCCGGGTAAGGCGGCGTTTACGCTGATCGTCGGAAAATCGACGTTGGGCAGATCGCTGACCGGCAGAAGACGATATCCGAATATCCCAAAGAACAGAATCGCAGCCATGATCAGCGTCGTTGCAATCGGCCGGCGGATGAAGATCTCCGAAATATTCATGAAAGGTTTCCTGCCTTATAAAGCAGTCTTGATTTGAACCAGCGCGCCCGGAGTCAGACGGATCTGACCATCCGTCACCACCGTCTCGCCGGCCCGCAGTCCTTGTTCGATTACGGTCTTGTCGCCGAAAATGCTTCCCACCTTTACCATGCGCATTTCCACGGTCATGTCGGGTTTCACCACAAAAACAAACTGTCCCGCCTGCCCGGTTTGCATTGCCGCGTTTGGCACCACGACGGCGTTCGCCAGAGTTTCCAGAGTCATCGTCACATTCACAAACTGTCCCGGCCAAAGCCGACCTGTCCTGTTGTCGAAGATCCCCTTCAGAAGGATGGTGCCGGTCGCGGTGTTCACGGTGTTGTCGATGAACGAAAGAGTGCCATGCTCCGGAGGTCCCGGATCATTGCCAATGCCGGCCTCCATCGGGACTTTCCCGTGCGCGTAAACCTGGCGGATTGCCGGCAAGTCGCTCTCCGGGACCGAGAAGTCGACGTAGATCGGATGCACCTGGTTGATGACCAGCAGAATGGTGTCATTGCTCTTGACGATATTGCCTTTGTGCACCAGCAGGGTGCCGGTGCGGCCGTCGAAGGGAGATCGGATATAACAATATTCCAGGTTGAGCTTGGCAGCATCGATCGCGGCCTGATCCGCGCGGATCGCCTGATTTGAGGTATCGACGGCGGCCTGGTCGGCGCGAACCGCGGCTTCCAGAGCATCTGACGTCGTGCTGGCCTGGTCGTATTGCTCCTTCGGAGAGACTCCCTTTTGGTAGAGCTGTTCGTACCGGCGCTTCTCCACGGCTGCATTCCGTGCATTGGCCTGATCTTTGGCGACTGTGGCTTCGGCCTGCTTCACCATCGCCGTGTCCCGCGCCAAATTTGCCTGCGCTCCCGCGAGCGCGGTCTGATAGGGCCGGGGATCGATCGTGAAAAGAAGCGCGTCCTGCTTCACATCCTGGCCCTCGGTGAAATTGATCTGGTCGAGGGAGCCGGCGACCAGCGACTTCACCGACGCGGTCGAGTAGGCTTCCACCGTGCCTATGCCGGTGACCTGAATGGGAACCTCCTGTGTCTGAACCCTGGCCACCAGAACCGGCGCCGCCATTCTCCTTTCGGCTTGCACTTCCTTCCTGGCGCAGCTCGTGAAAGCGAGCGCCGCGGGGAAAAAGATTGAGAGCAAAATCACCCGCCTCATTGGCCTGCACAATCTGATTCGTTCCTGATCCATGTTCAACAAGCTCCTCCCAAACCTCAGTTCGGCGCCGTCGCAGTCGATAGGAATCTCCCGGTAAAATTCATCACAGGGATTGGCGGACCGCTCCATCCATTCTCGGTTTCGGCACCCCAGCCTCTCCGATCAATTAAGTTAACACCCACTTTGAAAAAGGGTCTACGTCAAAATGCCCGGCGGCCGCCATTGCGATCAATTTTACCGGCGCGTCAGCGGTCACAGTCCAGACGGGCGAACCAGCGCGCCGCGGCAGCGATGTCGACATTGCCACCGCTGAGGATGACGCCGACCTTCTTCCCCTGCAGAGAATAGCGATGGCAGAACACGGCAGCCAGGCCGAGAACGCCGGTCGGCTCCACGATCAGTTTCAGGCGTGACCACACGAAGTACATGGTGCGAATCAGATCGTCGTCGCTGACCACGATCATGTCAGACACGTGCCGTTTGATGATCTCAAACGTCAAAGCACCCAGGGAAGGAGTGCGGGCGCCGTCCGCAATTGTGTCCGGGTTGTCGACCGTCTGCAGCGTGCCGGAGCGGAAAGACCTCGCCGCGTCGTCGCCGGCTGCCGGTTCCACTCCCACGACGCGGCAATCAGGAGATTTGCCGTACGCGGCGAGCGCAGAACCGCTGATGAGTCCACCCCCGCCGCACGGCACAAACAGATAATCGAGCTTACCGACCGACTCGAACAACTCGAGCGCCGCCGTCCCCTGGCCGGCGATGATGTCGGCATGATCGAATGGCGGAATGATGACGCTTCCCTGTTCGGCTGCGATAGAGCGGGCGATCTCTTCGCGTGAGGACGTCCTGGGGTCATGCATCGTCACCTTGGCGCCATAATCACGCACGGCCTCAAGCTTCATCGCCGGAGCCGTGTCGGGCATTACGATGGTGGCGCGTACGCCCAAAATCCGGCAGACAAGGGCCGTCGCCTGCGCATGATTGCCGGATGAATAGGTGATCACGCCACGCCGCTTTTCCGCTTCGGACAGCCGGCTGATGGCGTTGTACGCGCCGCGAAATTTGAACGCCCCAACCCGCTGGAGGTTCTCACACTTCAAAAACATGCGGTTGCCGCAAGCTTCATCCAGCAGGCGGGACGTGACCACGGAAGTGCGCAGAGCGAAGCCGGCAATACGCCGGGCGGCGCAAACTACATCTTCGAAAGTCACCATATCAGACCTCTATCTTCTGATCTCCGACCAAAAAGCCGGCAGTCGACACGAACTGTTCCACGCGCCAGCGTCCCGTCAGGGACGCAACGAGAATAGCCCGGCACTTCAGTGCCGGGACCGTCGGATATTTCCACAACAAGTCCTGTAGGGACGGCTGAGTCAGTCCCAGATGCGCCTCACGTCGTAGGGGATAAGGAATCTTCCAGCCACTTCCCTCATATCAGTCGTCCCTAACGGGACTCATCCATGTGCCGATGAATAAACCCGGCACTGAAGTGCCGGGCTATTTTCAGTGCGTCCCTACGGGACGCGATTTGAACCGAGTGGCGACGCCTTCCTCGCAATTTTACGTGCGGCGCCAGAGCAGCGCCCCAAGTATGAGCCATACCAAAAATGAGACGTATTCCCACATGCCGAAACTGCCGGGTACGAATGGAAGCAGCTTCAACAGCAGCAGGGCCGCTGCGACAAGAGCCCCGAGCCGCGCTACCGCGATTTCCTTGCGCCCGCCCGGTTCTCTGCCGGCAGACACGCGCCGCCAGCGCATGAACGCCAGGCAAGTGATCAGCCATCCGATCGCGGAGCACAGCGAGCCCACTTCCGTCACTGGAATTAATATCGACTCGCCGATTAGAGTGCCGGCGACGGTCACGGCTCCGCAGAACAGCACCGCCTGGTAAGGCGAATGAAAGCGCACGTGAATCCTCCCCAGGCGCGAAGGAATCATTCCCCGCCGACCAAGAGCAAACACCATTCTCGATGCGGTAAGAAAGTTGGCGTTGAACACCTTGAGGAGTGAAAGCAGCGCCGCGAGGATGATGACCCGCACGATCAGGTCGGAACCAAACGCCCGTTTGAATGCGACCACCGTAGCATAGCGCTCGGTTGTCAGGGCGCGCCACGGGACCAAGCCGGACACGACCCCGATGATGACGACATAGAAAAACGTTCCGGCCGCAAGGCCAAGGAAGATGGCGCGTGAGAATCCACTGGGATTGAATCCATCCCTTGCTTCCTCTGAGCATTTCGGAACCGACTCGAATCCGGTGAGGAAGTAGGGCACGATTTGCAGCACCATCACGACCGAAATGAGTCCCGCGGCCCAACCGTTTTCAGCTCCCCGGCTGAAGAAGGGCCTCAGGTTTGCCACGCTGCCGTGCATGAGCCCCATAAAGCTGAAAATGCAGAAAAGCGTGAGCAGTCCGAAGGTGACCAGGTTCTGAAAGCGCGCACTCAGCCTGATTCCGCGATAGTTGAGCGACACGACGAGGCCGGTGGTCACGAGTCCGAGGCTCAACGCGGGGAGGTAGACGGAAACGCCGCCAACGACATAGATCCGGTGCGATTGAATCTCCGGCAGAAACAGGGACACGACTTTGCCGATGGCCACGGCTTCCCAGGGGCAGACAATCAGGTACGCCAGTGTCATGAGCCAGCCCGAGAGAAATCCTACCGACGGCGGAAACACGGCCGAGGCATACGCCATTTCACTTGCGGCGTCAGGAATTGCGCGCACGAATTTGCCGTAAACATAGGCGATGGGCGCAAGCCCCAGGCCACCCAGAAGAAAGCCCAGCATGGCTCCGCCGGGGCCTCCCCGTGCAAGCCAATCATCGATCACCACCAGCCAGCCCACTCCGACCATGGCGCCGAAAGCGAGCGTGAAGTACTCGGTGGTGCGCAAGGTCCTTGTGAGGGTCGCGGTCATTTGCGGAACGGAGTTGTTTCTCACACTTTCATACCCGTGGCGCTGCTGCGGCGTGCGGTTGCCATGAACCGGGTGTCCCAAAGAGTGACAATGTCTCCTCCGGCATCGATCGCAATCAGGCCGGCTGACGCCGCCGCAAGCGCCTCAATCTCTTTCATGACGGTGTTTCCCGCCATTTCAAGGGATGCGCCTCCCGTCATCAAGTCACACAGCCGTTTGGCCGAAAGATGCACCAGAATGCGCTCGCCCACGCCTGTCAGCGAAACTGCCGTTTGCGGCGTGCAGTAAGTCCCCGCGCCGATGATCGGAGAGTCGCCGACCCGGCCCGGATAGCACTGTCCGATACCGCCGGTGGAGGTGGCGGCAGCGAGATTGCCGTCTCTATCCAGTGCGACGCAACCGACCGTGCCAAGACGCGGATGGCCGTTCAGCCAGTCTTTGGCCATCTGCGCATAATCGAGCCTTAGACACGCCTCGGTGAGATGAGCCTGCCAATAGGCGATCTTCTGCGGTGTAGCCACAACCCCGGATTCGTGGCCGAGCTTCAAGGCGAGCTGTGTGGCTTCGATTCCGCTGAGCATTACGTGAGCATCCTGCTCGAGAATATATCGCGCCAGCCGGATCGGATGTTTGAGGCCGGGAACCTGCACAACCGCGCCCGCGCGGCCGTCGCTCGCCATGATGCTTGCATCCATCCTGGCCACGCCGTCCGCCTGAAGATAGCTTCCCGTGCCTGCGTTCAGCATCGGCTCGTCCTCCAGCCGGCAGACGGCAGTTTCCGCCGCATCGAGCGCACCTCCCCCCGCTTGCAGCACCTCCCATCCGGCATCCGCCGCGCGTTCGCACGCTGCCTCACGAATCGTCTCTTCCTCCGCGGTCACCGCGGCACACCCTCCGTGCACCACCAGAGCCTGTTTCATCCACACCTCCAATAAGGGAGCTTACCATTCCGCTCAAATTAAATGCCAAGCAGAAATGGGGTGACAAAGCGCTGACATACGATCTCTTCCGCACGTGGACTTGGACCTAGATCTGGACGTGGACTTGGGCCGTTGTGTGTTATGTGACGAAAACAAGAACGTCCAGGTCGAAGTCCATGTCGAGGTCCACGACCAGGTCTATGTCCTCGTCCACTTGGAGTACGGGATGTAAACCTTCAGGACTCAGAGTATCTCGACAGAAGGCGTGGGAACAAAAAATGTGGAGAACAAGAATGTGGACACCCATCACATATGCAGTGAACAGTGGGTATCCACGATTTCCACCCGAAAGTCGACATAACAGCCCCTTATCGGAACCAGCGGCCCAGATTTCAAAGCAAGACTGAAAAGGAAACGGCAGCTTGTTTTTCTTACTCTTCGCTTGACACGGCAAATACCTTACTTAATACTTAAGTAAGAAATATAGAAAAGTAAGGAGAGAGCATTATGGTTGCAACCCTGACATCCAAAGGGCAGATCACGATTCCAAATCAGGTGCGCAAACGCCTCAGGCTAAAGCCCGGCGACCGGATCGAGTTCACGGTGGAAGAAAACGGCATCGCTACCATGAAAGCCCTGGCTCGAAGAACGGACGAGGTTTTCGGCTGCCTCGCGGCGCGCCGCAAGCGGACCGTTGCCTCCGCCGAGGATATGAACCGGCTGCTCGAAGAATCCTTCCGGGGAGGAAAACGGTGAAGGCGCTGGATACGAACCTTCTGGTCCGGTTTCTGGTGCCGAAGAGCGGCGCGAAATCCTGTTCGTAACCATCCCCGTTGTTCTAGAAACCCTTTGGGTGCTGAAGGCCGTTTATGAGATTCCGCGCGCCGCTGTACTCCAGGCCTTGGAAAAACTCTCCGCTCTGTCCTTCCTGCGGTTCGAGGCCGAAGACCGGCTGGCGCGTTTCTTGACAGCGGCAAAGGGCAGCAAGCTCGATCTGGCCGATCTACTGATTGGACTCACGGCGAAGGATCATGGCTGCAGTGTTACCCTGACGCTGGACCGCAAATCGGCGCGCGATGAAATGTTCGAACTGCTTTAGGTAGAGCCAACTTGGGCGCACGCAAAGAAGCAAAACGCTGCATCTCGGCTATTCCCCGCTACGGGGGACCAATCTCTGCCATACGTGCAGGCCTTCACCGAGACATTATTAGGTTAAGTCTTTGGAATCGAAAAGCCAAGTGCTTGGTGCTGGCGGCGGGTTGCCGCGATTGGACTGTGACGCCCGCGCAGGAGACAGCGGCATTTTTGAGTCTGTGCGTCGAACGGAATCCCAAGTAGTCCGGCACAAGGCATAGAAGCGGGTTACAACATTCGAACAGTTCAAGATTTGCTAGGGCACAGCGATGTGAGCACGACGATGATATACACTCACGAACTGAATCGAGGGTCCGGTGTCAGGCCTGGAAGATTTAGTCTTTGGTTCTGGGGAGGAACAAGTAGAGGCACTGGCACGGATACTGGGAACGCGGCTGCTCACAATTTTGTGAGGCGGCCTAGTCCGCGCCCGCCTATTGTAGCTGCCGTTGTCTTGGGGAGAAACCGATAGGGGACAGGCTCAGAAAAACTAAATTTTCCAGGCCTAACACCGGACCCTTTTGGGAGAAGAACCCCTTATCAGAGCCTGAAGAAAGGGGGCTGGTGCGAGTTAGCCTAAGAGGGCGGCGACGCAAATGCAGCCAATCCTCCCTACCCATAGGGCGTACTGGTTTCCGGGTTCCTGGGGAACGAAGCGTGTGCGCGGCTAAGGCCTTATACGGGCGCCTTCAGCTTCTTGCCCGCCTGGAAGCGTCCGTTATACAGTTTCGGCGCTACGTTACTCCGGACGCTCCAAACACCGCAGGTATTGATCTCGATGTCCGACGACTTGTAATCGTCCGGGATATCCCACTGGACTACCTTATCTAAACCGCCGGGCACCAAATTGGATGAGTGGGCTTGCAGCTTCGCGATTAGATTCTGGTCCCAGTAATCGAGTGATCCGATCAAAAACGCATTCGTCG
>JBEKIX010000059.1:0-23720 GCA_050011535.1 Acidobacteriota bacterium
CCGGCGAACATGAAGCGGTGGAGTTGCGGGACGGCGACAAGTCACGCTACCTCGGCAAGGGCACGCAGAAGGCCGTGAGTCACGTCAACGGCGAAATCGCCAGTGCGCTCGACGGCAAGGATGCGGCGCAGCAGGCCGAGCTCGACCGCGCCATGATCGATCTGGACGGCACGCCCAACAAGGGACGGCTGGGAGCCAACGCCATCCTGGCGGTATCGATGGCGGCGGCGCGCGCGACCGCGGCGGCCCAGCACACTCCCCTCTACCGTTACCTGGGCGGTGTGGGCGCGAGCATTCTGCCCGTGCCCCAGATGAACATCATCAACGGCGGCGCGCACGCGGACAATTCCGTGGACGTGCAGGAGTTCATGATCGCGCCCTTCGGGGGCGCCAGGTTCTCCGAAGCGCTCCGCATGGGCGTCGAGGTGTTCCATACCCTGAAGAAAGTCCTGAGCAAGAAGGGCTACTCGACGGCGGTGGGCGACGAGGGCGGCTTCGCGCCCAACCTGAAATCCAACGAGGAGGCCATCGAGTCCGTCCTGGAGGCCATATCGCAGGCCGGCTACAAGCCCGGCGAGCAGATCGGCGTGTGCCTCGATCCGGCCGCCAGCGAGTTCTACCAGGATGGCAAGTACGTCTTCAAGAAGTCCGACAAAAGCCAGCGCACCTCCGAGCAGATGGTGGAGTACTGGGCGAACTGGGTGCGGAAGTATCCGGCCATCCTGTCCATCGAGGACGGCATGTCGGAAGAGGACTGGCCGGGCTGGAAGCTGATGACCGATACGCTCGGCAAGAAGATCCAGCTTGTGGGCGACGATATCTTCGTCACCAATCCCTCCATCTTCAAGCGCGGCATCGAGCAGGGCATCGCCAATTCGATCCTCATCAAGCTGAACCAGATCGGCACGGTGAGCGAGACGCTGGAGGCCATGCAGATGGCGGCGGCGGCCGGCTACACGGCGGTGGTATCGCACCGCTCCGGCGAAACCGAGGACCCGTTCATCGCCGACTGGGTGGTGGCCATGGGCGCCGGGCAGATCAAGACCGGCTCCGCCAGCCGCACGGACCGCATATGCAAGTACAACCAGTTGCTGCGCATCGAAGAACGGCTCGGCCCGGCGGCCCAGTTCCTCGGCAGAAAGGCGTTCCGGCAGTGATCAAGCTGGTACTGGTGCGCCACGGCGAGAGCACGTGGAACAAGGAAAACCGCTTCACCGGCTGGACGGACGTGGACCTCTCCGAGAAGGGCCTCCAGGAAGCCCACGAAGGCGGGTCGGTGCTGCGGGAGGAAGGGTACACGTTCGACGTGGCCTACACCTCGGTGCTGAAGCGCGCCATCCGCACCTTGTGGGTGGTGCTGGACGAGCTGGACCTGATGTGGATTCCGGTCCACCGCTCCTGGCGCTTGAACGAGCGGCACTACGGCGCGCTGCAAGGGTTGAACAAGGCCGAGACGGCGGCCAAGTTCGGCGAGGCGCAGGTGAAGATCTGGCGCCGCAGCTACGACGTCCGCCCGCCGGAGCTGACGCCCGAAGACGTGCGTTTTCCCGGCCACGACCCGCGGTATAGGAACCTCACCAAGGAGGAGCTGCCGCTGACCGAGTGTCTGAAGGACACGGTGGCGCGGTTCCTGCCGCTGTGGCACGAGACCATCGCGCCCGTCATCCGGCAGGGGCGGAAGGTGCTGATCGCCGCGCACGGCAACAGCTTGCGCGCGCTGGTGAAGTACCTGGACGACATCCCCGAGCCGGACATCGTCGAGCTGAACATTCCGACGGGCATGCCGCTGGTGTACGAGCTGGATGAGAACCTGAGACCGTTGAACCGCTACTATCTGGGCGATCCCGAGAAAGTCAAGGCCGCCATGGAAGCGGTGGCCGCGCAGGGGAAAAAGAAGTAGGTGGGGCAGGCCATCGTTTCTTGTGGCCTGCCAATCTTGTGGCCTACGTTACAGCACCACCACGGCGGCGCTGAAGCGGACTCATCGGGTTGCAGTGTTATGGCATACTCGAAGAAACTGCCTATGACGTTGGAGGAAGTCCGCTCTCGATATGGCGCCCAGATCGTCGCGGCGGCAGAAAGGCGCGGCGCGCATAATATCCGTGTGTTCGGTTCGGTTGCTCGCGGCGATCAACGCTACGGCTCCGACATCGACTTCCTGGTCGATTTCGAGCCGGGCCGGTCACTGCTCGATCTGACAGGGTTGTGGCTCGACCTCGAGACGGTGTTGGGCTGCAAGGTCGATGTTGTCTCCAGCCGTGGACTTAAGCCGCGCCTGGCGTCTGAAGTGATGCGTGACGCGGTCTCGCTATGAGGGCCGATCGCCTCCGTCTGCTTGATGCTGTCGAGCAAGTCGAACTGATTTCCAGGTTCTCCCAACGTGGCCGGGAAGCGTTCTTGAGCGACGTTCTGATTCAGAGCGCAGTATTGCACCGCCTGGCGTTGTTGGGCGAAGCCTGCCGGGGGCTGTCTTCCACGCTTCGCGAAGCTCACCCTGAGGTCCCGTGGCCACAGATCGCCGCGTTTCGCAACGTCGTGATCCATGAGTATTTCGGGATCGATCTTGAACTCGTGTGGACGATCGTCACCGAGCACATCGCGGCTTTGGGAGAGCAGCTCCGTTCAGTCGTGGATTCTCTGCCCGACTGAATCGCCGGCACAACGCTGTCGTCGTCGGGGCCGTGAAGCCATCGACAACACCAGGAGTAGTCTCACTCCGTCGGTTCGAGAGCCACGGCGCAATCGGCTTGCCGGGCGAGAGAAATTCGAAACGTATCCATGGTGGCCCGTCAGAATAGAATCAACAGTCAAAGCGCCACCACGGCGGCGCTGACGGGTTTCTCCCCTACCGGGATCAGCGTGAACAGCGGGGCCGGCTTGTAGCGGTGGCGCCCGGCCAGCGAGAAGATGCGGATCACCGCCAGGTCGCCGGATTTCTCATTGAGCACGAGCGCGTACTGCTGGTCGGGGGTGACGAGGATGCAGCCCGGCTGCCGGCCCACCTGGACCACCGCCACCAGCTTGCGCATATCGACATCGAAGACCGTGATGCCGCCGGTGTCCGGATTGGCCACCAGCAGGTAGGAGGGTGACGTGTCGGTGATGGCCATGGCGCCCGGCGCATGGCCGGCAAGAATGGTCTCCTCGACCTCCGTCTGGTACGGGTAGACGATCACTACGGCGTCCATGCCGTCGCCGCTGATGAAGAGCTGGCCGCCATCGGGGGTAAAACAGAAGTGGCGTGGTTCGAGCGGCAGCGGCAGGCGTACCACGGTCTTTCCGGTGGAGACATCGAAGATGGTGACGTTGCGCTCGGGCCGGCTGCCAGCGATCAACTGTTTGCCATCCGACTGGAACCGGACGATGGAAGGCTCGGCGCCGACCGCGATGGTCCGCTCGATGGCGGCGCCGGTCAGAGACGCGATCGCGATGCGGCGGTCCTGCCGGCTGGCGATGGCGGCCTGGTTGTCGCGGCTGAGATCGAAACCGTCGGGAGGCGCGGAAAGGCGTATGCGGCGGGCAGGGCGCAGGGAATCGAGCGGCACTTCGACCAGCGCCGCGGGATCGCGGTACAGGACCCAAAGGGCATCGCCGCGAGGGGAAATCTGCATGTCGACCGCCTGGCTGCCGGCGCGCGCGGTGCGGCTGACGGAAAGCGACGCTGCGTCGATTTCGTACACCGTCCCACCCCGCGGCGCGAGAACCAAAACCGCGGCACGGCTGGGATGCCGCAGGACCACCGTGGGCGCGGCGTCGAGGTGGATCTGTTTCCGGACGCGGAAGCTGCTGAGATCGACGACGCCCACCGAGCGCCCGTCCTGATTGGCGACGAAGCAATACCCCGGAAAGCGCGTGGCCTTAGGTTTGCGGCAGGCGGCGAGCGCCGCAGCGGATGAGAGCAGCAGGGTGCGCCGGGAAATCGCGGAGCGGGCCACGTTTTCTATTCTACGGTCGCGCGCGGCGCGCATGTTATTCTGGTGAGAGCCTCCGCGCCGGAGAGATGGCCGAGTGGTTGAAGGCGCACGCTTGGAAAGCGTGTATAGGGGAAACTCTATCGAGGGTTCGAATCCCTCTCTCTCCCGTATTGCGCTGTACACGATTTTGTCCCATACTCCGGTTAGAGGCGCATTGTGCTCACCATCTACCGCCGCCACCGGAAGAAGTGCAATTTCGCCGACGACCGCATCTCAAAGAAGTGCCGATGCCCGTTGTGGGCCACCGGCACCCTTGAAGGCAAGGCCGTCCGCGAATCCCTGAAGACGCGGAACTGGGAGCGGGCCGAGCAGCTCAAGAAAGAGCGTGAGGCGAACCTCACGCCCACTGAGAAGAAGCCCGCAATCACAGTAGCCTACGCCGTGCAGAAGTACTACGAATCCTGTGAGGCGCGGAGGCTCTCCGACAACACGCTCCGCAAGTACCGCACCGTGAAAAAAGTGATCTCCGAGTTCGCGGAGACGAACGGCATCACGAACCTCGCGGACTTCAGCCAGCAACGGGTGCGCGACCTCATCGGCGAACGGAAACTGTCGGCTCTCACCACGTCAAAAGAGATCGAGCGGACACGGACTTTCTTCGCGTTCTGCGTCGATAATGATTGGATTCCAAAGAACCCTGCGAAACCCATCAAGCCTCCGAAGTCGAAACAAATCCCACGCCTCCCGTTCAGCGATGAGGACGTGCAGAACATCCTTGCCCAAACGGAAGACGACAGGGAGTTGGCGTTCGTGCTCACCCTCCGCCACACAGGCTTGCGTATCGGCGATGCTTCACTGCTCCGCGTATCCCAGGTGTCGGAAGGCCGTGTATTTCTGTACACCACGAAGGCCGGCACGCCGATCAGCGTGGTCATCCCGCCGCAGCTTACTTCCCTTTTCCAGGCCCTCCCCCAGCGCGGGGGATATTTTTTCCTCATTGGCGAATCGACGCACCCGCACACCGCCTCGAACCTTTGGCGGCGGCGCATCAAGCGCATGTGCAAGGAAGCGAAAATAAGCCCCGACCACCCGCACCGTTTCCGGCACACTCTAGCGGCCGATCTGCTCTCTAAGGGAGCGAGCGTGGAGGACGTGGCGGCCGTCTTGGGTAACAGCCCCGGCGTGGTCATGAAGCACTATTCACAGTTCATCAAATCGAGGCAGGACCGGCTGGATTCCATCGTGCAAAGCACATGGGAAACGCCGAAACTCGTGAGGATTAAATAAAAGGGGCGGCTATTGCCGCCGCCCCCTGTTCCGCTCAAGAAACCGCTGCAGCTCCGATTCCGGGATCTGGCGTTTCACGTTCTTTCCGCGCCCTCCCATCCTCGGAAACTCGACCGCCTGGAGGTGTCCTCGACGAATCAGTCTGACGACCGAATCGCGCGAACATCCAAGCGGCCCCGCGGCCTCCTTCAGCGAATACATCTTCTCGAAGGTCTCCATCTTCAAACCTCAAAGTGAAGTACCTCCACCCTTTCGGGCGATGAGAAGCCGACGCAATTTCCCCGCTCCACAGCCGACCCACTCGCTGCGCGAAGAATGCGGCTATGAAGCAAGAAATACCACCGGTAACCCCTTCCCTTGCGGGAAGAGGTCTGGTATATTATCGCACTAAACTCAATACGGATTTCCTTCGGTTATTCGTATGATTGCGCGAGAAACTTCGCGCGGACGCCGACGGCGTAAGTCGAGCGGTTGCGCCGGGCTAGCGCGAGTACGACCCGTGCTGCGGCGTCCCACGCCTGACGGCGGGTACCCCTCGCTCGCCCTAGTGGGTGCCTATCGGCAGAACAGCGCGGCGGTTCCTAACGGAGTTATATGACCTGCCCTGCCTGTCACACCGAACAGACCGAAGCGCATTTCTGCTACAAATGCGGCTCAAGCCTGAGCGGCCACCCGCTCTCGGACCACGAGAGACAAGTGATGCTGAGCCACGCCCAAGCGGAACAGTGGCGCAACACGAAAGGGCTTGCCGGATTCGGATGCCTTACCTTGTATTTCGGCTTCGGCGTCCTCATGGCGATCGGATTCTTCTTCGACGCCATCGCCGGGGCAAAGGGTTCCTCATTCCTCGGAGCGATGTTCATGCTCGCCCTCTTTGGAGGAATCGGATACCCGGCAATGAAAGCGGCCATTAAGCGGTGGAAGCGCCGCAAACACTACTTGGGCATTATCGCCAATCCCCCGGACAGATTGCCGCCACGGGCGCCCGGACTTTCCGACAAGCAGCATGCGAAGGAGATGGAGCGGTTCGAGGCGCTTAACCAGCACGTCCATCTGAATCGAATGGCGACCGGGCAGGTCGAAACGGGCATAATCGAGCCGCTGCCGGAAGAGATCCGCGCCCAGCACGTTTGGATTCCCGGCCTTCCGGGGTATGGCAAGAGCACACTCGTACATTGGATGGCGTACAAGGATGTTTTGGAGGGAAAGGGACTGACGATCATCGATCCGGCCGGCGACCTCGTCGGGAACGGGTTGCCAGACGACCCCGACCGGCACATTCCCGGAATCATCGACTGGATTCCCTATCGGCGCGTCGAGGACACGGTCTATCTCGACCTCAAACAGCCGGTCCCTATCGATTTCTTCAGTTATTCGGACGAGGACGAAAAGCAGACCGTCGCATCAAACCTGGTTGACCTCTTTACCCGGCTTTCCGAGATGTTCGGCGGCCAGCCCGGAGTGCGCTTCGGCGGCATCGTCCGCGACATCATCTACACGCTCTTCGAGGCTGGCAATACGTCGTTCATCGACATTTACGATTTCATCAAGGACCCCGACCGCAGGAAGCAGATACTCGGCCGCGTGTCCGAGAAGACCCGCGCCCAATGGGATAGGTTCCCGAACGACGAAAAGACGGAACCCATCATTTCGCGCCTCACCCCCATCGCGAAGAACCCGCGCCTCCGCACCATCTTCGGGACGCCGAACGCGAAGCTCAAGTTTTCGGAAGTCATGAACGACAACAGCATCGTCCTTGTGAACATCGGCGGGGCGAGCGAGGCCGGGATAATCCTCGGAACAATGATCATCTCCCAGCTCATGCGGGCGGCGCTCAAAAGGTCGGAACTGCCGAAGCACCGCCGCGTATCGCACCATGTCTACGTCGACGAGTTCCAGAACTTCCAAGTCGGGACCGACATGGCGAGGATTCTGACGCAATGCAGGAAATACAACCTCTGCCTCACGATCGCCAATCACTATACCGCCCAGATACCGGCCCAAACCCTTTCCGCCGTGTTCGGCGGGACTTCCACGTGGTTCCTGTTCCGGATGTCCCCGCAGGACATCCCGGTTTTCGCGAGGGCGTTGCCTTCCATTGCCTACGCCGGCGTCTATGATAAGCGCGACCCGAACGAAGACATTCCGGAGATTCTGGGATTCCTTAAGGACAAGGACGCGAAACCCGAAACCGTGCTCGTCGATTTGAAGCCGCTCCCGTTCGACCCCCAGATCCTCGCCACTCTCCAGGTCGGGGAAGCGATACACCGGAAAGCCGACGCCACCGCGCAGAAGGTCAGGACGCACCCGATGAGACAGCGTCCCGGCGCGAGTTTCGCGAACCTCATCAGGAAACGCACGTTAGAGCAGTATGCGTGCCCCGCTCAAAACGACGTACCGCCGGATTTAGAATCCAAGCGGGATGCCGCAGCTTTTACGACAAACGAAGGCCAAACGCGAGGCCCTCGCGGTCCTCGCTGATTACTTCTGCCTCAATGCCAAGATGGCCGCGGAGCTTCTGGGAATCTCCGCGCGGGCGGTGCAGGCGCACTACCACCGGCTCATCGACGCCCAGCTTGTGTATGGCATCCGTTACGCCCCCGAGGAGCACCTGAAGGGCGCCATCCCCATCGCCTACGGCCTCTCGGACAGCGGCGTGGCCAAGGCGTTTCGGGAAGGGTTCGCGACCGATTCCACCAAGTCCATCAAAGGCCACAAGCCCTCCCGCATAGAGCACGAGGTCATGATCTCCAGGTTCCACCTGGAGCTTGCCCGATGGTGCGAAGAAGAGGGCTGGGACGTGCGCTGGCGGCAGAGGAACCTCCAGCACGGCGTGTACCCGGACGCCCTGTTCAGAGTGGACGGAGCCTACTTGTTCCTCGAAATCGAGCGGGCGAAATTGGGCGACTACAAGGACGGCGAGCCGCAGATCCTTCGGAAGCTCAAGGCCTATCGGGACTACCACGGTTCCGTGGCTTGCGAAAAGGACTTCGGGTTCCGGAGATTCAGGGTTGTGACCGTCATGCGGACCTTCGCGCGGGCGGCGAATCTCTCGAAGCGGGCGGCGGGCGCCGGCCTCGACCCGGCAACCTTCATCGTTTCGAGCGAGCAACACTTGTTTGACCGCAGTTCCCGGCAGGATGCGCATCCTGCTTCCATCGTCCGGGTTCCGCTCTGTGCCATCCTGGGATTGCGATTCCAGCGGGCGGGCAAACCTTGACCACCATGCAACACGAAACACCGGGCGATGTTTGTTCGGTATGCGGGAAAGAGGTAGCGGGCGGTTTCACGGTCCAGGAATCGGAGGTCGAGGATGGCGGCGGTTTCGCCATCGTGGTTGCAGGCACGCCGCAACTTCAACGACTGCGATGGCTGCAACGCGAGTGCACTGGCGCTGTCCAAGCATCCTAGGTCCGGGTACTGTGACGATTGCTTCGAGAAGTACGACCTTGAAGATCCTGACGATTTCCGGATGTTCCCAGAAAAAGGTCACTTCGTCCGCAAGTGAAATAGACTAACCCTGGCCCGCTGGAACGCACCCGATTCCTGCGTATCCTGCATAGATCCCATTAGGCCCTTTCCGTGCCATCATTGAATTGCGATTGCAGGGGGCAGGAACGCGACATTCAAATCAACACCATGAATGACCAAACCCCAATCACCGACGACCAGAGGAAGGCCTTTGCCAACCTCATCAGGGAGGCGCAGCAGCGTTACGAGCGCGAGTTCGATAATCGCGTCAAGTCGTTGAAGGATTCCTACATCCCCCGTTTCGAGGCGGGGTCAAAGGCGAGGCATGTCATCGAGCAGATCCGTTCTCTGCGTGAGAAGCTGGGCGAGGCTTCCGAGCAGTTGCGCCGCCTCGGCTTTCGGGTCGTGGACGACGGATTCGTTTCGGTGGATTATGACTCGTCCAGCCAGCCCTACCGTGAATTCGAGGATCAGAAGAGTTCTTTGATGGCGGAGCGCGACCAGGCACTCGACTCGTTCCGCAGTTCCGTTTTTAACGTGTGGTCCGCAAGAACCGCCGATGAGGCGCGTGACATCGTGCGGTCGCTCAATGTAGTCTGAGCGAATAAACTAACCCTGCCCCCTGCAACGCACCAAATCCTGCGCATCCTGCTGCTGCCCTCCGCCACCCGCCCAGTGCCATCCTGGAATTGGCGATTTGTACGGGGCAGGAACGAATAACTACAAAAACAATGAACGAAGCCACAAAACTGTCGGACTCCCAGCGAACGGCGCTGGCAAAGCAGTTGGCGAATTACACCGGCGACATCTGGGAAAAGGCGAAGGACAAATACTCTAAAGCCCGCAGTTCCAGAAAGCAGGCGCTTATCACGGAGTCTTTGCCGGACGATGCTCGGAAGATGGCGGACGGTATCGTAGCGTTGCGAGCCAAACTCGTTCCCCTGGAAGACGATTTCAGGGCGGAAGGGTTTGAGGTCGATGACGACGGCGATATCGAAATCCTCTGCGGGGATCGGCGCTTCGGTAAGATGATCGAGAAGAAGCTTGATTCGGAACTCGGCACTCTTGAAGAGGTCGTCACCCGACCCTTCGATTTGGCGCGCGTGAAGATCCTTTTGGTTGCGACCGCCGAGGAAGCGGAGAAGATTATCGAGCCGCTTCTGAACTTTGAAGTGAAAGCGAAATAAACTGACCCTGCCCCGTACAAACGCACCTCTATATATGAGCCAGATCATCGATCAAGCCGAGGCCTTGCGCCAGCAGGCCATCGGCCTCCTCCTGGCTGAACGCCAAACCATCGACCGGACATTGGCCCTGCTGGGATACGACGGCGTAAACCCGGCCGCGCCCACAAGAGCCAAGACCTGCGCTGTGTGTGGCAGTCCTGAGCACAACGCGCGATTTCACAAAAACCGTGCACCGGGTAGCGAAGAGGCCAGCGCTACTATGCAAGAAACGGCTACGCAGCCGCACGCGTGAGTCCACTGGTCATGCCGGCGTTCGTTCCTGCAGATCTGACGTGGGAGTTCGCGCTGGAAAGCAGACGACGGCAAAACCAACGGCATCAAAGATGGCCATTCTGTCGTCTTCCGGCATCCACGGCTTCCGGACGGGCGGGAGGAAAGGATGCAGCTCGGGAAGACGCTCCGCGAGCAAGCGGGCCCGCCCGCACTTCGTGCCGGTTTGCGGGAATGGCCCGATGGCGCGGAGTTGGCGCGGGCTCACGAGGCGCACTCGGAGGCCCTTCCTTTCGCCCGCAGCAATGCGGTCCAGCAGCTTCTCCACCCGTTCGCAGCGCCGCGATCCCACGGCATCCCAATCTTCGAGCGCGAGAACGTCGGGCCGGAATCGGCCGATCAGCTTTTCGATCACGCGGGCAGCTCTCGCATTGTCCGCCCGTCCGGTGGTTCTCAGCCCCCAGTCGATGAGACGGTCGGGGCTTTCCAGGACCGCAAAGCCCACGCCCCGGCTGAAGGGATCGACGGCCAATACCCGCTTGACGGTTTCCTTTCGCATGATCAGCCGCGCCGGGCGGAACTTGGTTTCGGTTCGACGATGGAGCGCAGCAACTCCAGCTTGCGGAGAGTCTTTCCGGGCCGGGCGCCCGGCCGTGCGTTCAACTGCTTCACCATGCGCCGTGCACGCTCTTGGACCGCACGGCGGATCGCCTGGTATTTGCCGGCGAACAGTTCGCTCGCCGGCTGGTCGAACACGATCTCGAGTGCGAAGACCGTCAGCGCGCCCGGCATCCTCGTGAAGTTTTCGTAGCGGGAAGTTTTCGTGCCGGAAACCGCGCCTAACAGCATCGCAATCTCGGCCTGCGAGAGACCATGACGGCGACGATGGGTGCGCAAATAGTTTGGTAATCTCTGATGTGCCACGGGATTCGGTAGGGTGGGTTTTGATTCTCATCCTACCGACCCAGCACGGTTATGAAAGAACGGAAAACTTGCCGTGAGCGGCACGTTCACCAGGGCACTTCCGGTACGCGAGGACGAGGTGTACCTTTCATTAAAGCACGTCAGGTGGCGGGGGTCCCTGGAATGTTGGGGAAAACCTACCGTTACCGTTGCGGCTTTTCCGGCACCGTCCTGGTGAGCCGGGCTTCAACGCGCCGCAGCATTTCCGAGCCGGGGGTGCGCAACGCCCTCGCCAGATTCATGATTGTCCGCAGCGACGGGCTCTTCTCTCCGCGTTCCATCTGGCCGATATAGGTTGCATGATAGCCGCTTTCGAAGGCCAAGGCCTCTTGCGAGAGCCCGCGTTCCTTCCGGACGGCCCGGAGGATCGCGCCAAAGGCCTTTTCCGCTGTTAGGGATGCCGGTTTTCGTCTGCGACGCTCTTGCATGCGCAGACTTATGGTGCTACGATCTACACTATAGTACCAGAGACTATAGTATAGATTTTGGCGATTCGAAGGAGGTACTTGATGGTGCGCGTAGCGAACCAGATGGGTTGCGGCGGCGGTGGCGGTGGCTGAAGCCTTCACCCGCGCCTGTACGCCTTCGAACGAGTTTCGCCCAATCACATGACCGTGTAAGCACGGTCCCCGCCACTCCTTCCACACGACACGAGGTCTCGCGTGACCCGCCGTCCCCGCCCTAATGGACTCATTCAAAGACTCATTGGCCTCTTGGTCCTCCATCCTGGGCACAACGCTCGGGCTTTTAGGGCTCATCGAGTCGTCCCGGTGGTTAGCGCTCCTGGGTCTTCTCCTTCTCGCTGGTTCCGCCACCGCTTTTCTGTATGCACGGAAGCAGCGCCAGCGGCTCAGACTGGCTGCGGTCAAGATCGAGGGACGAAGCATAGACTCCCTGAACGTCGCGAGTTTGGGACGCCGCCTCAACCGGAGCCTTATCGTCCAGGAGTCAGACCAGGTCGTGACGGTCAACGGGGAGGACACGGTGGTAACGTGGCGGTACCGCGGATACTGCCGGGCGGCCCATGAATCCGCTATAGAATTCAGCATCGACACGGACAACCACGTTCCGTTTGAGCGCCTCGAATGCTTTGCCTACGATGTGCAGCACGATCCGAAGCGGGTGCACCGAATCCGGCCGCTCCTGCTCGGCGCGGACGGATTGTCGAAGAAAGTCGCCGTGCCGTTCCTGGAACGCCTGTCCGCACGGGAGCCGTTCGACGTCGTTTTGACCTGCGAGTTTCCCGGTTCCATGAAAAGCGGGATGGAGTACTACGCATCCACGACATCGTTCGCGCAGGACCGCATACCGACATCGACGGTCCGGCTCGTGTTTCTGGATGGTCGGCCTGAATGGCTCCGGGTGTACGAATGCGGGGCCTCAGGCGTAACCAAGCTCCTCAAAGACTTGCGACCTTCCCGTGAAACCGCGCAACTGATCGAATATATGGATCTCGCCAATGATGTACCGGCGCGGTCCGCACGGATCTATTTATTTCGCCGCACCGCCGATCCGATCGGGCAGAATGCCGCTCACCGTTCCCGGTTGCACGGTACGTCGTCTTAAGGCAGACGTTTAGACAAGATTCCGGCGCGCCCTTCGATGCGGCATTTCGCTTGCGAACGCAGCGTCGGCGTCGGCGTAATCTGCCGATGACAGCAACTGCCGCGTCCTTCAATGCTTAGCCTGTCTGCGGATACCGTCAGAGCATGGTACGAAAGCGCGTCCGCAACAACGCGAATGAACCGCTCGACCCCAAGAGCCTCGAATCGTTCAAGGTGTTCCTGGGACCGATCGCCGCCCGATACTCTGACGTACAATTGGTCCAACTGCGGAGCGATATGCGCGCCGCCGCGCGTCTGCTGCTCGACCTCTACCTTCTGAAGAAGCAGCATTCTGACGAGCCATCGCGCAGGGGTTTTGACAATCCCGAAGCGGGCACGTAGTATGAACGTCGTCAGGGTTCCCCCGCACCAGCGAAAAAACCAATCCATTCCCATGAACGCCGTCATCTATTGCCGCGTGTCTTCAAAAGAGCAAATCGAAGGGACAAGCCTCGAATCGCAGGAGGCGGCTTGCCGCGACTTCGCGCAATCAAAAGGCATGCGTGTCCTGAAGGTGTTCGTGGAGCAAGGCGAATCCGCGAAGTTTGCCGACCGGACCCAGTTGCTGCAACTCATCGAGTTTTGCCGGCAGAGCAAGGAGAAAGTCGAGACATTGCTGGTCTGGAAAATCGATCGCTTCGCGCGGAACATCGCCGATCATTACAGCATCAAGACGAATCTCCTGAAGTACGGCGTGCGCGTCGTCTCGGTCACCGAGCCGATCGACTCCGATCCGACCGGAAAGCTCATGGAGGGAGTCCTCGCGAGCGTCGCCCAGTTCGACAATGACGTCCGTGCGATGCGCACGGTCCAGGGCATGCGGCGCCGGATTCAGGAGGGCGTCTTTCCGTGGGGACCGCCATTGGGCTACAAGAGCTCCGTCACGAACGGTGAGAAGAAGAATCTTCCGGATCTGCCGGATCAACCCACCTTCGGCCTTCTCCAGCGGGCGTGGAAGCTCTTTGCCACCGGAGCCTACACGCAGGCCGAAATGGGCCGGCTCATGGAGTCATGGGGAATTGCTACCGCCCGCCGCGGATCGTTCGGCCCGCAGTCGCTGTATCAGCTCTTCACAAATCCCTATTACAAAGGCATTCTGGTTGATCCATGGGATGGCCAGGAATACGAAGGGAAGCATACGCCCCTGGTCACGAAGGAAGAATTCGCACAGGTGCAGGCGGTCATTGCGCGGCGCAACCGGTCCTTGCCCCACCAGAAGGAGAGACCCGAGTTTCCGCTGCGTGGCTTCGTGCGGTGCGACGCCTGTTCCCATACGCTCACGGGCGCATTCTCGCGTGGCCGCAGCCAGCGCTATCCCTATTATGTGTGCCAGGCGGCATCCTGCCCGAACCGCGGGAAAAGCCATCCCGCAGGGCACGTCCATGAAGAATTCGAGGGATTCCTCGACTCGGTGGCGCCACAGCCGGTCATCTTGGAACGGGTCGGAGACTATTTGGCCGAGGAGGTACAGGACTACCAAGCCGAAGTCGCTAATCGGACGGCCAACAGGAGAGTTCGGGGGGAGCAATTGGACCGCGAACTTCAGGAACTCATCCGGATGCGGGCGCAAAGCCTCATCACCGATCAGGAATTCCTGTGCCAACGCAAGACCATCGCGGATCAGCGCAACCGCCTCGAACGGAACCGTTCCCGGCTGACCATCGAGGTTGATGAGGTCCGTGAGCACTTCCACGAGATCGCGAAGCCGTTAGTCGATCTACGGAGCACATGGCGGAGCATACATCCGCCATTCCGCCGCCGGTTCGAGCGTCTGATCCTTCCGGCCGGCTTCTTAACCGGGCAGACTCGAACCGCCGAGTTGGGCGGTCTTTTCAGCTTTTTTCGCGTCCTCGCACACCCCGACTCATCCGTAGTGCCCCCCGTATGCGGATTCTCGAACCGCATAATCCCCGATATTCAAGGCTTTTGGCGGGTACTTAACGGCCATGAAGAGGTCGAAGAGGAGCTTGCCGCGTCGGTTCGAGAATTTTCATAGGAATATACCCCGTATGAGATTATCGAACCGCGACGCGGCGGGAAAGGAACCGCCATCGACGCTTTCCGAATAATAATATCAGCACCGCAATCAGTCTCAAGGACGGGAAACATGCCGCCCGAGACAAATGTTGCGGTTGTCGAGTGATATGGGGTTGGGGCAAACATCGACCTTTGACTCCCTATGCAGCGCGCGGTAGCATCAAAGGAAGCAGAGAATAGACCTCCTGCATCTATGCCGATCCCTCAATCTCAACTTGAGACCTGGTCCCATCAAGGTGCGGTTGCGACCTCATCCGCCGCCTACAATAGCATCCGACAGGCGCTCTTGAAGGCAACATCCCCATTGGCCAGTCGCGGCGTTGACATTTTCCTCCAGGGTTCGTACGCGAATTCAACGAACATCTACGCAGACAGCGACGTGGACGTAGTTGTCTTGTATGGAAGCACCTTCTACAAAGACCTGAGCGCCCTCACGCCGGCTCAGCAGCAATTTCATGAGGCCCTTTTCCCACCCGCGGCCTACCTTTGGACTCACCTTCGCGATGACACTCTCAACGCTCTGCGATCGCATTACGGAAATAACTCAGTCACCTTAGGCAGAAAGTCGATCAAGGTCCAGACGGGCTGCGGTCGTAGGCCCTCAGATGTCGTGCCCGCGGTCCAGTTCCGCCGGTACGCGACCTTCGTCGATCGAAACAACCTCACCGCGCACTGGGGGATTCAGTTGTTCGACGTTTCGAATAATCCGATTGTCAATTACCCGAAATACCATATCGAACGCGGCGAGAACAAAAATCAGGCATCGCGTACCGGTGGCCAGTATAAGGCAACAGTCCGGATCTTCAAGAACCTCCGAAATTATCTGATCGACACTCATCAGCTAGCCGATCGAGCTGCTCCGTCATACTTCCTTGAATGCACTCTACACAACATTCCTGACCACCTGTTCGCCGGAAGCTTCCGCGACACGGTTCCAGCGATTCTCTCCTATCTGGCGAGCAATGCGACGGGCGGTTTTCTCTGTCAAAATGGAGTCGTGCCGCTATTCGGAAACGGTCCCACGCAATGGTCCGAAGCCGCTCTTCGGGCGTTCGTACAAGCCGCCAAGACGGTCTGGGATACCTGGTACACCTAATATGGCACATACCTATTCGACAGATTCCAATGAGCGCAAATACATTCCGTTCCTCATTGCCGGCGCAGCCATCGGCGCGGCGTTTGTAGCATTTCATATCATCGACGGGTATCAGATCAAAGCACCCTGGTGGGCGAGTCCGCCGATCGACACGATGGCTTTTTACGGCATATTTTACGGGCTCTTTGAGAAATATGTCTGGAAGTGGAGCTTGCTGGGCTGGCTGCACATTGTGCGCATTCCGAACCTGTCAGGCACCTGGCGCGGTGAAGTACGTCCAGCCGAGACCGGCGGCGTCTCTTCGGGGTTGGCCACTCCAACCGAAATAACGGTGAAGATTCAACAGACCTGGACGACCATGCTGATCACTGGCCGCACAACTTTATCGCAATCTCACAGCCTCTCCGGAAACCTATTGGTGGCGGATGAGCGTAGCATGAGCTATGAGTACATGAATGAACCGTCTGCCGCTGCTCCTGGAACCATGCACTCGCATCGTGGCGTGGCACGGCTCTCCCTTAACAAGGAGGACACCGTACTGGAGGGTGAATATTATTCCGGAAGGGACAGGCAGAATATAGGGGCCATCCACCTGACCCGATCGTAAAAGTATGCGCCACCGTGCGCGCCCCTGTTAGCACTCCCCATACGTGAAGAGCGGCGAAGAGCTGGACGCCGCGCGGCAGATGGCCGCGCACGAATCGACGCGCCTCTATGATCGGCGCCGGGAAGAGATCTCGCTCGATTGAGGTGGAGGGGATTGTCATTTGATGCTTCATTCTGGTATGGTTTCCTATTAAAGAGGCTGATATGACAAAGTACGAAGAACTATGCGGAGCCTTTCAGCAATGCAACAACGAGGACATCGCCTATCGTGACCGATCCCTGTCTTTTATCGCTCGACTGCTCACGGGATTTGCTCCTTACATCGGTGCACCCTCTGACCAGGTGAAGTTCTTGCCACCCGAACCTCGGGATTCCAAGGCGATCTATACCCCGATGGGCGCGGCGAAGTGGGAAGGAAACGGCTGGTGGGTCGCATACGTTCAATTGACACTTACCCAAGGAAACGGGATCTACCCGCAACTCGCCGTGCTGTTTCAATTTCGCGTCCGTGTTGGACTCGATAACTTCACCGTTCAGCTCGGGGACAGCGATCGGACCCACACCATATCAGATGGCGCGAATGCAACAGCGCTGGAAACAGTTTACGACGAGGCATACCAGAGAGCGAAGCAATACTTTACCCCACGTTCCCAAAGGTTCGTAGAAAAAGCGAACCAAGATAGTCCACAAAAAATTGGTTTTCTGTGAAAAAGGCCCGTTGCCTGGCGATGGCCGCGCACGACGGGGCCTTGCGGTCGCCGCGACGACGAGATCTCGGTCGATGAGGTGGAGCGGACTATGATTTAGAGCCCAAGTCCGACTCGGGCTTCCCAGAGAGAAGAATAGGTGTACACGATCTACGCGGACTTTCAAAGATTTCGTGACGTTAATTTGGCTGAACTGATCGGAGCTATCGGCGTGTATGTGATTTGGGATGCTCGCGCAATGGCGCGCCCCACGTACATCGGCGAAGGAAACATACTCAAGCGCTTCACGGATCATGTCAGGCGAGATGGCCGTCGTTTTGCGCAACCGTGGAACGGCTACGTCGCAATCATCGCGGGAAGCACGCGGAATGTTCATAAATCGGAATCCACGGCGGTTGAGCGCCTCATTTTAGACGTTGCAAAAGACACAGACCGGCAGCCGCAAGCCAATGTCCACCCTGGCCACATTTCGAGAGTCCTAAGATTTTGTCGAGATGAAATGCTGCGTGTTGCCGTGTCGGGTTATGATCCATTGATTCATCCTGCGGAGTCCAAGCCGCTTTCAAGACCGAGGGAGATTAAGGTTTGGTCTGAAGCCGATCAAACCTGTTTTGAGCATAACTGGCGTCTAAGGAGGATTCGTCAGCCCATCATCTAATATGCGGGTTACCAATGAAGAAATGCTTGCGCCCCGTGGGCGGTCGGCGGAGGGGGGTATAAAACCAACGCCGAGGTTCGTGAAGGACGTTGGAACCCTTGCGGACGCGGGTGAGCTGATGCAGACGCTCGCAGCCATACGTGAACTTTCGCGATTGACGGACGCCACCGAGCGAAGGCTTCCGGCCTGATCATGAGGCAGTGCCGTTCGACGGTGGATTGCTGTTTCGGCGCGCAAGCTCCCCGGCAATCAGGCCGACGGAGGTGTCGATATCCTCAAGCTTGGCCAACGTTCTCTCCTCCGCCAATCCAATCTCGGCCTTTATGGCAACGAGCAGGCCGTTGAGCAGCTTCTCGGTGTGCCTGCGCTCGCGCCAGAGAGCCAACCCGATGAGCCGGCCACCGTCCCGTTGAGGGTCGTCCGAGGAACCCCTCTCCGTATTTTCTTGTGGGCCTGGGATTGACATCCTCCTCAGCATAGCGGTAACGGTGTCGGCTACAAGAACGTTTGCCGTGCCGTTTGCGGCAAGCTTCTTGAAACCCTTGTGATTCGTCCCCATCGCCGTGACTAGATCTCGCTCGATGAGGTCGAGCGTATCGCGATTTGAACTTCTTAGCGACCGAGGGGCTTTGCTGTTTCCACGTTTCCTCGTTCAAGCTGAGCCCTAAAATCGTGCTCCCGCAACTAGGCGGAAATCACCTCAGAAAACAGAAATATGTTTCGGTGGACCTTCAGCTCACGGCGTTCCCCGAATCGCAACTTCATGCTGAATACGTAATGGTCGCCCTGGGAGGGTTTGTCCTTCACGTCGCGGAAATGTTTACGTAGGTACTCCCGCACATCTTCAGGGACGGGATCGATTTCCATAGCACCACTCTACGAAGGGCTTCTGACGAAA
Source organism: Acidobacteriota bacterium (assembly GCA_050011535.1). Lineage (GTDB taxonomy): Bacteria > Acidobacteriota > UBA6911 > UBA6911 > UBA6911 > JAFNAG01. Next base: position 18,699 of record JBEKIX010000059.1, read on the forward strand.
TGGCTCGGGCCTGCTTCCCGCCAGCGCGGAAACCCTCTCCTACCCTACGTCGTTGCCGGCGACCGGCGCTATCTGGACTCTACATACTGGTCGGGAACATTCTCCCAGATACTGCATCTTCGGTACACGGCCTTCTTGAAGGCGCGAAAAAGGTCGTCCTCGTCAACGTCGGCATCCGGCGCAACCTCGGAGAGCGCGTCAGCCAGGGCACCCCGCATCTCGGAACTCAAATGGTCAATGATCTCTTCGATTTTGACTCTGGCCATACTGTCGATTTTCGCACGCCGCCCTCTCGGATAACAGCATGGTGCGAGGGGCTCACCTGCCGCCGTTGTAGAGGGCTTGACTCTCCGCCTCCGAGAGGGAGCGGTTGTAAAGTCGACCATCGTCGATGAGGTGAAGCAGATTGTGATTTAAGGACGGTTCATGACGTCCGACCACTCCAAGAAAAGAGAGCGATACCCTAGGCCGCTTTAGGGATGCACATTTACGGATCTTTCCCTCCCGTGCCGTTTATGATACATTTGACCAAATGGAGAAACCAAGACGTGCCGGCAGCCCCGCTCCCGTGATCGACGTTCAGGAAATCTAGACCTCGGAAACACCTGAACCGGCATAAGTTGCCTGCCATGGTTGCAGACCTGTCCGGAAGTTGTTCAGTTTCACCTGAGAATGCCCTATGCCGTCCCGATCAAAACCGTTAGCGCCCCTTGATGTTACCGAATGTGGCACCCTGGACCAGATCCTTGAAGCAATGGCGAACACGTCCTTGGGAGCCCGCCGCCTCGGCCACGCATGGCAAATCCTCAAGACTGTAATGGACGATCCTGAGTGCCGACTCGTCCTGACCATGTCAGGTGCCATGTCAATTGCCAAGCTCAGCCGCACACTTGGTCGGCTAATTACAGAACGAATCGTTCATGCGGTCGTCGCAACTGGTGCCGTAGTCACGCATAGCATAGTTGAGGAGTGCGGAATGTCTCATTTCGCTTATGACGGAATTCTGAGCGACCAAGACCTCTACGCTCGGCGGCTTAATCGAATTTACGATAGCATTGAGCCCGAAGAGAATCTGCTCCGCCTGGAGGCACTCGTTCTTCGTGCCTGTGACAGCCTACGATCTGACCACGCTTACGCCAGTACGGAGATTATCGCACATATAGCACACATAGCTGATCTCTCGCATGATGTGGGACTTATCTCATCCGCGGTCCACCATGGCGTTCCACTGTTCGTGCCCGCCCTCACCGACTCGGAAATCGGTTTATGCGTTTATAAGTTCCAACAGCATGAACAACGGGCACACCCGTTATACGATCCGTCTCGGGATCTACAGCTGTACGCCGAATGGCTCAAGGGATCCACACGCGTCGCCGTGCTTTCCATAGGCGGCGGCGCGCCACGTAATTGGGCCCAGCAAATGATAGCTTACCTTCGGTCAGAGACCTCAGACGGCGACGAGGTTGGCCGCTTGATCGAGCCGTTGGTTGCTGGTATTCGTATATGCCCTGACAATGAACACCTCGGACATTTGTCGGGAAGCACGTTTGCGGAAGCGGTTAGTTGGGGAAAAATTCAGGGTGGAAAGACAGAACGCTTTGCAGAAATATACTGCGATGCCACGGTCGTCTTACCGTTCCTCCTGAAAGCGGCGATAGACTATAAGCGCGGGGCATCGCGATGACGGGCCACGGAACAGCGGCAAAACATGAATCCAACTGCTATTGCCGATTTGACGTGCCCCGCGCCTCATGACAGTTCTGTTCACTGCCGAGGTTCACTGCTCTTTTCGACTGAAATGTCCTGTCATTTGTTCTGAGGATGCAAGTGGGACCCAGGTCATCGGCGGGCTGTGCGTTGCGTCTAGAGGCTTGCTGCTATTCCTGACCGGTCGTCATCGGGAACTCTCATCATTAGCTGGCGGAAGCTACCTCCAAATGGGCGGCTGTTCGGTATCCAACAGACGAAACTCTTCGTTCAGGTATAATTTATCATCAAAGGCGAAGGTAGTAGCAGGCAGGCCCAATTCGTGGCCGCCGAGTTCGCTAAAGATGCTTTTCGCCAAATTCGGCATAAACGAACTTTTAATGCCAAATGTTGCGCACACTGAACGGCTCAGGTACGCAAGCGCATGGTGGCCTAGAAACGTGTCGTACGTCAGACTGAGCAGCTGCTCACGTGGTATCTGAACGTCCCTACCGATTTCGTCGATCGGTGGACGGCCCGATACTGCCCCTCCGTTAAGACATATTGGCGGGTCAGCGTAGATGCCTCCGTCACGGTAGGCGACCTGCCATGAGTCATCCGCCCCAGAGAACATGAACAGCGTGTTCTGACTGTGAGGTTCAATCAAGCAGCCCGCTTTTGATACTGCAGTGATCCACATCTGGATCATTCCACGCACTATGGTCTCAATCAAAGCGGGCGCGTGTCCGGTTTGGCTGAGCTGAGCTAGCAGTATCGGATCGCTCGGAGACCGAATGTCACGCGAGTACAGCGCAAACAGGGGCACAGCGTACCGCAATCCCCGTCCATTAGCCGGAGTCGCTTCGCGAACGATATAGCCCCACGCCTCGCTCGGTGCTGATCCGAGCACGCCGCCCCCGACGTCTGGAAACACTGCTAGCCCGACATTCGCTAGTTGTCTCGTCGACCAAAGTTGTACTTCGATATCCTCAAGGGGCAACGGACGGAAGAACCGCGATATTCGACGCGGATAATGTAATTTCAAAAAGTGGCTGGCTACGGCCTTACCGTCGATCCTCGTGACGAAAACCGTCCGAACGTTGGCCGATGGTGCCACCTCCACCGCTGGACCTCGCAAGGTGCCCTCAAGCAATGACCCAAGATGTAAACCTGGCATCGCCAAGACATCAGGGTGGACAACAAATAAGAACCGGTCGGCTTGGCGATAGAGGTCGTGAAGCTCAGAGTGAACTCCATTGGCGATATAGCTGCCGATATCATAGCTCAGCCAGAATGACTCTAGCTCAAAGGTTCGGTCCCCGTCCTGCGGCCGGTGCCGTTTAGCGACATCCATGATGTTGCAGAATGGGCTGTATGTCCTCGCACCGAGCGTAAGATATCGTTCTGCGTCCTGCCATACCTGAAAGGGATCAACTGATCCATCTAGAATCATAAAGTGCGGCCCACCAGTACATTACAAGGATACAGCCCGTGCTCTCTGGGCAGAAGTTCTTTAACTCCAGTCGAAGTGAAACGGCCTAACGTTTGATGTCCAAATCCCGAACCCTAGCGGCCGAAGTTCCGTGGCGTTAGCTCGTTCCGAGTAGGCCGGTTCGGCAAGGTGCAAGACCTCCAGCCTCAGTGAACGGTTCTTGCTGAAATTGCATAATAATCGGGCGCCTGCGCCCGGCCAATTGACGCAGATAACACTGTCGCCATAAAGACCAACGCAAGGATCGGCCAAACCGTGATCATCGCTGGACGGGTGCGAAAGATCGAATAGATATGCGAGCAGCAACCGCATCCTGTTGAAATCTCGCGACGCGAGAAACGTGTTGATCGAGCCAGGGTCGAGGGGCAACCGGTTCACCAACCGTGGGTCTGCATCGCCTCGATAGCGGTCCTCAGGGACGTCCCCAAGAAGTATCGGAAGGTAAAAATAACTCCACCCAGGAAGGAACGCAGTCAGAGCGGCGATCATTCGTAGCCGAGCCCACATCCCTTCACCATCTACACCAAGTGAGCACACATGTGGAAACGAACTGTTCAATTCGTAATACTCCCCATTTGATATTCTAATCGGAAGCGCAAAGCGTTGTGCGATCGAGACGATGGAGTCGAATGACGCAGACGGCAACAGGTCGGACTGCAACAGGATCCCGTCGTGTGTGCGCGGCGGGCGGACCACTTCGCAGGGAAGCTGCCATGTCCGTCGCAAATGCTCCATGAGAGGAATTGCGTTCTCGGTGAGAAGAGCCTCAACGAGAAGTGCGGAGTACGCGTAGTCAACGGCCGGAACGTCATAACCGAGTATTCGCGGGAAGTAGGCAGCGCCCTGTGGATCGCAGTCTAGTTGCGCTAGCACTCGAAGACCTGCGTGCTTGGCCATGGCAGCAATGGCGCGAGCATAGCCTTGAGCGGCGGGGTGATGAAACTGTTCTTGACAGGGTGACTTACCGTAGTAGGCGCAGCCGTCAAGGCGCACTGCCCACACACCACGATTAGCGAGGAATTCAAGGTGGCGCCGGATTTCGTCTTGCACGTCAGGATTGTCCAGCCTAATATCGACCGACGCCGTAGAGAACGTCTGCCAGAGATCCCAGGCACCGCTCTGTAAGGAGTGCCGTCGCAAGACAGGAACTCCCCGCGGCGATGACGGTCCCGTAACGCCAGCGTGCGAAGGATATGCGTAGAGTGCACCATCAGTTGTTGGTGCCGCGTAGAAATCGCGGACGAAGTGGTGCCCAACGCCTACATGGTTATAGACTCCATCCACAATGATCCGGCGCTCGGCAGACAACTGTTCGATGTCCCCCCAATCACCGAGATCAGGTCGAACCTTGAACCAATCATCCGGTGCAAAGCCATAGTCGCCGGAACTCGGGTAGAAAGGAAGTATATGGAGCCCCACGCCGTTAGGCACCAACCGGCTAACAAATTCGCCTAAAGACCTAAGTAATGAGAGGCCTTGCCGCTGAACTCCGACGGAATCCGGGTAAGCGCCAATAACGATCACGCCCTTTCTCCTACGCCGCCGCTAAGAGTGCCGCCCCGAACATTCCGCTATCGTTCCCGTATCGCGATGGCACGATTCTCGTCTCTTGCGCCACATCTTCAAACGCCAGTTCACGGGCACGCCGGACAGCTGCTCTCAGGTACGGACCGCCTTCATCCCCGCCGACTGTCATCGAGGCGAGGACCACTCCGCCTCCGATGGTGATGAACCGAGGATTTAAAACATTAATCACGTTGCTGATTGCCACGCCGAGCCAACTCCCAGCGACTTCAAACGCCCTAAGAGCCTCCGCGCTCCCAGCGGAAGCCGCCTCGGCAATC
>JBEKIX010000060.1:0-19770 GCA_050011535.1 Acidobacteriota bacterium
CGACCCGGCCGGGACACGATCCACCGCGTACGGGTTTTTCGTCGTGCCGAGGATCGAGTTCACCGTCTCGAGCGGGCTGAACGCAAACTCGGCCATGTTCGATTTGGCGATTATGATCGCGCCTGCCGCTTTAATCCGCTTGACGAGAAAAGCATCTTTGTTCGACACGAATCCCTTAAGCGACAGAGATCCATCAGCGCTCTGCAGGCCGATCGTCTCGAAGTTGTCCTTGACGATGGTCGGAACGCAGTGGAGCGGTCCTGTGAGGCCGCCCTGCGCGAAACGGCGGTCCAGCGCATCCGCCTCTTTCAGGGCGTCGGGGTTGATCTGGACGATGGCGTTCAGCGCGGGGCCCTGCTTGTCGTAGGCGTCGATGCGCTTGAGGTACTGATCAACCAGGTCGTGGCAGGTCAGCTGCTTTGCCTTCATCGCGGCATGGACACTGGCGATGGTCGCTTCCTGGAGCTGGAACTTCCCGGGCGGCTGGGCCTGGGGCGCGGCAATGAGCAGGATCGGAGCAAGTGCCAAAAGGCAGAGAGTGGAAACGAGAAACCAAGCGGCGCGTCTTGTTTTCATATTCACCCTTGCTCCGAGGATTTGATTGTCAATCGATTCAAAAAACCAGGGCAGAGGATAGCATCAGTCAGCGCGGAACGTATCCGGAATTCTCCCCCAAGCCGCGCACAAGGTGGTTATATCTTTAATTTTTGATTCTTTGCCAAATGTCAAATCTCAAAGATATGACCCCCTAAGCCGCGTTCTTGACCACGAAGTGAAAGTAATGTATTGTATTACCAGGAGAGCCTGATGCGTATTTCCGCTTTTGAGTGGGACGACGGCAATATTCTGCATCTCGCGCTCGGCCACGGCATAGAGCCCGAAGAGGCCGAGGAAGTGTTCGTTGGCCGGCCGGTGTTTCGCAAGACCAAGCGGGGGCACTATGCGGCTTTTGGCCGCACGCAATCGGGCAGGCTTCTCGTAATTGTGTTTGAAATGAAGGCAGGCGCTATGGCACGAGTTATTACGGGATGGGACATGAGCGCAGCCGAACGCCGCTACTACCGCAATCACCGCGAGGATTGAGCCATGGGACGCGTGAGAGAGAGCATCGCCGAATATTACGATCGCAGAGGCGTGCTTCCGGAATTGGAAGAGGGCGCGATCGAATTCAGCCTGGAGGAGGAATTGCGCCGGCAGATCCTTGAGGGCAAGAGAACTCGCCGTCTGCAGAACATATCAATCAAGCTCGATCCGGCGCAAATCCTAGCCCTGAAGAAAATCGCCACGATGAAAGCTATTCCCTACCAGACATTAATCCGCCAGTGGCTCGCAGAGGGAATCCGCAAAGAACTTCGAATCACCGGTTGAACCTGCAGGAGCCTTAACAGTTTTCCAGATCTCCGGCCGTAGCAGATCAGCTGCTTTGCTTCATCATAACGTTTTAGCGTTTTGACGCTATAATGTTATAGCGTTACACTTGGGGCCGGAGGACTTGATCCATGAGCGATGCGGCTACTCGTTCTACAATCTACTTCGAACCCGAACTGCATCGAGCTCTGCGGCTGAAGGCTGCGCATACGCGACGCTCGATTTCCAATCTCGTAAACAACGCCGTACGACAGGCTCTGCAGGAGGACCAAGAGGATCTGGCTGCATTCGAGGAGCGAGTAAAGGAACCGCTGATCAGCTACGAACAACTCCTGAACGACCTGAAGAAGCATGGGAAAATATAGAGTCATCTTCCGTAAATCCGTAGCTCATGATCTGCGTCGAATTCCGAATCGGGACCTTCGAAGGATTCTCACCGCCATTGATTTCTTGTCTGGGGATCCTCGGCCCTCAGGTATCGAGAAGCTTTCGGAACAGGAGAGGTACCGGATGCGCCAGGGGGATCATCGGATCATCTACGAGATTAAGGACGACGAGGTGATCGTTGTTGTGGTAAAGGTTGGCCTTCGAAAGGATGTGTACCGGCGCAGCTGACGAGGCACCGTCGCGCTCGCGTCAACTCGCTGGAAGCGCGAAAGCAGGGGGATAATTGAGAAAGTATCATCATCTGGGAATCCCGACAACGGTGCCACAACCCGGAGAGACCTATCTGCAAGCGTACAAATGTCACTGCACTGACCACGAACGGAACCCGTTCGGGATTCAGTGGATGCGTTACGAGCCCGACTGCCCTCTTCCGGATCTTGTGAAGACGGTTCCTCATGTGGCCTTCGAGGTCGATGATCTAGAGGCTGAACTGGTCGGTCAGAAGGTCATCATCGAACCGAACAGTCCTTCCGCGGGAGTTCTAGTTGCGTTTGTCGTTTGCCAGGGCGCACCGGTCGAATTTCTGCAATTCACGAGTTTCGGGGACAGGCACCATAACCTCGAAATTCCAAAGCGCACAAGCTAGGCCAGCCCGGGATAAATTCGAGGTTATGGCGCCTGTCCCCGAAATAGAAATAGGGTTACCAGATCTTGGGACGGACTGCCGCTGGGCGAACCATGGGCATGCCTTCAGCGCAGCCGAATGCCTGATAAAACTCAGGCAAATTGCTGAGGGGGCCGATTACCCGAAATTTGTTGGGACTGTGCGGATTGGTGTTAATCATTACGCGCAACGCCTCCGGACGAATGGTTTCGCGCCAAACTTGCGCCCAGTTCAGGAAAAAACGCTGCTCGGGAGTGAAGCCGTCGATTGGAGCAGGCTTGCCTTTCTTCTGGAGCGCCTTCTGCATGGCCGCGTAAGCAATCTCGAGTCCGCCCAAGTCACCGATGTTCTCGCCCAGAGTGAGCTTGCCGTTGACGTGCTCGCCCGGCAGGGCTTCGTAAGAATCAAATTGTTTTACGATCAGGCCGGTTCTGGCCTCGAAGGCCTTGCGGTCTGCATCGGACCACCAGTTCTTCAGGTTCCCGTCACCGTCGAACTGGCTCCCACTGTCGTCGAAACCGTGGCCCATTTCGTGGCCGATCACGGCGCCGATTCCTCCATAGTTCACCGCGTCATCTGCCTTCGGATCAAAGAAGGGCGCCTGCAGGATGCCGGCCGGAAACACGATTTCGTTCATGCTGGCGTTGTAGTAAGCGTTCACGGTGGGAGTCGTCATTCCCCATTCGGTGCGGTCGATCGGTTTCCCAAGTTTCGCAAGGTTGCGCGCTGTCTCGAAGCGCTGCGTTCGCAGAAGGTTCTCCGCGTAGGAAGACCGGGCGATCTCGAGCTGGGAGTAATCCCTCCACTTGTCTGGATAACCCACCTTGACACCAAAGGCGTCGAGCTTCTTGAGCGCCTGGGCTTTGGTCTCCGGACCCATCCAATCGAGCTTTTGGATGTGTTCCTTGAGCGCTGCACGGAGATTCGCAACCATTTCGACCATTTGGGCCTTGGCCTGAGGGCTGAAAACTTTTTTCACATAGAGCTGCCCCAACGCCTCTCCCAGAGAGCGATCCGTGGCGGACTGTACGTGTTTCCAGCGCTCTTCCTGCTGGGGAACACCGTTGAGCACCTTTCCGTCAAATGCAAAGGCCTCGTCCTGGAAAGCTTTCGTCAAGGAATTGGCCATCGCATTAATTACCCGCCATCGCAGGTAAGCCCGATACTGCTCGACCGGAACGGTCGCGCTCATTTCAGCGAAGGCTTTTAAGAACTGAGGCTGGCGGACATTCAAGTCCGACACCTGCCTTACGCCGAGCTGATCGAAGTAGCCTTCCCAGCCGAAGGCCGGCGCCAGCTTCGCCAACTCTGCAAGAGTCATTTTGTTGTAGGTCTTTTGAGGATCGCGGTTCTCCACTCGAGTCATGCTGGCCTTTGCGAGCGTGGTCTCCAGTTGCATGGTGACGGCGGCATCCGCTGCGGCGGCGGTAGGGTTCTCTCCGGCCAACTCGAACATGTTCGTCATGTGGACAACATACTTATCGCGGATCTCTTTGGACTTCGGATCTTCCTTCAAGTAGTAATCGCGGTCAGGCAGCCCCAACCCGCCCTGGCTCAGAGTTCCGATGTAGTGCGCGCTGTCCTTGGGGTCCTGGGCTGCCGAGAAACCGAAGCTGCCGCCCAAGCCGTTAAGACGCAAGTCTGCCAGCAGTGCGGCAAGCTCGTTGGCGCTCTTGAGGCGATCCACTTCGGCCAGAAAGGGCTTCAGCGGCGCGGTCCCGGCTTTCTCGATGGCCGCATCGTCCATGCCGCTGGCGTAGAAATCTGCCACCTTCTGTTCGATGCTTCCCTTCGGCCAGCTCTTTGCGCTCACCTCTTTGAGGATGGATTGGATCACATCCCGATTGCGGTCGGCCAATTGCTCGAAACCACCCCAGCGGCTCTTGTCCGCCGGCACCGGGTTCGCCTTGATCCATCCCCCGTCGGCGTACTGATAGAAATCCACACAGGCTTTTGCGCTAGCGTCCATGTTAGCAGGGTCAATCGCCTTCGGAGATTGAGAGACAAGGCCTGGGACAGTAAAACCGAGGCTAAGCAACAGGAGAAACATTCTGCGCATTTGGCACCTCACGACAAGATTCCGATCGATGCTTGTCAATAGGTTAGTAGATAGCTCGAATGAGATGCGTTTTGGGGTGGGTGTCAGCAGCCGATTCGCGAATTGTAAGTGTTCTGTACATTCTCCTCGTCTGCTCCCTCGATTCCAACCGTGCAACGCGCGCCCATTCTATACCGAATCGGGGGCGTGGGCGTGGAGTATTCGCACACTCCTGCCCGGCGCGCCGGGGGTGGTCCAAGGTGGCCGTCCCCATATTCGTAGCAAGTCCTGCGACTTCGCTGGGGCCGTGACCATTCCCCGTATGCTGTGTACTTTGGCGGCGCCATTCGCTATCATTTTATTTTTGTCGTTGGTGGTGAATGCTGGGAATTGGAGATTTTGCTATGCCTCTCAGACCGTGGCGCATGCTCGGCCTGATTCTCCTCCCTGCGATGCTTGGTGCGGAGAATTGCGCACTGCGAGATAAGGCCCCCGCGAAAAGCGCCACCACGGCAGTGGTACGTGTTGGAGGCAAGGGATACACGCAGAGCGATCTTGAGAGTTTTTTCCAAAGCCGGTTGAACGAGTTCAGAAATTCCGCTGCCTCCGACGGCGTAATGTCGGCACTTCTCGACTCGTTTATCGAGGAAAAGTTGCTGCTCAGCAAAGCGGAGAGTTTGAAAATCGAGGCCAATCCACAGGTGCTGGCATCCATGCGCGAGAAACTAACACAGAGCGCCGATGGGAACAGCAGTGGAACTGGGAACAACCAGGATATTGCCCAGAGCCTGATGGATAGCCTCAAAATACAGCAATACCTGCACGATTATCTCTTTAAGAATTTGGCTGTTACCAAAGAGGAATGCGAGGCGTATTACAAGGAGCACCTGGACGAATTTGTCTCCAACGATGTGGTTCACGTCAGCGAAATCCTTGTCGACAGCGCGCAGCAGGCGCAGAAGATTCAGGCTGCTCTCAAGGCCAAGCACAACAAGAATTTCGCCGAGCTCGCACGACTCTACTCCAAGGCGCCTACCGCGGCCGACGGCGGCGACCTGGGTAGTTTCCAGAGGGGCGAGTTGCCTCCGAATTTCGAGAAGGTGATTTTCCCGCTGGCACCCGGCACCGTCAGCAAACCTATTAGCACCCAGTACGGGTATCATACGTTTAAAGTAGATGAGAAGATTCTGGCGCACCAGCAGCGCTTTTACGAAGTTGAGAGCCAGATACACGAGAAGCTGCTGCAGGAACGGCAGAGGGTGGCGCTCGACAAGGAACTGGCATCTTTGACGAATCAGATGCCTGTCGAGCTGGATCGGGACAGACTCAGTTTCCAGTATACGGGAAGTCGGCTCGCCGCCCATGGAGGGAAACCCAAATGAGAAGAGTGGTTTATCTTGTAAGTTTGCTTATTGCAATAAGTTGCATCGCGTCAGCGCAGACTGTGCCTGCGAAGGTCGTCGATCGCATCGTCGCCCAGGTAAACGATGACATTATTACCCTTTCCGACGTCACTCACGAATTGCTCGGAGTGCGCGAACAGCTCGCCACCAAATATACCGGTGATCAACTGGAACAGGAGATGAAACGGGCGGAAAAGGCGGCTCTCGAGACCCTGGTCAGGGATAAGCTGTTTCTGCAGAAGGCGAACGAACTCGGCATTGGAACCGGCATGGACGTGCGCGTGTCGACCTATGTCGAAGCGCAGCGCAAGGACCACAACATCAAGGATTTGGACGAATTCGAGCTCATCCTCGAGAAGCAGGGAACAACCATGACTGCTTATCGCGAAGACGTGCGCAAGGGCATGATTGTCCAGGATCTGGTGGGCTATTTTGTCGACTCCCGCATTACCCTGCTCGCTGAGGAAGTGGAGCGCTTCTACAAAGATCATCTCAAGGACTTCTCGACTGCCGAAGAAGTGACGCTCAGCGAGATCATAATCCCAGCCACCGGCGATGGAAGCCAGGGACAAGCGCTCGCCAGCGGGTACCGCGACAGGCTCATGCAAGGAGAGTCTTTTCCCGCACTCGCCAGCCAGGTCTCCAAAGGACCTACCGCCAGCAAAGGCGGCAGCATCGGGACCTACCAAATAAGCCAGCTTTCTCAGCAAATTACCGCTGCGATCGCAAACGTCAAGGAAGGCGACGTTTCAGCAGTGACCAAGCTTCCCGAAGGCTATGCGATTTTTCGCGTTGATTCCCGTAAACCGCCGGTCGTCCGCCCGTTTGAGGAAGTGAGGAATTACATCAAAGAGTACCTCTTCAATCTGAAGCGCCAGCCGGAACTCGACAAGTTCGTCACCCAGCTGAAAGAGGACGCATATATTCAGTATTTTCAGGAAATCGGTGTCGGCAAATGAAGAAGTCTGCGCATCTGACTCCCGGCGAGTTTGAATTGATGGAGATTCTCTGGCCAATCGGAGAGGCGACTGTAAAGGACGTTTGGCAGAAAGTGGATCCAGCGCGAAAGCTCGCCTATACTACCGTCATGACCGTGCTCGAAAAGATGTACCGCAAAGGGATTCTCAACCAGCGCAAGAAGGGAAAGGCATACATTTATTCCGCCGCTCTGAGCAGGGATGAGGTCTTCAAGGGGGTCCTGGAACACATCTGCAGCACCTACTTCGGTGGTTCCGGGGAGGCTCTGGTTGCAGCGGTCGAGAAGCGCTTCGTGGCGGACGGCGCGGTTCAGAAGGATCCATCCATTCCAGCGGCTCCTGAAGCAACTGAAGCCCGCAGCGGGTCCGACAACCGCGATCCGGGTTCAAACCGCACCTGAAACGTCTCATTCTGCAGCGAAGCCGGGGAAGGCGATGCGGCCTGCATCGTCTGGACCCTAACCGCGTTGGGGACACATTTAACCTTAAGGGTCTGTAACTTCGAAGCGGTCACGCGAGCTTGTTGGAGATCCTGAGAGCTTACCAAAGGGAGGGAAACGTTTCCAAGCTCAGCCTCCGAATGAATCGGCGTCACTAAGGAGATCCCTGGCATCGCGGGAAGGGACCGCGAAAAACCCCTGACTAACGCCCATCAATCGCAAGGCTGAGCTTGGATCACGGGAAATTACCATAATGATAGATGCACTTCGCATGCCAATTAACGGGCTGTATGTGATGTCAATGTAACGTGCGACGTTTATTAGGTGTTACCCAGTTTTCGGATGCGGCGGTGCACTTGAATTTGGTTAAAAAAATCCAATTTGTTGAATTCTGATGGGTTTTTTTGGACTTTGCCTGGCTTGAGGAGATCCCTTTGTTCAAGATCCGGGATGTGGAAATCGATCCGCCTTTGGTGCTTGCCCCGATCGCAGGGCATACGGACACTTTATTCCGCCAAGCGGTCAAATCGCTCGGCGGCTGCGGACTGGTTGTGTCGGAACTGGTCAGCACTGAAGGGATGACTCGCCGGCAGGAACGCACACTTTGTCTGACGCGCTTCGAGGCCAGCGAGCGTCCGGTTTCCATCCAGATCTTCGGATCGGATCCCGGACGCATGGCCACCTCCGCGGCCTTGGTTGAGGAGATGGGCGCCGACATCGTCGATATTAATGTTGGGTGTCCGGTTAAGAAGGTGGTGAAGCAGGGAGGAGGAAGCAACCTGCTGCGTGATCTTCCACTCCTCGAGAGGATATTCACCGAGACGCGCAAGGCAGTGACGATTCCGCTGACCGCGAAAATTCGCATCGGTTGGGACCGGAGCAACGTCAACGCGCTCGAGGTCCTCAAACTCGCGGAGGATTGCGGTCTCGAAGCCCTGGCCGTACACGGGCGCGCGCGCTGCGATCTATTTGCCGGAAGCGCCGATTGGAGTGTGATCGCCCGCGTCAAGGAAGCGGCGCGTATTCCCATTATCGGCAACGGTGATGTCACCGTTCCCGCGGATGCCGAGCGCATGTTTCGTGAAACAGGCGTGGATGGAGTCATGATCGGGCGCGGCGTTCTGGGCAATCCCTGGCTAATGCGGCAGTGTCACGAATATCTTTGCGGGAACTCGTTGCATGCTGTTGCGTTGGAGGAGAAGGCCGAATTCATGCTCTCTTTCCTCCGGCGTATCTCGGAGAGCGTCCCATCGGCGGCCGCCACTGGAAAGATGAAGCGCATGGGAGGTTATCTCTCCAAGGGCATTCCCGGCGGGGCGCGTCTGCGTGCCGCGATTCATGCGGCTACTACCTCAGAGGAGATTCTGAGTCTGGTCCAGGAGTTTCTCTGTCCCTGAGGACGTCCCAAAGCTCAGGGGTTGTGCGGCATCGCACCGTTAGTCCCAGAGCGAAAACTTGCCTTTTTTCTTGCGCTGCCAGCCGAAGAGAGCTGCGACCCCAATGCTGAGAAAATAGAGGATGATCATCGGAGCCGACCAAATCAGGAGGTTTACGGCATCCCCGGTCGGCGACAGAATTGCAGCGATGGTCACCATGATCACGATCGAGTATTTCGATTTGCGCCAGAGGAAGCTGGCAGACACCAGTCCGAACATCGCGAGGAAAGCGATGATCACCGGCATTTCGAAAATCAGCCCGAAGCCCAGAATCATCATGAGCGTGAGGTCAAGATACTCATTGATGGTAATCATCGGCGTGAATTCGCCGCCGATCTGCAGGAGGATCGTGTAGGCGGGGCTCAAGACGAAATAATAGCAAAAGGCGCCGCCCGCCAGAAAAAGAAACACCGAGGAAACCATGAAGGGGATTACATACTTCTTTTCTTTTTGATACAGGCCGGGCGCAATGAATTTCCAGACTTCATAAAGGGAGAAAGGGATGGTCAGGAACACCCCGGCAATCAGCGCTACCTTTATGTACATTGTGAACGGGTCGGTGGGGTTTGTATAGACGAGGTGCCCGCCGGCAGGCATGGCCTTGGTGATAGGAACCGAGATAAACCGATAGATTCCCTTACAAAAGTAAAAGCAAATGGCGCAGCCAATTCCCAGGTAGGTGACGATCCTCACCAGACGACGCCGCAATTCATCGAGGTGCTCGAGGAAGGACATCTTGCCGGATTCTGGTTCTGGTTCAGGCCGGCCGGTTTCTGTTTCCGCCTCGGTCGTAGTGTCCTTCATTTAGGTTCTTTTGCAGTTTCGGTGGGGGTTACTGCGGGTTCGAGGGAGGACTCCTTGAGAAGGCTCTTCATTTCTTCCTTCTCTTTGTCGAGGCGGACTTCCTCTTCCCAAGTGCGCCTCAGGTCATTCGATGCCTTTTTAAACTCCGCCAACCCTTTTCCAAGAGATTTTCCAATCTCCGGCAGTTTTCGCGGCCCGAACACGATCAGCGCCAGGATGAATATGACGATGATCTCCGGCATTCCCAGATTACCCATATGATACCTGCTTTCTTTGCCCGCGCCCGAGCACTCTAATGCATGGTAAAGAGTTTAAGGTAGGGTAATCGGCAAGTCAAGCTGGAGGGTACGGCCCGGCAATTTCGAGGGGAATGTTCGCCTTGTCTCTTCTGGTAACTGCGTGCTATACTGCGTTAGCTTGTATCGCCAGAATTGGAGTCATCCCTTTATGAAGCATAGGTTTGCAGGCTTGGTTCTCCTCGTTGTACTGACGTTTTCCCTTGCGGGTGGAATCTTCGGCGGCAAGGCCTCAGCAGTGCAGGCACAACCGCAGGCTTCTCCCAACGACTTTATCGTTGAGTTCACGGAAGCTCTCGACACGATTCAGAAGAACCACGTTGACAACGTCAGCACGGACAAGCTGGTCTATAGTGCGATCAAAGGGATGCTCCGCATGTTGGACCCGCATTCGAGCTTCTTCGATCCGAAGGAATTCGCACGGCTGCGGGAAGATCAGGTGAGCAAGTATTATGGCCTCGGGATCCGCGTAAGAACGCTCATGCCCAGGAGCGATCACGGGCGGGTTGTGATTGTGGAGCCTCCTTCCGTGGGATCGCCTGCTGAAAAGCGCGGTCTGCGGGCTGGAGATGTGATAACCAGAGTGGGCGGCGAAAGCATCGACAATTGGACGCAGGATCAGGTCGTGGATCACCTGCGAGGTCCCCGCGGGACGACCGTGGACATCACCATCGAACGACCAGGAGTGCGCAATCCCTTGCAGTTCACGGTGGAACGGGACGAGATTCCAATTGTTACGGTTCCTTATGCGTTTGAAATCAAGCCAGGCATTGGCTACGTCAAAGTCCTGAACTTCGCCGAAACGACGTTCGATGAACTGAAGAAGAAACTCGACGAACTCAACGCCAACAAACTCTCCGGCCTCATCATAGATCTGCGCGACAACCCGGGCGGACTTTTAAATCAGGCCATCGATGTGTCGGACATGTTCGTCCGCAGGGGCGAACCGATCGTCTCGACCAAGGGGAGAATGCAGGGCTCCAATCATCTCTACCGTGCGCCCAGCCTGGAAAAGATCCAGATGCCGCTGGTAGTGTTGATCAACAAGCGCAGCGCGAGCGCTTCGGAAATTGTGGCGGGTGCGCTGCAGGATCACGACCGGGCGCTGATCGTGGGGGAAACCAGTTTCGGCAAAGGACTGGTTCAATCCGTTTACAGCATGGACAGCAACTCCGGCATGGCCCTGACGACGGCGCACTTTTATACTCCCAGCGGTCGTCTGATTCAGCGCGACTACTCAGGCTCGGCATTTGACTATTACAATCTGCCGGATGCACGCGGCAACGAGAATATCAAGCGTGAAGTAAAATCTACCGACAGCGGCCGCCAGGTTCTTGGCGGCGGCGGAATTACGCCGGATATCAACGTTTCATTGCGTGAACTCAATCGCTTCGAGACGCTTCTGGTTTCGAGGGATGTATTTTTCGAATATGCGCGCCGTCTTGCTTCGGGGCAGGTACCGGCCGCCAGCAATTTTCGCTTACCGGTCAAGAACGAAGAGGTCAAATCCTCCACGCAACGTGACGATTCGGCGTCGTCCTGGAAGTTTGATGTCACGGATCCAATCCTGGATGATTTCAAAGAGTTCCTGCATGGCAAAATGATTGAATTCACGGGTCAGGATATCTCCGACAACGTCGAATTCATCAAGAGGCGCCTCAAGCAGGAAGTCTATAATTCAGCTTTCGGGCTCCAGGAAGGCTGGCGGATATACATTCAGGGAGACACTCAGGTACAGAAAGCCCTGGAACTGATGCCTGAGGCAAAAACTCTGATGACGACCGGGCACTTCACAGCCACTGCGCAGGCCTCAGAGATCAAGAAGTAACCGGTCCGACTGCAAAACCATGATGAGATTACGGCCCATCCATGTTCGTGTGGGACTATGCATTTTATTGGTTCCGGCACTGGCCTTTGCGCGGACCCAGCGAATGATCCTCAGCGCAACCTCTTCACTGGTCGATGGGGACAAGACCCCTACCGTAGAAATGTACTTGCTGGACAATCCGGACATTCCCCCCAAGATGATCGATGTCATGCGCACCAGCGAGACGCGGTACATCGAGGGATCGAATCTGATCATGTCAGGGGATTCCACGAACGCAAGACGGGCTTTCGACCAGGCGGTGGACCTGCTTCTGCAGTCTCAATGGGATCTCTCTTCCACACCGGTTCTGGGCAGCTTTTTTCAGGATCTGATTCACAAGATCCAGCGGGACGAATCGCGCTACTTGTGGTCCGATGGTAATGGGGAGCAGAAGCCCGAACCGGCGGTTCTGGATGAGCTCGAGAAACTGGACCTGATTCCGATCCGGGTCGATCCGATGCTCAGGGATGCCGTCGAAGCCGATATTCTGAATACGCGTTACGACATTCCGGTGGTCGTCAACGAGAGCGTGCTGAAGTCGATCAACTTCTGGCGCAGCCGCGGACGCAAGATTTTTATCGACGGCCTGACACGCTCCGGCCGCTATCGTGAAATGATCGAGAGGGTTTTCCGCGAGGCGTCGTTGCCCCTGGACCTGATGTATCTGGCGCAAGTGGAGAGCCTCTTCAAGCCCAACGCCGTATCCACCGCTTACGCCAGGGGCATCTGGCAATTTGAGAAGGGCACCGCGATCCGGTACGGGTTGAAGGTCGATAAGTATGTGGACGAGCGCTCGGATCCGGAGAAATCCACGCGCGCGGCCGCCCATTATCTCAGCGACCTCTATTCCATGTTCAACGATTGGAATCTGGTTCTCGCCGCGTACAACTGGGGCGAGGGCGCGGTGCAGCGGTTGGTCGACAAGAGCGGCGTCAATGACTTCTGGAGCCTGGCGAGCCTGAAGCGCAAGATGCCGAAAGAAACCATGAACCATATTCCGCTGATCATCGCCAGCATAATTCTCGCGCACAACCCCGAGAAATATGGCCTCTCCCTGGAGTTCGAGCCGCCGCTCGCGTGCGACCGCGTCCCGGTACCGAAGCGTGTGAATCTGAAGGCTGTTTCCAAGGCTCTGGACATCTCGGTGGATCTTCTGAGGAATCTCAATCCCTCGCTCAAGACCCTCTACACTCCTCCGGACAATCCTCATTTTGAGCTGAACGTGCCGGAGGGAATGGGTGTTGATCTGACCGAAAAACTGGCCAGTATGCCGGCGGCGGACCTCAAGGCAGATCCTGAATATGACGGGCACTACAAAATCCAGCCGGGAGACACACTCACGGCGATCGCGGCTCGCTTCAAGGTTTCCGTCGAAGACCTCAAGGCAGCGAACAACCTCAGCTCGCCGAAGTTACTGCGTGTGGGAGGCACTCTGATGGTTCCCACGAAAGGAACGGCGGCCCATCCGGCTGCGCAGGTCGCGGCCTTCCAGACCCGGCATCAGGTGAAAGCGGGCGAGACGTTGTTTTCCATCGCCCAACGGTATGGGGTTGCGGTAGCCGCACTACAGAATGCCAACAAGCTTGAATCCGCCGCGTCGTTGCGCGCCGGTGCCTGGCTCAACGTCCCCCAGGCATCCGCTCACTTGGAAGCTCCTTCAGGGAAGCCGGCCGTAGGAGCGCGCCATCAGATCAAGTCCGGAGAAACTCTCAGCTCGATTGCCGCTCGTTATGGGATTTCGGTTAGCGCCCTCCAGAAGGCAAACGGCATCCAATCGCCCCGCTCTCTGAAAGTCGGCGCCTGGCTTCAGATCCCTGTGGCAGCGAAGAAAGGCTGAGCAGGGCTCACGGAATTTGTCGAATAGACTCAGAACCCAAGAAAATCCCACTGCGGTCCGGAACCGTACACGGCCATTATCTTTCATCGGTCATTATGCAGCCATGTCTGTTTCGAAAGGTTTACGGAGATCTCCTTATTTCAGAACCTTAGGGGCTCGTTTTTCGTATCATTAATCTGTTGGCCGGCGCTGAGAGGCCTGGCCGGAGTAGGTTTGAGATAAATGAATGAAACCCGTCATGAACACGACGCTGGCATAACCTCCGCCGAGGACCGGTCGTCTCGCGGCCATCGAGTATTGCGTCCACTGGCGACCCTCTGGGAAGCGCTCCGCATTGCCGCCGACTCTATCTGGTCCCACAAGCTACGGTCCATATTGACTCTCCTTGGAATCATCATAGGAGTAGCCTCTGTGGTTGCGGTGGGCGGCGCGATCGAGGGCTTGGGCTATTACGTCAAGGACCGCCTGGTATCCACTCTGGGAAGCAACACATTCCGGGTGGCTCGCATCGCCCGCATCAACATGTCCCAAGATGACTACGACAAGGTCATCAAGCGCAACAAGAAGCTCTACTTGCCCGATATGCGCGCTGTCGAGGATCGTTGTGACGACTGCGCCGCGATATCGCCCACCATGGGCAGCACCGCGGATGCCAAGAGCGGGAACCGCACCTTCTACGACGCGAACGTGCGTGGTGTGAGTGAGGATACGCCCAAGATACAGGAGCTCGTCGTGGCGGAGGGCCGGTTCGTCTCTATGTTCGATACCCAGCACGTGCGTCCGGTGGCGGTGATCGGCGCGGCGATCCGCAAAGAGCTTTTTGGATCCGTGGACGTTTCCGGCCGGCAGATCAGTATCAGCGGCAATCAGTTCAACGTGATCGGCGTGGAGCAGGAAAACGGCACTTTCTTCGGCCAGTCGCTGGACAACAACGTCTACATTCCCTACACAGTTTTCATGAAGGTATTCCAGCAGCGCAGCGTCAATTTCCAGGTGAAGGCCCCATCCGCCGAGGCTCTCGAACCGACAGAGGATCAGGTGCGTGTGATCCTGAGATCTCGCCACAAGCTACATCCGAATCAGGATGACGATTTCGACATCCTGGCGAGTGATGCGATACAAAACGCCGTCGGCCAGTTTACCGGAGCGATTACCGCTGTCGTGACGCCGATCACCCTGATTTCGCTGGTGGTCGGGGGAATCGTGGTCATGAACATCATGCTGGTGACAGTAACGGAGCGAACCACCGAAATTGGCATGCGGAAAGCGGTCGGGGCCCGGCGCCGCGACATCATGCTCCAGTTTTTGATCGAATCTTCGCTGCTCGCCGCTCTCGGTGGGTTGTTGGGGCTGATGTTGGCCTACGTCATCGCCATCGTGATACGCGCCACAACTCCCATTCCGATGGCGATTACTGTCTTCTACGCGGTCATCGCGATATTCTTTTCCGGCGGGATTGGACTGGTCGCCGGGATTTATCCGGCCCATCGGGCGGCCAAGCTCGATCCCATCGTCGCCTTGGCAAGAGAGTAAGTCATGAACGGCTTTCAGGGAAGAGAAAACATGGCCATGGCGATGCAGACGCTCCTGGCCCACAAATTCCGATCGTTCCTGACGGTTCTCGGGATCATCATCGGAGTGCTTACCGTCGTGGTGATCTCCTCGATCCTCACCGGCATGCGCCAGAACATCATCAGCATGGTCCAGGAGTTCGGCACCGACAACATCTTCGCGTTCCATCTTGGGATGGGGCCGCGCATCGGAGGCCGGAGGCCCAAAGAGGAGATGATGCGCAAACCCCTAGGTGTTGCAGACGCGCTGGCAATCAAGGAGCAATGCCCATCTGTAAAGGACGTGACTTGGCAGGGATTCCCGTGGGCCACGCGGGTCTCGGTCCAATACCAGAACAATATCGCCCGCAATTACTCCTTTAGCGGCGTTCCCGCCAACTATGCCGCCGTGGCAAACGTCGTGGTGGACAACGGCCGCTTTTTCACGGACTCCGAGGACTCTCATGGCATGAGCGTCGTGGTGCTGGGGCCCGATGTCCGGGACGCCATGTTTCCGCACAGCGACGCTATCGGGAAACGGATCCTGATCAACAGCCGCCTCTACACCGTGGTCGGAGTCACCCAGAAAAGCAAGGCGGGAGCGATGGGGGATACGTCGCGGGACAGCGCCGTACTGATCCCATACAGGTCGTTCCATAAAATGATGCCCTGGGAGGATAAGCACTTCCTCCTTATTCAAGCCAATGAAGGCAAACTCAACAACGCTCTCGACGAAGTGGAAAGCCTGCTCCGCAGGAGGCGCGGGGTCAAGCCGAGTGATCCGGACAACTTTGACCTCACGACTGCGGACTTGATGATTCAGCAGTTTGATGCGATTACGGCATCGGTGGGATTGATCGCCATCGCGATTTCGAGCATCGGCCTGCTGGTCGGGGGCATCGGCGTGATGAACATCATGCTGGTGTCCGTCACGGAACGGACAAGGGAAATCGGGGTGCGCAAGGCCGTGGGGGCAACCCGGCGAGATATTGTTTTCCAGTTTCTAGTCGAGGCCATGACGCTTACAGGGGTGGGTGGAATATTTGGCGTGATCCTGGCGGTTGGCGTGAGTTATCTGATCATGGTTCTGTGGCCTTCGTTACCCGCCAGCATTCCCTTATGGGCGGTAATCACGGGCCTTGTGGTTTCGGTCTCGATCGGTCTGATATTCGGCGTTTGGCCTGCGCGCAAGGCCGCGCATCTGGATCCGATCGAAGCCCTCCGCTACGAATAACCGAACGCTGTGCAGAGCGTCATGAGCAATGCCGCAAGCGAAAGATCATTTCGGGCGTGAATGACAACGAAATCATACTAAAGGGCACCAAGAATCGCTTTCCGGTTCTCATGTGTGCTTCACGGAATTCAGATAACATAAGACGGTCCAGCATGCGGCAGAATTTATGTCGTTCTGTATCGCTGCTAAATCTCCCTTGCAGCCACAACCACACAGTCTGATCGACCGCGCTCATCTGCGGTTGGGAAACACATCAAGATCCAGGGAGTTAGCCAGACAGTATCGGCGGATTGTGTCCAGCATTACTTCCCCGTATTGCTGAAGCTTGGTTTCTCCCACACCGTTGATTCTCAGGAACCCCGCGGCGGTGGAAGGTCGCTTCCGGGCCATATCGCGCAGGGAGGCGTCACCGAAGATGATGTAGGCGGGCAGCCCGCGTTGTTGGGCAAGGTTTCTGCGCAGATGGCGCAGCTCTTCAAAGAGGCCTGGGTCAACGCCTTCCCAAGAGTCCTTCATCGCGGGAGGTTTGGGCGCGGCCTTCTTTTTAGCCGGCTCAAGCAGGAGAGGCCGCTCCTGTCCCTTCAGGGTGAGGCGACCCTTGGTGGTGAGTTTCAACACGCCATATTCGCCAACCCGGTCGAGGCACGCCTGCTCGATTAACTGCTCGATCCAGTCGCGCACGGCTGACCTGGTCTCTTCTCCGAGAATTCCGTACGTGGTGAGCTGGTCGTGGCGATTGGAGAGAACACGTTCCTCGCGCGAACCAATGAGCACACCCGCGGTGTAATCGGCGCCGAAGCGCTCCCCCTGGCGCAACACGCTGGACAGAATCTTTTGCGCCACCACCTGGGCGCCGGGAACACCTTCCACCTCCCCGAGGCAGATGTCGCATGCGTGGCAGTTCACGGTACCCAGGTCTTGTCCAAAGTAGCCTACGAGCGCGCGGTGCCGGCAAGCGACCCCGCTGCAATAGCGATACATCTGCCCGAGCTTCTCGATCGCGATTTCGTACATCTGCGGCTCCGACTCTTCCAGGATTCGCTTCCAGGTGAGGTAGTCCGCGCCGGAATAGAAGAGAAAGCACTCAGCCTCCAGGCCATCACGTCCCGCGCGGCCGCTCTCCTGCTGGTAGTGCTCGAGCGACTTGGGCATGCCTGCGTGGATGACGCATCTCACGTTCGACTTGTCGATGCCCATGCCGAAGGCGACGGTGGCGACGATGATTTCGACCTCATCTTCGATAAATGCATTCTGACTTTTCTTGCGATCTTCGTCAGTCATTCCCGCATGATAGGGCGCTACGCGATAGCCGCGGCCGGCCAACGCCTGGCTCATTTCATCGACGTCCGCGCGGCGGATGCAGTAAACGATTCCGGACTCGCCCCGATGACGGTCCAGGACCTCACGGACCTGTTTGAGGGAGTTGGTGCGGCGACGCACGCGATAGATGAGATTGGGCCGGTCGAACTTCCCGACAAAGATCTGAGGCTGATTCAGGTTCAATTGCTCGGCGATGTCGCGCCGCACATGCTCGGTGGCTGTGGCGGTGTAGGCCCCGATAGGAATGCCCGGCAGCGCTTCTCTGAGGATGCTCAGCTTGCGATACTCAGGCCTGAAGTCGTGACCCCACATGCTGACGCAATGAGCCTCATCGACCGCGACCGAAGAGACACCCGTATTCTTGAGAAGGTCGAGGAACCCCTCCATCACCAGCCGCTCGGGCGATACATACAAAAGCTTGAGCCGGCCGGCCCGCAATTTTTTGAAAGTTTCGATCCTCTCGGATTGTGAGATGGAGCTGTCGACCCGTGCGGCCGCGACGCCGGATTCCAGCAGCGCGTCCACCTGATCTTTCATCAGGGACAGCAGCGGGGAAACAACCAGCGTGAGTCCGGGAAACGTCAACGCGGGCGCCTGAAAGCAGAGTGATTTTCCCCCTCCCGTGGGGAGAATGACGATGGAATCGCGTCCTGCGCAGACACATTCCATGGCCTCTTTTTGGAGCGGCAGAAACCCGTCGAATCCCCAGTATTTGCGCAGAACCTCTTCGATGGGAACGGACATGGCAAGGATTTTACAGCCACCCAACCCACGAAAGACGAGAAAAGATGTCTCGAAGTTAAAACATGCCGAGCTGGAGCTTGGCCGCCTCGGACATCATGCTCGGATCCCACGGGGGATCCCAGACCAGTTCGACAACGGCAGCGGTTACGCCTGGAACCTGGCCGGCCTTGCCTTCGATTTCAGGTACGAGAGACCCGGCGACGGGACAGCCGGGAGAAGTGAGCGTCATGCGGATATTTACCTTGCCGCCCTGATCCACATCAATGTTGTACACCAGACCCATTTCGTAAATGTTGACGGGAATCTCCGGATCGTAGACTGTGCGCAGTACCTCGATGACGCCTGCCTGAACCTCTTCAGGCCCGGCAGCCTGTACTGGATGGCTCTGTCCCTGCGATTCTGCGCCCTGCGAAGGCTGGATGGCGGGAGCGGGATTGTCCTGTTTCTTCTTGAAGAACTTTCCAAAGTCCATAAGCGCTATTCCGTTGCAACGGTCTCCTGGCTGCCGTCCAAGGCAGCCCGCAGTGTGTGCCACGCGAGCGTGGCGCATTTGACTCGGACCGGATAATCACGAACGCCGGAAAACACGGCGAGTTTGCCCAAGCTGGAGGCATCCGCATCCGGAGAGCTCTTGCCGGTGACCAGATCGTGAAAGCGCTCAAAAATCCGGGCCACTTCGACTTCCGATTTTCCTTTCAGAAACTCCGTCATCATGGATGCGGAAGCCGTGGAGATGGCGCAGCCGGAGCCCTGAAAGGCAATATCTCGGACCACGCCGTCCTCGATGCGGACATACACCGTCACTTTGTCGCCGCACAGCGGATTGAAGCCGTCCGCATGCTTGTTGGCATCGGCGGGAACGCGGAAATTTCGTGGCTTCTTGTGATGGTCAAGTATGACCTGCTGATAAAGTTCGCGTAGGTCCGGCATCAGGAAAAAACCTCGGCTACTTTTCGAATTCCGGCCACGAGGGCGTCGATCTCCTCCCGGGTGTTGTAGAACGCCAGGGAGGCTCGGGCCGTCGCCGGCACGTGGAAGAAATCCATCACCGGCTGTGCACAATGATGCCCTGTGCGAATGGCGATGCCCTCCTGGTCCAGGATAGTGCCGACATCATGCGGATGCACGCCATCGACGACAAAGGATAGCACGCCTGCCTTCTCTTTGGCGGTGCCGATCAAGCGCACTCCGGCAAGCGGCGCGAACGCCGCGGTGGCGTACACCAGCAAGTCGTGCTCGTATGCCGCGATCCGATCCATGCCGATTTCCTGGAGATAATCGATAGCGGCCCCGAGGGCGATGCCCCCGGCGATGTTGGGCGTGCCGGCCTCGAATTTGTAAGGCAGCCGGTTGTAAATCGTTTTCTCAAAAGTCACGGAGCTGATCATGTCGCCTCCGCCCTGAT
>JBEKIX010000061.1:0-18749 GCA_050011535.1 Acidobacteriota bacterium
GTTGACGAGTACCTGGGCCGGCTTCTGCCGCCTGCAGACGATAATCCAGGCACGATTCACCAGGCAATGCGCTAT
Source organism: Acidobacteriota bacterium (assembly GCA_050011535.1). Taxonomy (GTDB): domain Bacteria; phylum Acidobacteriota; class UBA6911; order UBA6911; family UBA6911; genus JAFNAG01. The sequence goes on from JBEKIX010000061.1 coordinate 76, forward strand.
TCCGTGTTTGCCGGCGGCAAGCGCGTGCGCCCCATCCTGGTGGTGGCATCCGGCGAGAGTGTCGGCGGAGCACGCGACACCCTCCTTCATCTGGGCGCCGCCATAGAGATGATGCACACCTACTCGCTGATTCACGATGATCTTCCCGCCCTGGACAACGATGATCTCAGGCGCGGCCGTCCGACTTGTCATAAGGTGTTCGGGGACGCCATCGCGATTCTGGCTGGAGACGCGCTCATGACGCGCTGCTATCAGGTACTTGCGGAGTTGCCGGGCATTCCGGATTCGGCGCGCATCGCCGTGGTGCGGGAAGTGTCGTATGCAACCGGAACAGTCGAGGCCATGATCGGCGGCCAGGTGGTGGATCTCGAGTCCGAGGGGAAACCCATCGATGCCCCAGTTTTGGAATACATTCATCGTTCGAAGACCGGAGCCTTGTTGACCGCATGCACGAGATGCGGCGCGCTTGCCGCCGGCGCGCAGGAAGCGCAGTTGCAGGCACTGACCGAATATGGACGCAAGATCGGCCTGGCCTTCCAGATCGTCGACGACATCCTGGATCTGACGGCCAGTAGCGAGAAACTGGGCAAAACGGCCGGCAAGGATCAGAAGGTCAAGAAGGCGACGTATCCGGCGCTCTATGGAATTGAAGCATCACGGCGGATGGCGCAGGAGCTGATTTCGGCCGCCGTACGGGCGATCGAGGATCTTGGCGACGCGGCCGAACCGTTGCGGGCAATCGCGCAGTTTGTTTACAGCAGGACTGCCTGAATCCATGGCATCTACCAGGCGACGCATCGACCAGCTGCTGGTCGACCGGGGGCTTGCCGAAAGCCGCCACAAGGCACAGGCCCTGCTCCTGGCGGGCCAGGTGCTGGTGAACGAGCAGAGAGTCGAGAAGTCAGGACGATTAGTGGATCCTGACGCGGGCATCCGTATCCTCAGCGAGATGCCTTTCGTGAGCAGGGCAGGCGCAAAACTCCAAGCCGCGCTGGACTTTTTCGGAGTCGCCGTAGCCGGCCGTGTCTGCGCCGATCTGGGCGCCTCGACCGGCGGCTTCACGGACTGCCTTCTGCAAAACGGAGCCGCCGACGTGCATGCCTACGACGTCGGCACAACGCAGCTTGTCTGGAAACTCAGATCCGACCCGCGAGTCGTCATTCACGAGCGCTGCAATGTCCGTTATCTCGAGGCGCAGGATTTGCCGGATCAACTCTCGCTTCTGACCATCGACCTCTCTTTTATTTCACTCACGAAAGTCCTGCTCCCGCTGAAGGACGCACTTCAGTCGAAAATGGCGGAGCGGAATAGGGGTTCCGAGGGTGCTTGCGTGGATTTGATAGTGCTGGTCAAGCCCCAATTCGAGGTAGGCAAAGGAGAAGTAGGCAAGGGAGGGATTGTGCGCGACGCCACCAAGCAGCGCGGCGCGGTCATTGGAATCCGTAAGTTTGCCGCCGACGCGGGGTTTGACGTGCGCGGGGATTTTCCATCTCCCGTACCTGGCGCCAAGGGCAACCGAGAATTCTTGCTGCACCTGCAATTTGTTCCTGTATGATCAAGAGTTATGAATGTTCCGATACACAGGATTGGCCTGGTTTTAAAGCGCCATGACCCGCACGTACGGGACGTAGTCACGGAACTCATTCCCTGGCTGCAAACGCGCGGCGTCGAGGTGTTTCTCGACCAGGAGACGGCATCTCAGTTCCCGCTTTCCAACAGCGTGACGGCATCGGAGGAACTGGCCACATCCGTTGACGTGGTCGCCGTTTTCGGCGGCGATGGGACGTTCTTGCGTGCATCGCGCTTGGTCGGAGGCCGAGGCGTCCCGCTCCTGGGAATCAATCTGGGTTCGCTCGGTTTTCTCACCGAGGTAAAGCTCGAAGAGATCCACGCGGCGTTCGAGCGCCTGCTCACGGGGCGATATCGGGTCGAAGAAAGGGTTCACAGCAATGTGACAGTGCTGCGGCAGAAGAATCAGCTGGCGCACTATCTGGCTCTGAACGACGCAGTCATCAACAAAGGCGCCCTGGCCCGCATCATCGAGTTGGAAGTGTGGGTGAATTCCGAGTTGGTCACGATCACTCGTGCCGACGGTCTCATCATTTCGACTCCGACGGGTTCGACGGCGTATGCGATGTCCGCCGGCGGACCGATCGTCTACCCTACGCTCGGCGCCTTTATCATCACTCCGATCTGTCCACACACGCTTTCCAACCGGCCGCTTGTCGTGCCTGACGGGACGGGGGTCGGGGTCTGCCTGCGGCACGGCGAGGATGTGATGCTGACCGTGGATGGACAGGTTGGCATGCCATTGACTCAAGGGGATTACATTAAGTTCGAGAAGGCCGAAACGCCGCTGCGCATGATTCAGGCTACCGACACCACCTTTTTCCGGCTGTTGCGGGAGAAGCTCAAGTGGACTTAGGAGCCCGTCTGAGAATTAGGAGGGGTCGCGCGCATGGGGCTTGCGGGGCGAGCTCAAGGCGCGAGGAGGAGGCGATGTCGGTGCACATCGTTGACGACGAGCAACGCAGAGATCGCCCGCAACCCCCATGCGCCCTTCGGGTTCCGGCGGCGCGGGGGCATCTGCAGCGTTGGCGCTCCTCGACGATGTACACTGACATCGCCTGCGTCGCGCCGCCTTGCATCTGCCCCCGCGGCGCTCGGAACGCGGCCCCTCCTAATTCTCGGACGGGCTCCCAGGCAGGAGCGGAACGCCCAGACGCCGTGCGAGCGTGGCGAAAGTATAAACGGGAAAGCCCACGATATTGAAATAGCATCCCTCGATGCGGTCGATGAAAATCGAGGCGAAGCCCTGGATGGCATAGGCACCGGCCTTGTCGTGGAACTCACCGGTGGACAAGTACCAATCAATCTCAGAGCGCATCAGCCGGCGCATGTGAACGCGCGACCGGCTGCAGGCTGAGACCGATCGCGCGCGCGCGACGTCGATCAGGCATAATCCGGTGAACACTTCGTGCCAGCGCCCGCTCAGATGCCCAAGCATGCTTCTCGCTTCTTCTCTGGAGGACGGCTTGCCGAGGATGGCGCCGCGGGCCACGACGATCGTATCTGCCCCGACGATCAGACCGCTGGCATGCCGTTTGGCAACTTCGCGCGCCTTGGCCCGCGCGACCCGCACGGCATAAGGCGAAGGGCGCTCTCCGGGCTTTAGCTCTGGCTCAAGCATGCGGCTCGGTTCGATCTCGAATTTCAATCCAAGCATTTCGAGAAGCTCGCGCCTGCGAGGCGAGGCGGAAGCGAGCACGAGAGTTCCAGCAAATCTCCTAAGTGTTGTCATCGATCGAGCTCTCTGGTACTTTAGACTCGTTTGCATCCAATATGGAACCACTTTCGAAAATCCTTTTTTCCCTATACCAAGGGACGCCGTTTAACGATGAGTGGATAGTCGGGTGCCTCCAGGGTGCCTGGGCCGGACTGCTTGGCGACCGTATCGACAAGGTATGCCGGCCCGCAGCCGTGCACGGCAGGGAGCTGGTCGTGGAAGTGTTCAATGCCGATTGGTTGCCGATATTGTCGGGCATGAAGCTGAAGTTGCTGGAGCGGATTCACTCTGTAACGGGGGACGGTGTGCTGCAGATTTCCTTCAAGTTGCGGAACGACGCGTGACCCCGTCGGCATGACAAGGTTTATAATTAGAGCGCAGGCGAGCAATAGCCGTGGGATCAGAAGCGTGCGCATCCCGGTGTTTGTCCCGCACTGCCGCAAGGCCCATGTATGTACGAGCAATTCTACGGATTAAGGGAAAAACCATTCAGCCTCACTCCCGACCCTGAATTCCTGTTCGTCAACAGGCACTTTCGGGGCGCGTTGGAAAAGGTCCTGTATGGCATCAAGCGGCACGAGGGTTTTACGGCGATTGTCGGCGATGTCGGTACGGGGAAAACGACGCTTTGCTGGGCTTTGCTGGGGAGGCTGGAAAAGAGAATTCGCACCGCGCTGATCCTGAACCCGATGATGACCGAGGAGGACATGCTGAGAGCTATCCTCCAGGATTTCGGGATCAGACCGAAGCGCCTGGCTTCAGCGGCCGGAGCGGCGGACGCCGAACAACCCTACGATCCGAGCTGGATGCAGGGAATGACGCGAAAAGAGCTCATTGATGAGCTGAACGTCTTCCTCCTCGAAAGCGTTGAAGAGGATCTCTTCAACATTCTCATCATCGACGAAGCGCAGAATCTGTCCCTGGGCGTGCTGGAGCAACTTCGGCTTCTGTCGAACCTCGAGACCGCCAAGAAAAAACTGCTTCAGATCATATTTGTCGGACAGTTGGAATTCGAAGAGAAGCTCCAACAACCAAACCTGCGCCAATTGGCCCAGCGAATCACCATTCGTTACGCGCTGAAGCCGCTTTCGCAGGTAGAGACCATTCAGTACATCGAGCACCGGCTTTCCATCGCCGGCTCGAAACGGTCCGTGGCATTCACCAAGGGTTCACTGAAAAACATCTTCTCTTATTCTCACGGCTACCCGCGACTGATCAACATCATCTGCGATCGGGCGCTACTGGCCGGGTACAGTGAGCGGTCGCACGTGATCAACTCGCGCATGGTGCGCAAGGCGGCCCGAGGGATCGAAGGCGCGGGCCGAACCGCCAGAACGCTGCGCCTGGTGACCAGAAAGGCGGCGATTCCCGCGGCTGCTCTGCTGCTCCTGGCACTGCTCGCCGCGCTGTACTTCTGGGGCATACGCGGCAGATCCTGGTTTTCGGGAATAAGACAGCAGACCGAGACCATGCCCGCTAACCCGGTTCCCGTTGAGACAACGGTCCCGGAACCGCCGCGGGCGGTTGCCCCGGCGCCTGAGCATGCCGTAGAGCGGCATGATGCCGCCCGGTCAGAAAATGCGCCCGTCGCGGCAACAAAGCAGAACAGCTCGCATGCCGTCCCGGCCGCCTCCCCATCCGATCCTGTGGTTGCGGAGGCTGCGCCATCGGGCACCTACCGGCTGCAGGTGCACTCTCTGGCGACCAAAGGCCAAGCCGATGCCGCAATCGCAGATTTGAAACACAAGGGTTATGCCGCTTTTTCCCGCCTTGCCGAGAATGCGGACGGCAGCCAATGGTTTGTGGTCTACACGGGGCCCTACGACAGCCTGGACAGTGCACATAAAGATGCCGAGCAACTCTCACGAGAGGAAAAGCTTAAACCCATCGTGCGGCGCTGACCGGCCTGGCTGCGCTTTGTTTTCGTTTGCACGCTCTTGGTGCGTGTGTTAACATCACCGCTTGTGTTTTAAGCATTTTAGGAGGATGCCTTGTCGCTGACCCGGGAAACAAAGACTCTGATCGTTGACGCCTATCGCACACACAATACCGATACCGGGTCTCCGGAAGTTCAAGTAGCCATTTTGAGCGAAAGGATCAACTATCTAACCGAGCATTTCAAGGTCCACGCCAAGGATCATCATTCCCGCAGAGGGTTGTTGAAGATGGTCGGCAAAAGGCGCCGGCTCCTTGATTATCTTAAGTCTAAGGATATCAATCGTTACCGAACCGTGATCGAACGGCTCGGAATGCGCAAATAACAACGCAGAATTGCTGTGCCGGTCACGCTTGGAAGCGGCTGGAACCGATTCCGGACTGGCTCTCTCCCATCTCGCACAGCCTCACGAATCGTCACGGACAAGGACTTGAGGCACCGCCGCGAACCCACCGAAGTCTCCTGTTTGTCAGCCGGCAGTGGTGTAGCTCAAGGTGCCGGTTTCCCTTGGCCCGTAGGGTCCGCGAGCATGGGGAGTATTGGTCCCGAGTGTTTCCGGATACTGTGGTGAATTAAGCTTTGGCGGAAAAAGGGTTATGAGTTATGAGTCAGCGACTATCTGCATCCCGCGATAATCCCTGACCCGTGACTCATAATCATAATTCCGCGATCTCAAAGCCCACCGGACCGAAAGCGCAGCAAATTTCAACAATTAGGAGAGAAAACATGAAGCATCGAGTTGCCACCGAGATCGGTGGGCTGGAGTTCAGCATAGAAATGGGCAAGGTCGCCACCCAGGCGGATGGCGCTGCCTACGTCAGTTATGGCGACACCGTCGCACTTGCCACGGCATGTGCCGGAAAGGAACCGAGGGAAGGGGCAGATTTCTTCCCCATGACCGTCGATTACCGCGAAAACACGTACGCTGCGGGGAAAATCCCAGGTGGGTTTTTCAAGCGCGAAGGCAGGCCAAGTGAGAAGGAAATCCTTACGTCGCGTCTGATCGACCGCCCTCTGCGGCCGCTTTTTCCAGAAGGATACACCCACGAGGTGCAGGTCATTGCCCTTGTGCTGTCAGCCGACAAAGAGAACGATCCGGACGTGATGAGCATCACGGGTGCCTCTGCGGCGCTTTACTGCTCGAGCATCCCGTTTAACAATCCGATCGCCGGAGTGCGTGTCGGCTTGATGGACGGGCAGTTTGTAGCCAATCCGCCCTTCACCAAGCTGAAGGACAGCAGCTTGAATCTGATTATTGCCGGCACGGAAGAAGCCATCGTGATGGTGGAGGCGGGCGCCAACCAGATTTCTGAAGAAAGCATGATCGAGGCGCTCGATTTCGGGCATGCCCAGATCCGCAAGTTGATAGCCATCCAGAAGGAACTGTTCGAGAAGATTCAGCCGGTCAAACGCACATTCACAAAAGCGGCCCTCGATCCCAACGAGTACGAACGCATCGAGCGCGCCTATTCCCAACAGATTTCGGATGCTCTGCACATCAAGGGCAAGCTCAATAGCTACGGCCGCCTGGATGAGATCCTCAAGGAAATTGTCTCCAGCGTGCCTTTCGAAGAAGAGGAGCGGCGCTCTCAGGCCGGCTCCATTTTCCAGCACATCATGGAGAAAACTTTCCGGAAGGAGATCCTGGACGAACGGGTTCGACCTGACGGCCGCCGCTTTGACGAGATTCGCCCGATCAGCGCGGAAGTTTCTCTGCTGCCCCGGACTCATGGGTCCGCCCTCTTCACAAGAGGCGAGACCCAGGCTCTCGTGACTGCGACTCTCGGGACGGCAGATGATGAGCAGCGCATGGACAGGCTGGAAGGGGAATCCTTCAAGCGCTTCATGCTGCACTACAACTTCCCGCCCTTCAGTGTCGGCGAAGTGAAGCCCCTGCGCGGCCCGGGCAGGAGGGAAATCGGACACGGCGCGCTGGCAGAGAGAAGCATTGCGCCGGTCATGCCGGACGGAGATGGCTTCCCATATACGGTCCGAGTGGTTTCGGACATTCTGGAGAGCAACGGCTCCTCCTCGATGGCCACGGTTTGCGGCGGCATACTGGCGCTCATGGATGCCGGCGTGCCGATCAGCTCACCGGTGGCGGGCGTCGCCATGGGACTTGTTAAAGAAGGCGAGAAATACGCTATCCTCACCGACATCGCCGGGGCCGAGGACCATCATGGAGACATGGACTTCAAGGTTGCCGGGACCGCAAAGGGAATCACCGGCCTGCAAATGGATATCAAGGTCGGGGGCATAACCCATCAGATCATGGCCGAAGCACTGGCTCAGGCCAAGCAGGGACGGCTCTTCATCCTGGATCGCATGGTGGAAGCTCTCGGCGCGCCGCGCTCCGAGATTTCCACTTACGCTCCGCGCATCATTGTGATCCAGATCCCCAAGGACAAAATCGGCGGCGTGATCGGCCCCGGCGGCAAGGTCATCCGCGGCATCATCGAGCAAACGGGGGTGAAGATCGACATCGATGACGACGGCAAAGTCAACATTGCCTCGACCGACTCGGAAGCGGCGCAGAAGGCTATCCGGATTATCGAGGACCTGGTGATGGAAGCTGAGGTGGGCAAGACCTACCTGGGCACCGTGACGCGACTGGTCGATTTCGGCGCCTTTGTCGAGATTTTCCCTGGTACCGAAGGACTCCTGCACATTTCCGAGGTCGCCGACTACCGTGTGGAGGACATCAACAACGAACTCAAGCTCGGAGAGCAGATTCTGGTGAAAGTTCTCAGCATCGAGCCTCCAAACAAAATCCGTCTAAGCCGCAAGGCGGTTCTTCGTGAGGCGGCCGGTCTTCCACCCGCCGAATCGAGCCCGAGGCCTCCGCGACGCCCGGACAGGCCGCATGGCGGCGGCCACGACCGCGGCGGTCGGGATCGTGAGCGGCGGCCGCCCAGCGGCGGCGGGGGCCGGCGTTTCAATCACTAAGGACTTGTGCGGTGCAGCGAAAAGCGATCCTCAAACTGCTTGAAGAGGTGCAAAAGGGCGTTGTGTCGCCGGAAGCGGGGCTCAAACGCTTGGACAAGCTCCCCTATGAAGACCTGGGCTTCGCCCGGGTCGATCATCACCGCACGCTGCGGCAGGGGTTTCCTGAAGTCATTTTCGGACTGAAAAAGAAACCCCTGCATGTTGCGGCCATTGTGCGCAGCCTCCTGTCACAACGAAGCAACATTCTTGTTACTCGCTGTTCGCGCAGTGTTTATGCCGCAATTCGGGGCGTGACCCGGAAGGCGAAATACCATGACGCCGCCCAGGCCGTCAGCGTCACACAGGACACCGCTATGTACGGTGACGGAGTGATTCATGTCGTATGCGCCGGCACATCGGATATCCCAATCGCGGAAGAAGCGGCAGTGACGGCACGGGTGATGGGTAATGAAGTCGAGACCACATTTGACGCAGGGGTGGCTGGCATCCACCGCCTCTTGAGTGCCCGTGATGCGTTGACGCGCGCCCGAGTCATCATTGTCGTCGCCGGCATGGAAGGAGCGCTGCCGAGTGTCGTGGGCGGCATGGTGAGCGTTCCGGTGATCGCGGTTCCGACCAGCGTAGGTTACGGCAGTTCATTTGGCGGACTGACGGCATTGCTCGCGATGTTGAACAGCTGTGCGTCGAACGTGACGGTAGTAAACATCGACAACGGCTTCGGCGCGGGTTTTGTCGCCAGCCTGATCAATCGCAAACGTTAGCTCTCACAGAAGTCTCTTTTCGCACTCGCCTTATTACCACCTTACCTTTCTGAAATTCGGATTGCATGATCCGAAAGCACTTGTTCCTTGTTGCGGCTAAACAGTTCTGAGTCCTGTGGGGTGGCTGCGCACAGACTCCTGGGACTGGCATTTCCGACGCACTCTGTTATCATTTCATGACCATAAACCTCAAGCGGTGTTGGTATGCCTCTGTACTCCGACGGCGTGCTTGACGAGGTGCGCAACTCCGTCAGCATAGTGTCGTTGATTTCCGAATATGTAGCGTTGAAAAAGCGCGGGCGCAACCACGTGGCGCGCTGTCCGTTTCACACCGAAAAGACACCGTCATTCACCGTCAGCGAGGAAAAGCAGGTATTCCACTGCTACGGCTGCGGCGCCGGCGGGGATGTCTTCAAATTTGTGATGCAACTCGAACAGATCCCGTTTCCCGAGGCTGTGCGTTTTATCGCCGAGCGATACGGCATCGCCTTGCCCAAGCCGGAGGTGCGAGAACAGCAGGATCCAGGGACGGATAGCGAGACGCTGCGCAAGGCCATGGAAGAAGCCGCCTTTTTCTTTCACACAGCTCTTCTCGATCCTTCGGAAGGGCAGGCGCCGCTTGAGTATTTGCGTGGCCGAGGTGTGAGCCGGGAAACGATGGACCGCTTCAGACTTGGCTACTCGCCCGCCGGCGGCCGGGTTTTGCTGGCGCATCTGCAGAAGAAGGGGTTTTCGGTGCCCGCTCTGGAAGGATGCGGCCTGATCAAACGATCCGAGGACGGCAGCCATCACTACGATGCTTTCCGGGGCCGGATCATGTTCCCGATCACCGACGCCCGGGGCCGGGTCGTCGCCTTTGGCGGCCGGGCCATGGGAGATCAGCAGCCGAAGTATTTGAATTCCCCAGAGACGAGGCTCTATAATAAAAGCCGGAATCTCTTCGGGCTAAGCTACGCGCGGGGTGGAATCCAAAAACTCGATTATGCCATCCTGGTCGAAGGGTACATGGATTTCATGATCCCTTTTCAGCATGGTATAGAGAATATTGTAGCTTCGCTGGGTACCAGCCTGACTCCTGACCAGGTAAAACTGCTGGGGAGATACACGCGTGAAGTGATAGTAAGTTACGACCCTGACTCCGCAGGGCTCGCGGCCACACAGAGATCCCTTGACCTGTTCCTCGAGGAGGATTTTCGGGTTCGGGTATTCCGGCTGCCGGAGGGGCAGGATCCGGATGCTTTCGTAAGAAACTCGGGTGCAGAGGAGTATCTAAACCGGTTGCGACAGTCCGCTCCGTATCTAGACTTTGTTCTGGACACTGCGTTGAAAAGTCAGTCGCATCCCGGCGATCCCAAGAGTAAAATCCAGGTCCTGAACGCGGTTCTGCCCTACTTGGCCAAGGTCCCCAATGCCGTTGAGCGCTCGGAATATGTATTCCGCTTCGCGCGCAAGCTGCAAATCGAGGATCAACAGCTACTTGCGGAGGTAAAGAGGGCGGCTCAGCAGAAGAAAACGCGGCTTCGGGATGGGCCATTGGCGTCTGTGGAGATGATGAAGTTCGCGGAAAAGCGGCTCCTTCAGTTGTTGCTCAACCACTCAGCGCTCCAGCAGCAGTTTTTACCGCTGTGCTCGGCCGCGGATTTCTCCGGCCTGGTCACGGAGAAGATCTTTGTTGCGCTCCTGGATGAGACGAAACGAGGTTCCATCGCCACGTTTGGCAGCCTGAACCATAGATTTGCCGGCGAAACGGAACAGATGTTGCTTGCCCAGTTGCAGATGGAGGAGATGCCTGAGAATCTTTCCCGCGAGACAGCTGAAAGTTTTCTCAGTGCGCTGCGTACTATTAGATTGGCGTCGAAAAAGCACGAGATTCTCTCGAAAATTGCCGATGCGGCCGACCGCAAAGATAATGAGATGCTGAACCGGCTGATTGAGGAGCGGGTTCAAATCGATCGAGAACTGGTCACCCTGTCCATGAAATAGCCGAAAGGAGACAGCAGGCTTGTCTATTGAAGAAAAATACGATGAGGTAAAAGAGCTGATTCTGATGGGCAAGGAACGCGGCTACCTGCTCTATGACGAGGTTAACGACCTGCTGCCGGAAGGGATCTGCTCCTCAGATGAGCTTGACAGCATTTTCTCTCTCTTTGGTTCTGCCGGAATCGAGGTAATCGATTCCGAACAGAAACTTCAAGACGGGGGGAAGAAGGACGACAAGCAGGAGGAGGACGCAGGGGAGGACAGCGAGTTTGATTTCGGCGCGATCACGTTGGACAAGACCAACGATCCCGTGCGCATGTATCTTCGCGAGATGGGGACGGTCCCACTCTTGAGCCGGGAAGGCGAAGTCGAGATTGCCAAGCGCATCGAACACGGGCAGAAAGTTGTGGTGAAGGCTCTGTCTCGTTCGCGGCTGATTGTTCGCGAAATCCTCAATATCGGCGATCAGCTCAAGAAAGACCAGATCTCGATTCGCGAGGTGGTTTTGTTCGCGGAGGACGAACTTACAGAGGATCGGCTGGACGAAAAGATGCAGTCCGTGCTGGGTGTTATCGAAGAGATCCGAAAGCATGAACGGGCCGCCAACAAGTTTCGCGTCAAGTTGGCCGGGTGCCGCAAAGGATCCAAGATCTATAAGAGGCACCTGTCGATGATGGCCAGGCACCGCATCGACGTCGCCCGAAAGGTGGGAACGCTCGAGCTTAGTCCCAGCCAGCATGATCGGCTTGTTGCAGTGATCAAGGCCACCGTCGACGAGATCGTCGCTCTGGAGCAGGAGATTCAAAAGTACCAGCGCAGCTTGGAAGCGCCGCGCCGTGTGGAAGAATCCAGGGCGATCAAGAAGCTGATCAAGCAGCATGAGGCGAAGGTCCAGGCGATTGAAGAGGAGGCCTTTGCCACGATCCCCGAGCTGAAGCGCTCGCTGGCTACCATCAAGTCGGGCGAACTCGAGGCCGACATCGCCAAGAAGGAGTTGGTGGAGGCGAACCTCAGATTGGTTGTCTCGATTGCCAAGAAGTACACAAACCGCGGCCTGCAGTTCCTGGACCTGATTCAGGAAGGCAACATCGGACTGATGAAAGCGGTGGACAAATTCGAATATCGCCGCGGCTATAAATTCTCGACCTACGCGACGTGGTGGATCCGCCAGGCGATCACGCGCGCCATCGCGGATCAGGCGCGCACCATCCGCATCCCCGTGCACATGATCGAGACGATTAACAAGCTGATCCGGACCTCCCGCAGCCTGGTGCAGGAATACGGGCGGGAACCAACCAGCGAGGAAATCGCCAAGAAAATGGACTTCCCGGTGAGCAAAGTGCGAAAGATCCTCAAGATTGCGCAGGAGCCGATCAGCCTCGAAACGCCAATCGGGGAAGAAGAGGACAGCCACCTGGGTGATTTCATCGAAGATCGAGGTGTGGTTTCGCCGGCGGAGGCGGTGATCAACATCAATCTCAAGGAGCAGACCGAATCGGTCTTGAAGACGCTGACGCCCCGCGAGGAGCAGGTGATCAAGATGCGATTCGGATTGGGCGACGGCAGCGAGCACACGCTCGAGGAGGTCGGGCAGCGTTTTTCAGTCACGCGCGAACGTATCCGCCAGATCGAGGCAAAGGCGCTGCGCAAGCTCCGGCACCCGTCCCGCAGCCGCATGCTGAAGGCGTTTCTCGAAGGGACTGCGATGAGTGATTGACCCCGCCTGGCCGCGCAATCTTGAATGAGATGGAGACCCGCCGCTAAGGCGGGTCTTGCCATTTTACGATTCGAGATTCGAAATTCGAAATTGTCAATCTCGAATTTCGAATCTCGAATCCGACTCAGGTTTGAATAAATGGCTGCCACGGTTGTACAAGGAGGTGACAGGGAGCGGACAGACTTGGACGATGCGCAGCTGATGGTTTCGGTTCAACAGGGAGACCCGATCGCCCTGCGGCAGCTGGTGGAGCGCTATAAGCGAAAGGCCTACTATACCGCGCTCAAGCTGGTAGGGGACAGTGATGAGGCGTATGACCTTTCTCAGGAGGCCTTCATTCGCGTCTACAACGCCCGGCGACGCTATGACGGCAACCGGCCGTTCTATTCATGGTTTTATGCAATTCTGAGCAACCTCGCCAAAAACCATCTCAAGAAAAGATCGGTCCGCGCGAACTATGCCGCTTCCGTGAGGAGTGCGCAGGATGCGGAACTCGACACACACGACTCGCCGGAAGTTCTCGTCGAGGCAGACGAGACCAGGAAGGCGGTCTGGAGTGCGATCGAAAAGCTGTCGTATGAGCACCGGGAAATCATTACGCTGCGGCATTTCGAGGATATGTCTTATGAAGAGATTGCCGGGCTTCTCGGCATCCCGGTCGGGAGCGTGATGTCGCGCCTGTACTATGCCAGGAAGCGCCTCCGGGACTTGTTGGGAGAAGCGAATGAAAGATGAAGAAATCCGGACTCTGATGATGAGGGTGGTCGATGGCCTCGCATCGTCCGAGGAGCAGGAGGCATTGGCCGATGCGACTCGGGGGCATGAGGAATGGGAGACGGAACTCAGGGCGTTTATGAAAATCAAGGAAGTGACGGACGGCATGCGCTTTAAAGATCTTCCGGACAGTTACTGGCCCGGCTACTGGGAAAGCGTATATCGCCGCCTGGAGCGCGGTCTCGGCTGGATTCTGACGTCCGTGGGAGCGATGATTCTGCTGAGCTTCGGAGCGTACATGGGATTGTCGGGTTTGTACTCCGATCCGAATGTCAGCCTCATCGTTAAGATCGGGGTTACCGCCGCGGGGCTGGGAGGGATTATCATGCTCGTCTCCTTTCTGCGCGAACGGCTTTTTGCTCGCAAGCACGAACGATATGAGAAAGAGGTCCAGCGATGATCATGACGACCACGGAGGAAATCAGCGGCAAGCGCATCATCAAGACCCTCGGACTGGTCTGTGGAAACACGATCCGGGCGCGGCATTTCGGGCGCGCCTTCATGGCCAGACTCCGCGGCATGGTCGGTGGAGAGATACCGGAGTATACAAAGGTCATCGCCGAAGCGCGCGAGCAGTCGCTGGACCGCATGGTTGCGGAGGCGGAAAAACTGGGCGCCAACGCGATCGTGGCCGTCCGCTTCGGCACAACGGAAGTCATGGCCGCCGCCGCGGAAATCCTCGCTTACGGCACTGCGGTAATTATCGAATAGCCTGTTCTGAATCACGATAACTGTTTAGCTGCGGCGACAAGGATTTGTCGTCCTCGTAATAATGACGAAATCCCAACCTCTTACGAACCGCGAAATATGTAAAATTGCTTTCGTGCGTTTTGTGTGTCCCGTGGTACTTGCTGTGAATAGATCCCGCCGGCAGTTGTAATAGACGGTAACGCACGCGATTTTACGAGGGTTGTTCGGTAGAGCGACTCCGGCGTGGGTGGGGAGGCGATGCCATGGTGTCCTGTGCAGGAAATGACGTAGACAGTTGTAAAGTGCCGGATTCTGGAAGCCGCGCTGCGCTTTCGGACGAGCGGCTGGTCGAGTGGAGCATGAAGGGAGACGAAGAAGCCTTCCGCATGTTGTATGAGCGCTATCGCCGGCGCGTGTTCGCCACGGTGCGCCGGATCGTTCGGAATCGCGAGGAAGCGCAGGACGTGACACAGGAAGTGTTTGCAAAGTTGTATCGTTCGCTTTCACGATGGGATTCAGGCCGTGCCAAGTTCTCCACCTGGCTCTTCCGATTGGCCACCAATCATGCCATCGACACTTGGCGCAGCAGCCGGCACCGCGTCGAGCTCTCTCTGGAGGGCGAGGGAACGTATGGTGGACCGGGGCGGCCCTTTCAATATCACAACAAGATGATCTTTCACGCCGAGCGCGCCCTCGAGCGGAAGGAGCGGATTGCGGAGATACGGCGCTTCGTCAACGGACTGCCGCCGCTGCAGCGGAGGGTTTTCTTGCTGCGGCATTTTCAGGGATTCAAGCTGAATGAGATTGCCCAGTCGGAAGGGCATAAGCTGGCGACGGTCAAGACCTCCCTGTACCGCGCGACACAACATCTGAGGCGCAGGCTGCATGCCATGAACGGCTTCAGCGAGACCGATCTGATGCCGGCGACCTGAGAGCACGTCACGGTTCTTGGACGGACTTCCATCTCCTTTGCTCCGGTATGAATCGCGGCAAAGTCTCGAAACTGTCTTTACCGGGATCGGGCGCGCATGATAACCTGTCGGACGGTTGCCGCTTTCCGGAGAGCGCGCGATAAGTCCCTGGGGTATCCGCGAGGCAGTGTCCGTATAGCGCGCCGACCTCTCGAAGAGGCAAGCTGTATCCAGCCGCATCAGGGCCCATAGCTCAGTTGGTCAGAGCAGCTGACTCATAATCAGCGGGTCGCAGGTTCAAGTCCTGCTGGGCCCACCACTCAAATCAATAGGTTACAGCCATCCAAGATTATTCATAAATATCATAATTCCATTTTGGATCCAAAATGGATCCAACTATGGGAATTTGGCAGAAGAGATAAAACACTTGTTGGTAGGTAGGCAAAGCGCGAGTCATGCCCCGTCTTGGTGGGGGGCCCCGCCGGGATCCGCAATTCTGGCGACTTCGCGAAAACTAACGCGGAAGCATGGCGATCAGGTGGCTGTCCTGCCCGCGGGAGATCTGCGGCGGAATGTGAAGGCGCGCACGACTCAGCCTTTCGAGCTGCTTTTCTGTTGCCGGGAGCCTGCGCCAGGCCGCGCTGAGGTCCACAAGCGGCAGCGCATCCGGACGCAAAAGGCTGACCGCGTTCTCGGATTTGATGATTGCTTCTTCGAGTTGAGGTTCCGAAGCGACGATGCTGTCCTTCCCGCGCGCATTTCGTGAGCTGAGGGTGACTTCCCATCGCTCCAGCAACGTCCGGACGCAGGTCAGAAACTCTCCGTTCCCAAGGCCTAGACGATAGCAGTTCCTCCCGGCTGCAGCCCATGCGAAATCTGCAATTTCCTCCAATTCGTCAGGGATGCCCAGATCGAAGAGATTAATCCTCTTGCACCGAAGGCGGAGATCATCCAGATCTGTTGCCATTTCCGTCTGGACCCACGGGCGTTGAGTTTCGACCCAGCGGATCGCGCGCTGTACTTCAGTCGTCGTCTTGCCTTTCAGATTGAAATTCTGAGCCAGGCCGAAGAGGGACGGCAGCGTCACGAGGCTGTGTTCGCTCGAATTATCGACAATATCCACCACTGTCACATCCGCCTTGCCGGGGTGGGGTCTGGTGCCACGACCGATCATCTGAGCATAGAGCAACGCTGATTTCGTGGGCCGCGCAAGTATGATCCCGTCTACAGCGGGTTCATCGTACCCTTCTGTGAGAACCATGCAGTTGGTCAGCACCTGAATCTCGCCCGTGGAAAACGCAGCGAGCGTCTTGCTGCGGACTGCGCGCGGCATCTCACCGGTGACCGATGCCGCCGAGATCCCATAAAACTGAAATGCGGCCGCGAGGTCGTGAGCGTGGGCAACATCTACGCCGAAAACCAGAGTGCGCCGTGTGGGTACCAGCTCGCGAAAGGCTTTCACGACCAGCGCATTCCGGCTCTCGATATTGACCGCATCGGACAATTGCGATACCACGAAATCGCCCATCCTGGTTTTGACGCGAGAGAGATCGATGTCCGTTTCGACGCGGTAGCCGGCCACAGGGGCAAGATAACCGTCATTCATCATCTCGGGAACCGTGCGCGAAAATGAGATTTCATCGAAAACGGCGTCAAGCCCGATTCCGTCACTCCGCTTAGGAGTTGCGGTAAAGCCGACCAGGAGCTTTTTCGTATCGGGCTGCTTCAGCCCGAAATACTCGACGACACGGCGGTAGGTCTCGGCAATCGCATGGTGGGCTTCGTCAATGACGATAATTGAGAACTCATCCGGATCCAGCCCCGACAGGCGCTGCGATGCCTGCCGGCCTAAGGTTGGAACCGAGGCTACGACAACATCGGTTGTATCTGCCGCACGTCGCCCGGCCTGTTCGATGTCCACGTTCAATCCCGGATTGATCGCAAGTAGCTTATCGCGGGCCTGGATAAGCAATTCCTCGCGATGGGCAAGAACAAGCATGCGCCGTTTCATGCGGAAAAACGCCGGGAACTGGGCGAAGATGACGGTTTTGCCCGTTCCGGTCGGAAGACACACAAGCTGCCGTCTCACCCCGGCCTTGTAGCGACCAAGGATTGCGGCCAGGCACTCCCGCTGGTAATCGCGCAGCTTCATTTGCGTCGGCATGGGTTACTTTAACATGCCAACATTGTCCAGAAGGAGTCAGAACACAGGAGTCTGTGGGGACTTTCGTCAATGTACGATAAATCCGTTTGAACTAAGCCGCAGGCGCCGGTATCGACGTTTGCTGCGGTAATCCCGCTATTTTGCTAGCCTCGGGGTCGTAGAAAGGAGGTCTCTATGACCCCATTACGTCAGAGAATGCTGGAGGAGTTACTGCCCGTCGGCTACTTTCATATTGTTTTCAGCATCCCGCACCGCCTGGTCCCGTTGATCTGGCAAAACAAGAAACTTCTGCTCTCTCTTTTCTTCCAGGCGACCGCGGCTACTCTCATGGAAGTGGCCTCCCACCATAAGCGTCAAGGTATGGAGATCGGCTTTCTTTGCATTTTGCACACGTGGGGACAGACTCTACAGAGACATCCGCATATTCATTGCGTGGTGCCCGGTGGTGGTCTGTCCCCGGATCACACCCGCTGGATCTCGTCGCATCCCCGTTATTTCGTACCAGTCAAGGTTCTCAGCCGTACCTTTCGCGACAAGTTTGTGGAAGGACTGAGACAGGCCCATCTGGCAGGCGAATTGTCTTTTTACGGAAAGTGCGAGCCGTTAGCCGATGCGGAAACATTTGCTGCGTTTTTGAAACCACTATCGGAACAGGACTGGGTCGTCTACTCCAAGCCGCCCTTCGGTGGCCCTGAACACGTGCTTCAGTATCTGGCGCGCTACACCCATCGAGTAGCGATTTCCAACCATCGAATCGTCTCCGTCGATGAGTCCCATGTGACCTTCCAATGAAAAGACTATGCCCACAACAACGCGCAACGCACCAAGACACTCACCTGCGAGAAATTCTTGCGCCGCTTCCTGCAGCATGTGTTGCCGAAAGGTCTGCCGCGCATACGTTATTACGGCTGGCTCGCCAATCGCCGACGCGCAAAACTGCTGCCTATTTGCCGAGCCTTACTCCATCACCCGACACCAACTCCCAAACCCGATGAGCCGCAGGGCGCCAAGTGCCCTTGCTGCCACGGGACCATGTGCATCATCGAACGTCTGAGCGCTGCTCAAATCCGGCCTGCGCTACACAGGATAGAATATGTCCTTGATAGCTCTTGATCTTCGACCCGGTCCGGCTTCGTCTG
The DNA here is from genome assembly GCA_050011535.1 of Acidobacteriota bacterium. GTDB lineage: Bacteria > Acidobacteriota > UBA6911 > UBA6911 > UBA6911 > JAFNAG01. The sequence goes on from JBEKIX010000061.1 coordinate 18,380, forward strand.
TGCCGAATGTTCTGTGTCTGCCGGAGGCTTGCCCAGACCATGGAAAACCGCTTTTTCCCCCGGTGATTGAGCCCGTCTTAGAGCGATATTTCTCCTCGTTTTTTATGAGCCACCATCGACTTCAGCAAAATCCGAGCTCTCAGCGCCGGTTTCTTCCATCCCCCACGATGATAGAAAACGCATTATGAAAGGGCGCCTATGTGGCAACGTAGGCAGCTGTCGAAGTGACAGCTGATGGGGCTCTGCCCCAAACCCCGGGATTTTTTGAGGCATGGCTCCGGTGTTCGACATGTGAATGCAAAAGCCTCTGACGACTTTCGTTGCCAGAGGCCTGATGCTGGATCGACGCACCGTCGGTCCGGCTATCCCT
>JBEKIX010000062.1:0-18668 GCA_050011535.1 Acidobacteriota bacterium
GAAGCCGACGGGATCGACAGCCTGATCCGCGTTGTGCGCAGCCAGATCGGTCATGGCGCCGACTGGGTCAAGATCTATGCCGATTACCGTTGGGGCGCCAATGGCACGGCCGCGCCCACTTTTTCGATCGACGAGATCAAACTTGCCGTTGAAACCGCCCGCAGCAGCGGAAGGCCAGTTTCGGCGCACTCCACAACGGCGGAAGGAATGCGCCGCTGCATACTCGGGGGTGTGGAAACGATCGAGCACGGTGACGGTGGCACGCCTGAGATCTTCCAGATGATGAAAGAACACGGCACGGTTTTGTGTCCTACCGTCTCGACCTCCGGACCAAATTCGGCCCGCAAGCGCGCCAGTTTCAAGGCTGCGCTCGATGCCGGGGTAACAATTGCCAGCGGCAGCGATGTTGGCACGTTCCCACACGGGGACAACGCGCGCGAGATTGAGATCATGGTGGGCTTCGGCATGCCGCTCTTGGATGCCCTGCGTTCCGCTACTTCGATCGATGCGCGCGTATTGCACATGGAAGATCAGGTCGGGCAGGTCAAGGCCGGCCTGTTCGCGGACCTCATCGCAGTCGATGGCGATGCAACCAAGGATCTCACAGCTATTCGCAAGGTACGTTTTGTCATGAAGGGCGGCACCATATACAAACAGGGCGGCGAACCGGTGATGCGGTAGATCTGCTGGGGCACTCGTGCAATGAAAAGGGGTGTCGCAATGAGTGAGCGGCAGTTTCTGTGGGGGTTGTCAAACGGCGTGATGGTCTTTGCGATCACGGGGGCGTTCTGGCTCGGTCTCTGGATCGGAACCGCGGCGCCCAGGATTGGAGGGTTGGTCTGCGCCGTATCAACCGTCCTTCAGGTCGGCATTTGCGCGGCATTGCTCTGGGCCGCCGTGCGGCTTCGGAGGAAGTCAGGATTCCGGAGGTCGGAACTGCGGCAAGCGGAGGGACGCCGATCGCCGGAGACTCAGCACATTCTGGCCGGTCTCCGCTGGACCATTGCAGGGCAGACCGCGCTGATCGCATTTGCCGTGTGGGCGTGCGTACGCGCGGGTTCGGAGCAGCTGATCTGGCCGGCCATTGCCCTGGTCGTCAGTCTTCATCTGATTCCGCTCGCGAAGATCTTTCACGTTCGGGCTTACTACGGCACGGCCGCTGCCGGCAGCGTCGTTTCGATAATGTCCATCACGGGGTTGGCCGGCGCGTACGCCGTGGAATCTCGCTGCCGGGATGGCAACCGTGATGTGGATCTCTGCGCTCTATCTGCTCTGGAACGCGGACGCGATTGCCGCGAGTGCCGTAGGGGAGCGGTGGGCGGCCTGACGGCATAATTTCGAGGTTATGGCGCCCGTGCCCGGGATCAGAGTGGGGGGTCGGACCCAATGCTGTTAACGTAAGCGCAATTTGAAGAACTTGCCACAGATTACAAAGATTTCACTGAACATCCTCTCCCACAATCCAGCTTTTTCACTCTTAAATCTGTGAAATCTGTGGCGAGATTTTTTGCCCGCTTGCGGGACCTCGGCCTTAAGTTAACGGCATTGGGTCCGACCTCAGACCACACCTCCGATTGCCGGCGCTGTAACGGACATGGATGAGCCGTACTTTTCGTGTGCAGAAAGAGTGAGCCGCCAGAGTCATCAGCCGGAAGTGTGTCAAAACCCCGTATCCCGCAACGCCGCTTTGGTCTATAATCGCGCTCGTGTGTGCGAGAAAGGGCGGAAGTTACCATAAGGCCCCAAGTACGAACCCGAGGACCCGGGAGGAGGGCAGACGAGCGCACGCCTTGGCGCGGGCGTCGATCGAATACGCGGCGTGTCCTTCCTATCCACTAGCGCGGCTTTAGGGAAGTGATTCGCAGTAGGGTATAAGGGGTCGAGCGCGATTGGCTTCATTTTCCTGAGTTTCCTGGGGTAACTTCGCAGCCTCCGCACCCGCCATTTTTGCCTGCCACCGCGATCCCCGCGGTGCTTTCGTGAATCCCGACCACGGCGGCCGGATCCAGTGGTGAATGCATAAAGATCGCCAGGACGCAGCCCTGGCGTGTGCCCCAGTGCGATGAACCGCTACTGGGCATCGTCCGCAGGCAATCCGACAATCAGGAGGCCCACATGATCATCAAATTATCCAATGGAAAAGAGATTCCCGTCGAAGCGCATAAGGTACGCATCGTGCAGAAGGCCTATCTCGTGCCGGTCGATGAACGGCTCAAAGCTTTGGAGGAAGGCGGTTACAACACCTTTTCCCTCCGCACCAAGTATGTCTTCCTAGATATGCTCACCGACAGCGGAACCAATGCGATGAGCGACAATCAGTTGGCAGCCATGATGGTGTCCGACGATGCCTATGCCGGCGGCGAAAGCTATTACAAACTTGCGGATGCCATCAAGGATGTTTTGCACTTCGCCTACGTGCTCCCGGTGCATCAAGGACGCGCCGCGGAACATCTCCTGGCGAAAGTCTATGTGAAGCCTGGGAGCATCATCCCGATGAATTACCACTTCACGACCACCAGGGCTCACTTTGAGATGGCAGGCGGCACGGTCCTGGAAATCTTCACCGACGAAGCCCTGAATACTCAAAGCACGGAATTGTTCAAGGGCAACCTGGATTTGCAGAAGTTCAAGGACACCATCGCCAAATACGGGGCAAAGCAAATCCCCTTTGTGCGCATGGAAGCCACGACCAATCTGCTCGGCGGACAGCCTTTCTCCATGGCGAATCTGCGCGAAGTAAAACGGATCGCTTCCGACCATGGGATTCCTCTGGTGTACGACGGCAGTCTGATCTCCGAGAACGCCTACTTCATCAAGCAGAGGGAAAAGGGATACGAGGACAAGTCGATCCAGGACATCCTGTGGGAGATGATGAGCCTGGTGGATATTTTCTATCTCTCCGGCAGAAAAAGCACCTGTGTCCGGGGCGGTTTCATCGCTACCAATAACAAGAAATGTTTTGAAGAGATAAAGCCCTGGCTCCCCCTTTATGAAGGATTTCTCACTTATGGGGGGATGTCGAGCAAAGAGATCGAAGCAATGGCGGTCGGACTGCGCGAAATGACGGATATCAATGTGGCCGGCAGTGCAGCCGAGTTTGTAAAGTACTTCGCCGAGCGGCTGATAGAGCAGGGCATCCCTGTCGTCACGCCCCCCGGAGGTCTGGCCTGCCACCTCGATGCCAAGCTTTTCCTGCCCCACCTGCCTCAATCGCAATATCCCGCGGGAGCGCTGGCAGCCGCAGTCTACCTGGTTTCCGGCGTGAGAAGCATGGAAAGGGGCACTATCTCCATGGACCGCGACCAGAGTGGCCATGAGGTGTACTCGGATCTGGAGCTGGCGCGCCTGGCAGTTCCCCGCAGGGTGTATACCATGTCGCAGATCGAATACTGCGTGGACCGCTTGGATTGGCTGTACCGGCACAGGAATCTGGTCAAGGGCTTGAAGTTCGTCGAAGAGCCGCCGGTATTGCGCTTTTTCTTCGGGAAATTGTCAGCCCTCGACAATTGGAGCTATAATCTTGCGGAGGTTTTCAAGAAGAACTTCGGCGCGAACTTCTGAGAAATACAAGAGTGCTGTGGTAGTTGCAACTGTCTCGCCGGTGGACCTGCGCAGATTCATCGTGAGCGTAACAGCTACAGCTCCCTCACGGCAATGATCGGATCGACATGGGCCGCGTGCCGGGCAGGAGCCGAACAAAAATCGGCCGGAGAAACATGCGGGTAATGATGCCCGCCATCAGGCCCGCGCCGATACCGCAACCTGCCGGGACCAGCCCATCCCGCCGATCTCAGCGTAGGGCGCGTGCTCGTGATCGCGATCGTGGCCGGTAGCTTACGGACATTAAGAGCCGATCACGATCCCGACCACGATCACAACGTTTGTGGAAGCAGTCATTTTCGAATCAGTCCACCGGAGGGTATTTATATGCCGACATACGAATACCTTTGTACGAAATGCCGCAAGAAATTTTCGCTTCGCATGAGCATCAGTGAACACGACACGAAGAAGATTCGTTGCCCCAAATGCAAGAGCACCAAGGTCGAGCAGCAATTGAAGTCCTTCTTCGTGGTTACATCCAAGAAAAGCTGATCTCGGTCTCTGACCAGATTTGGATGCAATCTCGAATTTGCACGCATTCTATCGCAAGGGATTTATCCAGCGGAGTCCGCTGAATTGGGCAAAATCTGTATCGTTGGAGTGGAGTTCGCACCGATACTCGATGGCCAGAGCTGCGAGTACGGCATCTGTTGTCATGTTGCCCACGGCGCCGGCTTCCCCCAGAATAGCGCCAAGAATTTCGAGATGCCGAACAATCCCATCCTGCATATCAGGCTGCAATACGGACGGTTCCACCCTCATTTAAAAGGAGTGTTGTATCTATGATATTTGCAGTTAAACTGCAAGAGTAAAAATTATGGGTACGATCGTTTCTGCCTGGGCGCGCCAAAGCAATCTTTCGACATGAGGACGGGAACTGGAAATCCTGATAGGGATTGATGGGGGCACATCATGATTGACACTTCTACCGACGCTTCGAGTCTCTCTCCATGGTGGAAACATACGGCGATCTTGGTGATGATTGCCGGTTTCTGTGTTTTATCCTTGGTTACGGTCCTGACCTACACAAACGCTCCACCCATCCCCGAAAGGGTTGAAGATGCAACGGGAACACTGGTTTTTACAGGAGCTGATATTAATAAAGGTCAGGAAGTCTTCCTCAAGTATGGTCTCATGGAGCACGGGAGCCTGTGGGGCCACGGGGCTTACCTGGGTCCTGATTACAGCGCGGAGTACCTGCATAGACTTAGCGAGGTGACCCGGGACGGGATGGCAATTGAGAAGTACGGCAAGCCCTTTGCACAGCTCTCGCCGGACGAGCAGAGCGTCGCATCTTCGCGGACGGCAACGGTGCTTAAGGAGAACCGGTACGATGCCGCCTCGCGTACGCTCCGGCTCTCGTCAGGCGAGGTGGATGCCTACCGCACACAGCTCTCCGAATGGAGCGAGTACTTCAGCAGGAAGGACGCCGCTCCCGGTCTGCCAGACAAATATATTCAGAACCCCGAGGAGATAAAAGCTCTGACGGCCTACTTCGCCTGGGCAGCCTGGGCCACAACGGCGAATCGCCCTGGGAAGAACTATTCGTACACAAACAACTGGCCCTACGAGCCCATTGCGGGAAACCGTCCTTCCACCGAGACCTATGTCTGGAGCGCCTTGAGTCTCATCACCCTCCTGTCAGGGTTGGGTTTGATCCTCTTCGTCGTCGGCAAGTTCGACTACCTGGGTTGGAAGGGCGAGGGCGGCGGCCACCACATCATGCACTCTGCTCCCCCTGCTCTAAAGCTCACGCCCAGTCAGTGGGCCACAGGGGCGTTCTTCGGCATCGTAGCGCTCTTGTTCCTGGCGCAAGCATCCCTGGGAGGCGTGCTCGCCCACTACCGTGTGGAGCCAGGCGGCTTTTACGGGTTCGACATAGCCCGCGTGCTGCCCTACACGCTGGCGCGCACCTGGCACCTCCAACTCGCTATCTTCTGGATCGCGACGGCATGGGTGGGCGGCGGCCTTTTCCTGGCCGCGTGGGTTGGTGGCGGTGACCCCAAGGGTCAGAGGATCGGCGTTTACGCACTCCTCGGGGCGCTGGTGGTCGTCGTCGTCGGCAGCCTTGCCGGCGAGTCCCTCGGTATCAACGACAAGCTGGGACAGCTCTGGTTCTGGTTCGGCCACCAGGGTTCCGAATACCTGGACCTTGGGCGGTTCTGGCAGTTCCTGCTGGCGGCCGGCCTCCTCTTCTGGCTGTTTCTGATGTTTCGGGCGCTCAAGCCTGCCATCAAGAGCCCTAGAATGCGTGAACTGTCCTCACTCTTTCTGTACGCGGCCGTGGCGATCCCTGTCTTCTACCTGCCCGCCCTTTTCTATGGCCCCCACACCAACTTCGCCGTTATCGACAACTGGCGCTTCTGGATCATTCACCTTTGGGTGGAAGGATTCTTCGAACTCTTCGCGACGGTTCTGGTGGCCATCATGTTCCACCAGATGGGTGTGGTCAGCACCAAGACCGCCACGCGCCTGATTTACCTGGACGCGATCCTGTACCTCAGCGGCGGGATCATCGGCACGGGACACCACTGGTATTTTACGGGACAGGGAACGCTCAATATGGGCCTGGCGGCATGCTTCTCCGCCATGGAAGTCGTGCCTCTCACGCTGCTGACCCTGGATGCCTGGGACTTCATCAAACTGAGAAAGGCGCAATGCTCCACGTGCGGCCATGATCTCGCCTGGGGCCAGAAGTGGGCCATTTATTTCCTCATCGCCGTGGGTGTATGGAACTTCGTCGGCGCAGGCATTTTCGGTTTCCTGATCAACCTGCCGATCGTGTCCTACTTCGAGGTGGGCACGACGCTCACCCCAAATCACGGCCATGCCGCACTATTTGGCGTCTTTGGGATGTTGGCGCTGGCTGTCCTAGTCTTCTGCTTGAGGGCCATGCAATCCGACGCCGTCTGGAAGGGGACGGAGAAGTTCATCCGCGTGGGTTTCTGGGGTCTTAATGTAGGCCTCGCGCTCATGATCATCCTGGACCTGTTCCCCGGCGGAGTAATCCAGCTCTGGGATTCCATCACCAATGGTTACTGGCACGCACGCCGCCTGACGTTCCTGATGAGCGGCACCTACCACAAGCTGGAATGGCTGCGCATTGTGGGGGATACGGTATTCCTGTTGGCAGGCGCCCTGCCGATAGCGCTCGGCGTGTTGCGAAGTGTGTGGAAAAGGGATCTCTCTCCCACGAGAGGCTGCCCCGAATCTCGCGGCTAGTCCTGCGACCTTGCCGGGACCAGGCGACGCTGCCCCAGATTTGACAATGGACCGGTTTCATAAAACACTTGATTTGTACCGGTTACAGGCGGACAAGACGTGCCGATTCCATCAGGAGCAAGCAAATGACCACAAAACGTGTTTGGGTGCTGATTCTGGCCGCCTTCTGCCTTGTGGCGGCGTTGGCGGCGGCGCAGAGCAAGGCGCAGGCGGGGTTCGATCGTTTGAAGAATCTGGTGGGGGAATGGGAAGGCACGGGGGCCAACAACCAGCAGATTTCGGTGTCCTATCGTCTGGTGTCGAATGACTCCGCGCTGGAAGAAACCTTGCATGCTGGCAAGGACGAAACCATGATCACGATGTATCACCTGGACGGCGACCGCCTGATGGCAACGCACTACTGTGCCGCCGGGAACCAGCCACGCATGGTTGCCGCGCAGGATGCCAAGAGTCCAAATGCATTCTCATTTCAATTCCTGGACGCCACCAATATGGCAAATCCCGACGTTGGGCACATGCATAGTCTGGTTGTGACGCTCTTGGACAAGGACCACTTCACCCAGCAGTGGACATGGAAAGAGAAAGGCAAGGAAGACAGGTGGGAGGTGTTCAGGCTGACGAGAAAGAAGTGATGCCGGCGGCCTTATTGTGCGTGCGTTATCGCCGGGAATCTTCGCCATTGCACTTGCGAATTCTTCTCCTTGAGATTGGAGGAGCGCGGCTCGCCCTGAATCAAGGACCTGTTGTTTGACTATATCGAGATCCTTGCCGCGCCTCTCATTTGACGCGAATCTCGAAAATGCGCGGCCGCAGTTTGCCGCGCACAAAGATGCGTTTTTGCCGGGCGTCATAGGCAATGCCGTTCAGCACATCCTCGCTGCCGGTTCGCATACTCGCAGGCAGAATTCCTTGCCCCGCTTCGATTTCCAGGTGAGTTGAAGCAGGCGGTTATCGATCAGAGCAGGTCTTTCGCCGAAGAGCTCCGGCGGCAGGCTCATGGACTTGAGTATCTTCCCTGAAGGAAACTCGACACGGCGCAGCGTCGACTGCCCATACAATCCGGCGCTCTCATAAAAGCAGCCCTCACTCCAAAGCAGACCCTGGAGGAATGCAGTCGGATCGTGCGGGTAGCTGTTGACGACCTCGTACTCGAGCTGGCGCGCGCCAGTCTCCAACCCCGCATCAGCAGCAGGATGTCTCACGATACCAAATACGATGACCAGGACGACGACCCCGGCCAGGACGGCTACGAGACTGACTGCTGAGAGGAATCCCGGCGAATGCTTCTTATGCTTTGCTCTGAATGAAGGCTTCCTTCGCTGAACCCGCTTCTTGGCCATACGACCAGTTCCACGGCAAATGATCTTTCGACGTTCCAGTTCAGGGCGGATGAACAGAAGTTCACCCGCCCTTGCGAGATCTCCGGGTTACGCCTAAAAGTCGATATGCAAACCCACCTCGATACGGCGCGGAATGTTGTATTGCGACGTGATCACACCGAATGCCAATGGACTCGCCAAGCTCAGGCTGGCCGGATCGGAGTACTGCACATGGTTGAAGATGTTGAAGAACTGTGCATTCAACGAAATAGATTTGCTTTCTGTGACCTTGAACTTCCGTGACAAGGTCATATCTACATTCCACCGGTTTTGGCCGCGCAGCACATAGCCACTTGCTGTCGTGTCCTGGCTGAGCCTTACATACCGGAAGTCGGCGAATACTGACGCCGGATCACCGAACAGGTTCAGTCCGGATCCGCCGGTTCCTGGATTTCCGTTCGTGCCGACGCTGGTGCTGACGCCGTTGATGGTGACGCTGCTGCCGGCCACATTCTGGTGGGAGGAATTCCCGAAGGTGTTGGGCGCCAGCAGCACTGCGCCTACTCCCGCCGTGGTTGCACCCTGCCCGAACTCCTGGCCTGACCCGTTTACCACTCTGAGCGGCAGGCCGGTGTACCAGCCGAATATCGGTGCCAGCGACCAACCTTTGATCAGCTGGTCGAAGACCGAATTGCTGGCATGGAACGGCATGTTATAAAGACCCATCAGGTTGAGGACGAACTTGCGGTCAAAGACCGAGTTGCCCCAGCCGTATTTCGTATTGTAGGAATTGGCAACATAGGAGTCGATGTCCTGGTTCACGACGCCATTGTCAAGGGAATGCGCCCAGGTGAGGTTGCCGTTCAAAGCAAATCCCTTGTGTTCACGCATCCTCAGTGAAACAAATCCGGCATTGTAGCTGGATTTTCCGATGTCAGAGAAAAACAGGAAATCGTTGATCTGGGTGGCGGCCGCGGTCGCCGGCCCAGTTACGAACGAGCTTTGAATGCCGTTGAACAGGTCGAAAACGTTCAACGTGCGGATGTTGCTCGAATACTTGGCAACCACACCGGCCGTGCAGTTGGGATTGCCCTTGCAGAAAGTGCTGCCGGCGAGTGCCGATTCAAAGAAGGGCTGCGGTGAAATGGCTGAGGTAGCCACCCCCGCCACCACTTGGTCTCTGACGGCATCAAAGGCCTGTGCGAAGCTCTGGCCGCTCAAGGTCATCATATAGGGGGCCTGGTTGAGCGTTTGTCCCGCCAGCAGATTCCTGGCATCGCGCCGTATGTAGCCGATTTCGAGGATGTGTCCTCCCTTCAGCTCTCGCTGCAGGGTCAGGTTGTAGGAGTTATTGATCGCTGGCCGGAAGTGCGGTGAAAGCTGCGTCGAAGCATTGGCAAATGCCTGATTGGAAATTGCGCTGCTGCCGGGGATGACCGGGATCGCTTGATTCACGGCATAAGACGGCAGTGGAATCGTGCTTCCGTCGATGCCTACGCGGAATCCGGTAGCCGGGCTGATGCCGGAGCTGCCCGTGCACTGCCCGGTGGAAGTAGGTCCCGGACACAACAGTGTCTGGGTGAAGCCAAGCACCTGTTGTGCGTCGATCACCTTCTGGACACCGTTCAAGCGGTCATAGAGACGAGCAAATCCCGCGCGCACAACCGTTTTTCTGTTCCCGAATATTTTTCCCAGGAAACTGTTCTCGTCCACGCTCGGGTTCCAAGCCGCCGCAATCCGCGGTGCAAAATTTCTCCAGATCGGATCGTAGGGATATGTGCGGCCGGTGTTGTTGATTGGTTTCCAGTTGATCACGGGATTGTATACGGTTCCTGCAAGTGCCGCTCTCTGGCGCTGTGCGAGATATTCGGAAGGAACAATCTCGTTCCCCGTGCCATTGTCATACGCCATGCTCAGCTTTCCGGCCACTTCTGTCTCAGGAACATCCGCGCTCCAGTTCAGCCCGAGGTTGAGCGTGAATGAAGGCGATATCTTCCAGGAATCGTTGGCGTAGAGGCTGTATTCATTGTAGATCGAGTCTGTACCCAACGGAGTGCCGATTGGATTGATCTTGAAATTGGCATCGCGCGTGGCCACCAGCGTGGCTCTGTCCACGAGACCAAGAACTCCGGAATAGAGGTTATTCCAGTTGCTGACCTGGCCTGAAGGCAGGCAATTGGTTGTCACGGACGAGCTGCAGATCGGGGGCTGATACGTGGATGGAATATTGAGGTATGAGCCGTTTGTCAGCATGTACACTCGCTGCGCGACCGCGGACTGGGCGTCATCTCTCCAGAACTGGGTCGCGTTGCGCCGGAGCGAGCCGCCAAACTCCAGCAACTGGTTTCCTTTCACCCAGCTGAGGTTGTCGGCCCAGGTCCAGTTGTGCGCTCTCCACTCACGCTGCCGAACCAGACCCACGGTAAGGTCCACCGGATTCATGTTGCCGCCGATGTTCAGCGCGCTATCCGTGCCTGCCACTTGGGGCCTGGATCCATCAGTCTTCCAGAACCAGTAATCTCGCAGATAGCTGAACGTAAATTCGTTGGTGATCCTGGGCGTCACGCGTCCCGTCAGGCCGAGGACAAGATAGCGCGGCAGCCGCGGGATGTATGCAGGGGAGGATGGTACTCCCAGCTTGTCTCCCGGCAGCAATCCGCCGATGTCCACCTGACGGTCGCCGACGTTGTGCTCCTGTTTGAAATATCGGTAGCTGGCCATGACTGACCAATTGGTGCTCAGGCTGCGGTCAAGCCGCACCACGGCAAAGTTGTCGTTATTTGGGAACTTGCCTGGAGCGCTGAATCCGATCGTGTTCAGGCCATCGCCGGTGGATGTGTCGTTGCCGGCAGGCATATATTTGTTCCAAATCTGACCTACCAGCGGGTTCAACCCAAGGCCGCGAGGGTCACAGGCAAGAGTGCCACTTGAACCGCACTGCGTTGAAGTCGCAAGGTTGTAGGAAATGATGTTGCCGGATGCGTCTCGAAACCGAAGGATGCCCTGTTTGAGAGAGTCGGTCGGCACAGTCTTGCTGTACTGGCTGTAATCGTTCCGGCGCCGGCCTTCATAGTTGAAAAAGAAGTAGGTTTTCTGCGTGGTTCCCAGTTTAGGTATCGAGCCGCCGAACGAGGCGCCAAAACGATTGTCCTGCTGTAACGGCTTGAGCTGATGCAGCCGGTTGCGCGTCCAGCTGTTTGAGTTAAGATCGCTGTTCTGCAGGAACTCGTAGAGGGAGCCGTGATACGCGTCACCGCCGCGCTTCGTCACAAGCATCACTTGACTGCCTCCCGCACCGCTGAAACTGGCAACCTGGTTACTGGTGGCCACGCGAAATTCCTGGATGCTTTCCGAGGGTGTGGGAACCGCGCCTTCAGGGGCGCCGTTGTAGTTCGTCCAATAGTCGGAGTTGCCGGAAACGCCGCTGGTCACGTTGCCGCCGTCCAGCACGAACACGTTCTGGTCACTCTGCGCTCCGGCCACCTGTCCTCCGTATCGGCTGCTCACGCCGTCTGCCTGCTGGGGCATGGCGAGCGGCTGCAACAGAAGGAGGCTCGTGACGTTTCGTTCGAGGCTCGGGAGCATCGACAGCAGATCCCCTCCGAGCGTATCCCCCAGGGTGGCATCGAGCGTCTGCAGCTGTGCGCCGGCCGTTGCAGTCACAATAATCTGTTCCGAGGTGGAGCCGATCTTCAGACTGAAATTCAAGGTGTACGATTTGGAGACCTCGACGATTTGAGATTCGACGACTGCCTTTTGGAAGCCTGCTGCCGATGCAATGATCGAATACTTTCCCGGTTTCACCGCCACGAACGTGAATCGGCCGGTTTCGTTCGTGACCATTGTGCGGACCTCTCCAGTAGCGGCATCTTTGAGTTCGATGTCCGCGCCCGGTATAACCGCTCCAGACGGGTCCATCACACCTCCTAGTACCGTGCTGGTGTTGGCAGTCTGAGCCTGAACGACTGCCAGCGATGCCAGGAACATCAGCGCTCCTATTAAAGTAGCTCTGAGCGCCAGTCGCGGAGAGCGATGATCTAATCTCATGCTTCGCCTTTCTCTGTGCTCATTTTGAGCTTTACAGCCCTCAGAAAAACCGGCGCACCAGGGGCAGACGGGAACTCTGAGGACCCTGACCACTTTTTTTCCCGAGGTAAGGGAACATGGGGAAAGCCCAGCCCAAAACCTCAACTGTTTAATAATGGATTCAATTGATGAAGCTTCTGTGGACGACCCTCATCGTAGGCGTGTCTTTCTTCCGTGTCAACGACTTGTTACCTTCACGACTTGTCCCTTCAGGGCTTATTACCCAACTGACCACGTTCCGGACCCGGCAAAAGGCGGCCATGTTTCTGCCCACGTTGCGACGCTCTTGGACAAAGACCACTTCACACAGCAGCGGACATGGAAAGAGAAGGGCAAGGAAGACTAACCGAAGGTGTTCAGGCTGACGAGAAAGAAGTGACGCCGGCATTCTAATAGTCCATGCGTCAGGGCCGGGGGTCTTCGCCTCGCACGAAGACGTATTCCTGGATGCCGTTGCGCAACAAGAATGAACTCGACACCTGGAATAGTCCCATTGCCTTGGCGACCTCCCTGGGCTGGTGACGGGGGCAGGGCCTGGTTATCTGTGTGCGCGTTTCATAAACCATCCTTTCCGTGTCGAGAATCCGGAAAACGGTGGGTTGGTCGGGGATATCAGGCTGAGACGAAATCAGCGCAAATAGTGCGGCCCCAGGTTTGCAGAAGCGGCTCACGTGCCGAACCAGACCCTCGAGTTGTGTCAGATCCAGATAGTTGAACAGGTCCCAGGTCAGAACGATATCGAAGCTCAGCTCTTCATTGAACGCCAGCAGATCCGCAAAAATCGAAGCTCTGGACTCCTTGTTCTCACTGGATGTCCTGGCTATGAAATCGCGGTAAAAGTCCTCGATGTGGAGGCGGCATTGGTGGCGTGACCAGAACTCTACATTCGCGCCGAGCGCGGGCCCAAGATCGAGAATAGTGGGTTTCCGGTCATCCCGCAAAAAACGCAGGAGAGTGCTCAACCCAAGCGATTTGTACACGGCGGGCTGAGAAGGCGAGTCCTGGAGTATTGGTCGAGTCATTCGCTTTCCGGGAAGGCGGTCCGTATTCCTGCAGCACCTGTGGCACGGACTGCCCTGCCAAATACGATCAGATCTTATCCGCGGCCTTTTCGTTCTGGGGAGTTTGCGTGGCCATTGCGTTTACGCCGGAAACCTGGGAAACAAGAGTCGCCGGTGCATTGCCCGCGGTCATGTCGATACTGCCTTTGAAGTTGGATCCGTCCTCCAAAGTGACTCGTGGAGCCAGGAGATTGCCGCGCACCGTGCTCGTCTGACGGAGAATAATCTGTTCCTCGCCGTAGAGATTGCCGTGGACCTCTCCCTGGACCACTATCGTACGTCCGTGAATATCGGCTTTTACCCGGCCGCTCTTGCCAATTGTGACGCCATGCTGCCGCAATTCAATTTTCCCCTCGATTTGTCCTTCGACCAGCAGATCCTCATCCCCGCTGAGGTTGCCGTTGATGTCGATCGTGGGACCGATCAGGGCATGTTCCTTGGTCGCCTGCGGCAAGCCGCGCGGCGAGGGCACCGGCGGGCTCTGGGATTGGGACTGCGCTTGAGCAGAGGCCTCGTCAGCTTCGGATTTTTTCCAGATCATTGCATGCTCCTTACGTTGGTGGGCACCTTCTTTTTAGGCCAAGCGCCGATCCAAGTCAAGCAGACCGTCGACAGTGCTACCATGGGCGCCGGTCGCATTTCGGCAACAATTTCGGAACTTAACGCCCGATAGACGCCTATCCGGTAGTGTAACTGTTTAGCATTTTTCTGAGATTCGGATCGTATCACCGAAAGGCAAGACGAACCGCAAAGACTCGAAAACTCGAAGAATCTCCAAGAGGCAGCGGCTTCTGCGAGATTCTTCGAGTTTTCGAGTCTCTGCGGTTAATTCCGTCGTAGATCCGAAAGCATTGTATCCTTGTTGCGGCTAAAAAGTTGCGCGGTGCGACATTGCCTTCAACGATTCGCTTGCGGCGGCCCTTGAGTCTTGGCGTTCCGCCCAACGGGAGTGGGAGGTCGTGACACTTGGCCGCGGAAGGCTTCATCCAACGAGATGTGATGATTCTCGAGCGTCATGCCGATGGCGCGCTCAAGAGCAGTCTTGGCCTTCACATAACTGCTCTTGGCTGCCACTTCGGTCGACTGTGCCTGTGCCAGGAAGCTCTGATACTGCATGACCAGGAAGCTCGTGGAAACGCCGCTGTCGAACTTTTCCATTTCAATCTGAAGCGACTGTTCCTGGAGTTTCCGGGCTTCCGTGGCGGCATCATAAGCCGACCTGGATCGTTGCAGCGCGATGAGCGCAGATTCCACTTCGAGCCGGATCTGGTTCTGGAGTTGTTGAAAGCGGACCTGCGTCTGGCGCAACTGAATCTGATCGCGCGCGTAGTCGGCCTCGGCAACGTGATTGTGCAGCGGCAGGTTCAGTTGGATGCCGACCGCGTAAGCCGGATAATCATGGCGGAAATCCTGTGCCAGCGCCGTGCCGATTCCGCCAAGAAACGCGGGGTCCAGCAATGTCGTTCCTGACGCTCCCAGCGAGTTCCACTGCCCGGCGAAACCGTTGTTCTGCGCCGAAGCCACGAAGTCGACTTCCGGCAGCAGCGCGTTGCGCGAGGCATTCACTCCGATCTCCGAGTTGGCAAGCTGGAGCCGTCCTTCCTCGAGTTCTGGGCGATTCTTGTAAGCGGCCGCGATCAGGTCCTGGATCGGCTGAACGTCATCATGAGCCGGGATCTCGATTTCCGTGGAAGGTATGATACGCGCGTCCCGCACCAGCGGATCCTCGGTGCCCCGCCTCGTCAGGACGCTCTTTAGCACCAGCTCCTGCTGCAGCTCGAAGCCCTGGGAATTGGCAAAGTCCTGGCGGGCGGAGGCCATCTGCGCCTGGGCGCGCACCAGTTCGATCGGGGCAATGGTTCCCTGATCCACTTTGACCTTGTTATCGTCATAGAGCCTTTGCACCAGGGCCAGCGTTTGCTGTTTTACCTGCACATCTTCCTGAAGTGAGACCAGGTCGAAATAAAGACGAACCACACCGGCTACGGTGCTGATCACCTGCTCCCGGAAGACCAGATCGCTCACGTGCAGGTCGTTGCGCGCGATGAGAATATAGCGGCGGTTTACTGAGCGGCCGAAACCCCGCATCAATGGCTGAGTCAGATTCAGGCTGAAACTGGAAGTGGCCCAAGGATTATATAAATTGCTCGTGGCATTGGAATTCTGTGAGTTTGCATTGAAACCGGCGAACAGCTGCGTGCCGGTGGTAAAGGCCTTCTGGAATCCCAAGTTGCCCAGGGTCGAGTTCCCGCGGAGAGTTGTGGTTCCCACGGATGCAGGATTGACTTGCGGAAGAGCCTGGCGCGACCGATTGAGCGAGCCGACGATGGAGGGCTCGAATGAAGGGATGAACGGGCCATTCGAAAGCGGCGTCGGCCCGGTGATGGCCGCGCTTGACTGTGATGACAGGATGGAATTCAGCTCCGGCAGACTGGTCAATACTGAACTTGAAAACGGCGAACCCGTCACCGGCAGATTCAGAATCGGTCCCGCGGGGCTGCCCATACCCAACGGCGCTTCGCCGACCGTAAGCGGAACTCCGCGCAACGCGACGCCGGCGCTGGCGCGCAGTTGATCCGATGAGGCGATATCCGCATCGAAGCGCTGCAGCGCGACGTCGAGATTGTTTTCGAGGGCCAGCGCGATCGCGTCATCCAGGGACAGGGAAAGCTTGCCGCCGGACAACAGGCTTTCAAGCCGCGGCGAATTCTCGAGGGAGACCAGCGGCACGATTCTTGCCTGATAGGGCTGTGACAACTGTTCCCACCAGTGGATGGCAGGGGTTCCCGTCGAGGGATTTTGCGCGGCGGCCGGCGATGCAAAGGCTACGATTCCGATCAGAACCACGAATAATGGTATCTTGAGGTGTGCCATTTTAGACCTAACGCCTCTCTTGGGTTTTTCCGGGCCTCGGCAGGGGTACACCGCCGGTGGGCGCAGTGTTTCCTCTCCGGCCGCCCGCATCTTCGGACTTGGAGCCACCAACGGGCAATACAATCGCTCCCTCCTCGATTTCATCACCCGGGTTCATCACCACGTACTCCCAGCCCTGCAGCCCCCTGAGAACCTCGAGTTCCTGGCCGTAGTCGCGGCCGGCCTCGATTTCCTGCAGGTGAATGCGCCGGGCTTCCGGTGTGCCGTTTTGCGACTCCCCCGGCCGCAGATCCTCGATCACGGCGACGAACAACCCTTTGGCGTTGGTGATTACAGCTGCGCCGGGAATCAGCAGCGGAGGTTGGGCGCGCATGGACGCAAGGCGCACTTGAACGAACATGCCCGGCAACAGAACGAAGCCGGCATTTCGCACCTCGACTTCGGTCAACATCGTGCGCGAGTTGAGATCGACGGCGCTTGCCGTCCTCGTGATGCGCCCGGTGAACCGGCGGCCGGGCAAAGCTTGGGCCTGGACGATGGCCCCATCGCCGACGCGAATGCCAGGCGCATCCTTTTCGGGTACGTTGATCAGAACGCGCAACACATCGATCCGGGCGATCCGGAACAACTCGCTCCCCTGTGAGGCGGCTGACTGCCCTGCTCCAAGCGCCGGAACCTGTCCCAGACTGGAGCCAGTGGCTGAGATCAGCGCTCCAACATCGAAGTTGCGTGCCGTGATCACGCCGCTGAATGGCGCTCGGACCTTCTCAAAGTCCTGCAGGGCTACGAGACGATCGAGGTTGGCGCGCACGGCGACGATGTTACCATCTGCGGAACCGATGCGTGCCGCAACCGAATCGACGGCAGCTGAGGCGCTGCGAAAGGTTGCCAGTTGCTGGTCGCCGTCCTGGCGCGAGATCGCTCCGTGATCGACCAGAGCCTTGAATCGGTCCCAGGTAACACGCGCCAGTTCCAATTTGGCGCGGGCATCCACGTCGTCCGCCTTTGCCTGGTCGAGCAGATTGTTCGCTTGTGTAAGGGTGGCTCGCGCCTGCGCCACCTGCTTGTCCAGTTCGGGCGCCTCGATCTCAGCCAGCAACTGGCCCTCGGATACGCGGTCGCCGATATCGACGTATCGTTGCCGCACGTATCCGGCCGCTCGCGCATAGACATAGGCCTCGGTTACCGGTGAGACGTTGCCGGGAAGCGTCAATTCGACCTCAGGAGCGCCACGGCCGACCTTCGTCACGTTGACGATGGGGAGGGATGTCTGCTCGGATTGCGCCGCCTCCGCCACGACACTTTGCCGCCGCAGATAGTGGCGATAACCGAAGAGGAACAGACCCGCGAATGTCAGCGCCAGCAGGCCAATAACCAGGGCGGCGCGCCGGCCCCGCGGAACTCTATCGCGCCCGGGACCTGTCAGCGCAGGTCCATGCTGTTCGGATCTTTGACTCTGTTCATGTGCTTCCATAGGTCCTCATCCGTGCTGCGGGGTCTCCTCGCCCGCACGCAATTCTTCCTCGAACCGGCGATCCTTGTCGACCGGTGGATTCTTGCGGAGATAGCTGTATACCACCGGGACAAAAAACAAAGTCGTGAGCGTCGCCATGATCAGCCCGCCGATCACGGCGCGGCCCAGCGGCGCGTTCTGTTCGCCGCCCTCGCCGAAGGCGAACGCCATCGGCAGCATGCCGATGATCATGGCCAGCGCGGTCATCAGGACAGGGCGGAGTCGGGTGAATCCGGCCGAAAGTGCCGCCGCGCGCGCGTCGGCGCCTTCTTCTTTGCGCATGTCGTTGGCGAACACGACGAGCAAAATGCTGTTTGCCGTCGCGACGCCGATCGACATGATGCAGCCCATGAGAGAGGGGACGCTCAAGGTCGTTTCGGTGAGGAACAGCATCCAGAGAATCCCAGAAAGAGCGCCGGGCACGGCCATGAGAATAATGAACGGATCAAGCCAGGACTGGAAATTCACGACCATCAACAGGTACACGAGCAAAATGGCGAAAACCAGGCCAAGCGCGAGTCGCTTGAAGGAAGATTGCATCGTTTCGACTTGTCCGCGCACCTGAACGGTGGTACCCGGCGGCAGGCTCGGCTTTACTTCGCCTACCACGCGGTCGACGTCGGTGGCCACGCCCCCCAGATCGCGGCGATCGACATTGGCATAAACGTCAAAGACAGGCTGGACGTTGTAGTGATTCACAATCGCCATGGTCGAGGTGCGCCGCAGGTCTACGAAGTTTTCGAGCAATTGCGTCAATCCCGCGCCGGCTCCGGTGATGGGCGTGCGCTGGAGTGCATCAAAAGAGTCGACGCGGTACTGCGGCGTCTGCACCGTGATTGCATAGCTCACGCCGTTCGCCGGGTTCAACCACTGATTGGGCGCCACCTGCCCGCTGGAGCTGAGCGAGATCAGCATGCTGTTGGCGACGTCACGCTGCGTGACTCCCACTTGGGCGGCTTTGTCGCGGTCGACGTCCACGTTGACGGTCGGGAC